>NZ_AVPL01000031.1 GCF_000768695.1 Knoellia aerolata DSM 18566
CCACCCTCGTCCGCGGGCGCCGCGACGGCGGCGTACAGCTCCGTCAACGCCACCTTCACCGCCCCGAGATCCATACCCCGATTCTACTCGAACGCACGTTCGCAGACAAGAGTTGTCCACAACCAATCCCGTTGTCGCACAAGCGAAGTCACTCACGCGGCGAACCACCGGATCGGTGCACGGCGATCTCCAGGCCGAGGTCCCAGCCCGGCACGAGGGGCAGCGAGTCGCCGCTCCAGAACGTCCCCGGGTCGTACCAGTTCATCGGCGCATCCGGGTGGAGCAGCCCCATCTCCTCGTAGGTCAGCGCGACGACCTCGGCGCAGTAGGCGACCTCGGGCCGCAGCGCCTTGAGGTCGAGGTCCTTGCGGGAGACGTGGCCGTCGCGACCACTGAGCCAGCGCCACGCGAGCCGCCCCGTCGACGGGAACGAGACCCCGTCGAGGCGGGCGACGCACCGGAGCACCGCGTCCTCCTGCTCCTCCCCCACCTCGGGCGTGAGCTGGCGCAGCCACGCCCGCTGGTCGTAGGTCTCCTGCCAGCGGGTCACCGCCGCTCGCAGGTCGTGCAGCTGGACCCCGCGGTGGTGGTCGCCGGTCCACACGTCCTGGAGCGACTTGCCGAGCTCGGCGTGCCACATCAGCGGCGGAAGGTCCTCGAGGACGACGGCCATCCCGACGTGGTTGACCGGCGCGTTGGTCGCAGCCCGGATGGCCCGGTCGGCGACCGAGCGGCCCCTGAAGATCCAGACGTCACCGGTGCGGGTGAGGTCGACCGCCTCGTCGAGCGAGAGTCCGCCGGGTCGGGGCGTCGAAGGCATGCCCGCAGCGTATGCCGCGTGACCGGCATACGCTGCCGGCATGCAGCCGAACTGGTGGAAGCTTCTCGGGCTGGCCGGCGTCGTCTCCGTCGTCGCGACGGGAGCGGTCGCCGCGCGCAACGAGCGGAAGCGCCGCGCCTACACCCCGGACGAGGTGCGCGACCGCCTGCACCAGCGCCACGCCCGGGCAACCGCCCAGCGGCCCTGACGCTCAGATCCAGAGGGACGTGCAGCGGATGTAGCCGCCGCCCTTCGCGAGCTCGTCGACGTGCGGGGTGATGACGGACAGCCCGGCGCTCTCGATGTCGGCGCGCAGCAGCGGCGCCTGGTCGCTCATGACGACCGTGGTCCCGGTCGAGACGAGGTTGCAGGCGAAGGCGTCACTGGCCTCCCGCTCGTCGATCTCGATGGTGTCGACCGCGTCGAGGCCTGCGAGGATCGCGCGGCTCTCGGGCGTGAACGCCTCGGGGCAGTAGGCGATGAGGCCCTTGCTCGTCGAGTCCGGCTCGCGCAGCACCGCGAGGGTGAGGTCGATGTCGTACCAGTAGCTGTCGGGCCAGCCACTGACGACGTTGGTGACCGGGCGGCCGGCGTCGTCGAGGAGCGGCAGCGTCTGGAGCTGGATGCGTTCGAGTCCGAAGTGGTGGGCGGCATACTCCAGCGCCGCCTCGTCCGAGCGGTAGCCGGCGCCGCAGAACACGAGGTCGCCACAGACGAGGGCGTCGCCCTGGCCACTGAACCGCCACGGCTGCGGCAGGTGCTCGATCCGGTAGCCGAGCTCGGTGAGCCTGTCCTTGGCCCACGCCTCCTCGGACTGGCGCGAGGGCGGAAGGGTCGCCATGAGCGCCCGACCGTCGCGCACCAGGGCCCAGTTGGCGGTGTAGACGCCGTCCTGGCTCGTGGGCGGAGCGTCGACGGTGACGATCTCGGCGCCGGCGCGGTGGAGCGCGTCCATGATGCCGCGGTGCTCGATCTCGGCCTTGGCCGTGTCGACCGTGGCGCCGTCCTCGTAGTACGGGTTGAGCTTGTGGTCGTTGCCGAAGTAGTGGGCCGACGACATGAGCAGCGTCGAGTTCAGCACTCGCCCACCTCCTGATCCGAGCGGACCCAGGGCATCAGCAGGCCGCGCACGACTGGGTCACCGTCCGCGGCAACGTCAGTGTGACATCCACCCCGAGCGATCACGCAAAGGTGCTGGTGAGTCCGTCAGGGTCCGTGCGGCTCGGCGATCTGCGCGGCCAGGTGGCCTGCGCCGTAGCCGTTGTTGATGTTGACCACGGCGACCCCGGGTGCGCAGCTGTTGAGCATGGTGAGCAGGGGTGCGAGTCCCTCGAAGGCGGCGCCGTACCCGACCGACGTCGGCACCGCGATGACCGGGGCGGACACGAGCCCTGCCACCACGCCCGGCAGGGCACCGTCCATGCCGGCCACGACGATGATGGCGCGCGCGGACCTCAGCCGGTCCAGGCGCGACAGGATCCGGTGGAGTCCGGCCACTCCGACGTCGACGACGATCTCGGCACGGCGGCCGAGGTGCCGCGCGACGAGCAGGGCCTCGGTGGCGACGGGCAGGTCCGAGGTCCCGGCGGCGACGACGAGCACGTCTCCCCCCGTCGGCTCGGGCGGTTCGGCGGGCCAGGCCAGCAGCCGGGCGGTGGCGTCGTGGGCGGCGTCGGGCAGCTGGGCGAGGACGGCCTCGGCGTGCTCCGGACCGGCCCGGGTGAAGAGCGTCCGCGCCCCGCGGGCGCCGACCTCGGTGGCGATCGCGCCGACCTGCTCGGCCGTCTTGCCCTCGCAGTAGACGGCCTCCGGGTAGCCCCGGCGTGAGGCACGGTCGAGGTCGAGCTCGGCGATGCCTCGCAGGGCCTCGCCGGGCTCCCAGTCCGACCCGTCAGCCACGGGTCGCCGCCACCAGCGGCAGGGTGAAGGCCCCGGACTGGATGCCCGCGAGGTCGACCGCGACGAACCGGAAGCCGGCGGAGCGCACCACGTCCTCGACCTGCTCGCGCAGGCCGGGCTCCGTCGCGCGAGGGATGTCGGTGGGCACCAGCTCGATGCGCGCGACGTCGCCGTGGTGGCGCACCCGGCAGTCGGCGAAGCCGAGCGAGCGCAGGCCAGCCTCCGCCGCCTCGACCTGGGCCAGCTTCTCGGGGGAGACCTCCTCGAAGTGCGGGATCCGCGACGCGAGGCACGGTGCGGCCGGCTTGTCGGCGCACGGCAGCTCGAGGACGTGGGCGATGCGGCGCACCGCCGCCTTGTCGAGGCGGGCGTCGGCGAGCGGCCGCAGCACCCGGTGCTCCGCCGCCGCCCGCGACCCGGGACGGTCCGGCCGCTGGGCGTCGTCGGCGTTCTCGCCGTAGGCCACCGCGTCGAGGCGGTGCACAGCGACGACGGTGTCGTCGATCCGGCTGAACAGCTCGTCCTTGCAGTGGAAGCAGCGGTCCGGGCCGTTGCGCTGGTATGCCGGGTTGTCACCCTCGTGGGTCCGCACCTCGACCACCGGCACCCCGATGAAGGACGCGACCTCGTGGGCGGCCGTCCGCTCGTCGGCGGCGAGGCTGGGCGAGACGCCGAGCAGCGCCACGACGCGCGTCGGTCCGAGCTCGAGCGCGGCGAGGGCGAGGAGGGTGGCCGAGTCGACGCCGCCGGAGTAGGCGATGCCGATGCGGTGGTGGAGCGCCAGGGCCGCACGGACCGCCGCGACGCCTGCGTCGTCGGGGCCGAACCTCGGGTCGTCCTGCACGTGACGCATCCTGTCACTCCTTGCTCGTGGTGGGACGGGACCGGCCCCACGGGGATGCCGTGGGGCCGGTCGACGGGGTGTGGTCTCTCGGGCGTCAGTCGAGGACGTGGCCGTCGGGGGCGATGAGGTGCCCCTCCTGACGCTTGCGCAGCTCGGTCTCGTTGCGGATCTCCTTGAAGCGCTGGTCCGTGAGGGGGTACTTCCAGAAGATGATCATCGCGATGAGGGCCGCCAGTGCCGGGATGAGCCCCATCGTGGCGCGGATCGCCGTGACGGCGGTCTCGGGCTGGATCGGGTTCGGCATGTCCGGAGTGGCGGACAGGTAGCCGCCCCAGGCCAGCGCCGCGGCGCCGAGCGCCCCGCCGACCGACTGCGTGATCTTGCGGGTGAACGAGAACAGGGCGTACGTGGTGCCCTCCGCGCGCTTGCCGGACGTCCACTCGCCGTACTCGACCGTGTCGGCCTCGAGGCCGAACATCAGCGTGTTGATGAGCGCGGCGCCGATGCCCTTGACGCCGAGGAAGATCAGTGCCGGGATGACCGCGCCGGCAGGGGTGAAGAAGAGGGCCAGGCCGCCGACGATGGTGAAGACGCCGCAGTACTGGAAGAGCGCCTTCTTGCCGTAGCGGTTGACGAGCCAGGGGATGAACGGGGCGGCGAGGATGGAGATGCCGCTGTTGACGAGGGTGATGGGTCCGACCCACTTGATGTCGCCGAGGACGTACTGCGCGTAGTAGACCGACGCCCCGCCGACCGCGAAGAGGCCGATGAGGTAGAAGAAGCTCGCCGCACAGAGGTAGCCGAGCGGCTTGTTGCCCTTGAGGGTGTCCCAGGTCTCGCGCAGGGTCACCCGCGGCTGGGTGCGGACGACCTGCTCGCGACAGAAGTACCAGGTGACCGCGTAGGCGAGGCTCCCGAGGACGATGAAGAGCAGCGTGGTCTGCGTGAAGATGGTCTGCACCTTCTCCTGGTACTCGGCCGAGCTGAGGGTCTTCTTCTCCTCGCGCAGGCCGGATATGCGGGGCGCGATGATGTAGGTGAGGACGATGCCGCCGAGGGCGCCGCCGAAGAAGCGCGACGCGACAAGCTTGGCCCGCTCGTTGACCGACTGGGTCATCGCCGAGGCGAGGGAGCCGTAGGGGATGTTGACGAGCGAGTAGACCAGCCCGAGGACGGCGTAGGTGGCGTAGGCGTACAGCAGCTTCTGGCCCTGCTCGAGCGACGCGGGGACGTGGAAGGTGAGGTAGCTGAGGAAGAGCAGCGGGACCGCGCCGAAGAGGATGAACGGGCGGAACTTGCCCATCCGGGTCATCGTGCGGTCGACGAGCCGGCCGGCGAACACGTCCGCGAACGCGTCCCAGAGACGGACGACGAAGAACATCGTCGCGACCGAGGCGGCGGAGAGGCCGGCCACGTCGGTGTAGTAGTAGAGCAGGAACGCGGTGCTGAGCGTGAAGGCCAGGTTGTTGGCGAAGTCACCGAAGCCGTAGCCGATGACCGAGCGCTTGGGGAGCCGTTCGACGACGAACTCCTGGGCGATCGCCTCCTTCGTCACACTGGACATTGAATCTCCTTTGATACCAACGCTTGCGGGTGGGGTGGGGTGTTGTGTCCAGTGAAGCGGCGGGGTGGGAGTGGCGACAACGAGTTGCCAGTTGTTGCGCTCAGGTGCCGGACCCGGACGCCGACTCGAGCTCGGTGACCTGCTCGACGACGACGTCGTGGAGCGCCGGGGCGTCGAGGTCCAGCCACCCGAGGACCCGGTCGACGGCGTCGCCCACGGACCCGGCGACCAGCTCCTGGAGCATCTCGGCCCGGGTGTCCGTGACGGGCGCACCGTGTCCGCGGAGGTGGGCGACCCACGCCGCGACCATCCGGGTGGCGCCGGGTTCGACCCGGTCCTGCGCGAGCTCGGCCGCGATGACCGGCACGGCGCGGATCGGGACCTTCTGGGAGCCGTCCGCGGCGATCTGCGCGAGCAGGTGGCGGATGGAGGCGTTGGAGAAGCGGGCCAGCAGGGCGTCGCGGTAGCCCGCGACCTCCTCCGCAGGCAGTCGGAGGTGGCGCGAGGCGGCCTCCCACCACTCCTCGACCCACGCCCGGGCCCGGGGGTCGGCGATGGCGTCGGCGACCGTCTCGTGGCCGAGGATCGAGGCGCCGTAGGCGAGCACCGAGTGGGCGCCGTTGAGCAGCCACAGCTTGCGCTGCTCGAACGGGGCGACGTCGTCCACGACGCGGGCACCGACGGCCTCCCAGTCGGGCCGCCCGCCGGGGAACGACCCGGCGAGGACCCACTCGCTGTAGGGCTCCGTGGGCACGGTCTCGGGGTCGTCGACACCGGTGCGCGACCGCACCTCGTCGCGGTCGTCGTCGGTGGTGCGCGGCGTGATCCGGTCGACCATCGTCGTCACCCAGGACACGTGGTCGTCGACCCACGCGCGCAGCGTCGGGTCCACGGCGTCGGCGAGGTCGGTGACGACGCGCGCGACCATCGCCCCGTTGTCGGGGACGTTGTCGTTCGGCACGATCGCCAGGGCTCCGGCGCCCCTGGCGCGGCGGGCGAGCAGCCCGGCGACGAGGCGGCCCGGCGTCGTCGTCACGGTGCCCCCCACCGGATCGACGAGGAGGGCGGCGACGTCGGCGCTGACGCCGCCGTCCTCCCGGTCGAGACCGCCGTCGGCGGCCCGTCGGTACCCGGCCTCGGTCACCGTCAGCGTGACGACGGCGAGCTCGGGGCGGGAGAAGTAGTCGCGCAGGGCGGCGAGGTCGTCGCCGGGGTGCACGGCGGACAGGCTCGAGACGATCTCGGGCCGGGGACCCTCGGGACCACGCACGAGGAGCGTGTAGAGACCGTCCTGGGCGGACAGCGCCTCGGCGGCGGCCGGCGAGCGGCCGGTGAACGCCGCGATGCCCCAGGCGTCGGCGCCGGGAGCCCGGTCGGTGTACCAGGCCGCGTGCGCGCGGAAGAAGTTGCCCAAGCCGAGGTGCACGATGCGGACGGGCGCGGCGGGCCGTCCGTCGACGTCGCGCGAGAGCCGGCGCAGCCGGTCGTCGGCGCTCACAGCTTGAACGCCCGGCTCGGGATGGTGGTGACGAGCTCGACCGCGGTCTCGAGGGCCTCGTCCTCGTCGAGCCGGTGCTCGGCGACGAGCTGGGCGAGGTATGCCGCGTCGAGACGACGGGACATGTCGTGCCGGGCGGGGATGGACAGGAAGGCGCGGGTGTCGTCGATGAACCCCGACGTCCGGTGGAAGCCGGCGGTCTCGGTGACGGCGCCGCGGTAACGCCGCACCGCCTCGGGTGCGTCGAGGAACCACCAGGGCGCACCGGCATACACGCTGGGGTAGAAGCCGGCGAGCGGCGCGATCTCGCGGCTGAAGACCGACTCGTCGAGCGTGAAGAGGATGAGCTGGAAGCCCTCCGCCGTCCCGTACCGCTCGAGCAGCGGCTGCAGTGCCCGGGTGAACTCGACGGCGACGGGGATGTCGTGGCCGGTGTCGGGACCGAAGCGGTCGGCGGTCGGTGTGTGGTGGTCCCGGTGGACCCCCGGGTGCAGGGTCATGACGAGACCGTCCTCGGTCGCCATGCGCGCCATCTCCATGAGCATGTGTCGGCGGAACGCCGTCGCCTCCGTCGCCGAGGCCTTGCCGGTGAGGGCCTTGGCGTAGATGCGCTGCGCCTCCGCGGGGTCGAGCGTCAGGGTGACGACGTCGACGTGGCTGTGGTCGGTGGAGACCCCGCCGTGCGCCTTGAAGAACCGGCGCCGGTCCTCGAGGGCGGCGAGGTAGCCGGCATAGGTCGAGGTGTCGACGTCGGCCGCCCGCCCCAGCGCCGCGACGAGCTCGGCGAAGTCGGCGCGGGCCGGCTCGAGGTAGCGGTCGGGCCGGAAGGTCGGGGCGACCCGGGTGGCGAACCCGGGGTCCTCGGCCAGGGCGCGGTGGTGCTCGAGGCTGTCGGTCGGGTCGTCGGTCGTCGCGAGCACCGAGATCCCGAACCGCTCGGCGAGCGCTCGCGGCCGGAACTCCGGCGTCGCGAGCGCTGCGGAGATGGCGTCGTAGAGCGCGTCCGCGGACTCGGCGGACGGCCGCTGCGACAGGCCGAACACGTCGGACAGCACGCTCTCGAGCCAGAACCTGCTCGACGTCCCCCGGAACGCGGACCAGTTCTCGCAGAACAGCCGCCAGGCGCGGCGGGCGCCCTGCTCGTCCAGCGGCACGCCGCCGACGCCGAGGTCGGCCAGCGGCACCCCCTGCGCGTGCAGGAGGCGGAAGACGTAGTGGTCCGGCGAGATGAGCAGGGACGTCGGGTCGCGGAACGCGGTGTCCTCGGCCAGCCACTGCGGCGGCACGTGCCCGTGCGGGGAGATGATCGGCAGCCCGGCGGTGGCGGCATGCAGCCGCCTGGCGATGTCGCGCGTGCCCAGGTCCGCGGGCAGCAGTCGGTCGGCGTGGAGTGAGGTCATGCTCGTCATCGTGGGCGCCCCGTCGGCGCACGTCCACGGGTTGCCACGAGTTGCCAGGCGTCCTTGCCACGCGCCGGTCCCCCGGCGAGAGTGATGCCATGACGACGACCACCGAGGAGTCCCCCGCCGAGGCGGCCCAGCGCGCGGCCCGGATCGGCGACGAGCACGGCGTGCTCACGACCGAGCAGGTCACGTCGTTCATCCGTGACCGCCTGGCCGACACGGACGTCGACGGCAGGAGCGTCTGCATCGTCGTCCCCGACGGCACCCGCACCTGCCCGCTGCCGATGCTCATGGGCGCGGTGCACGCGGCGCTGCACGGGCGCGCGACGCGGCTGACCACGCTCATCGCGCTCGGGACGCACCAGCCGATGAGCGAGGAGGCCCTCGCCGCCCACCTGGGCTACGAGGTCGGGCGGCTCGAGGAGACCTATCCAGGCATGACCGTCGTCAACCACGAGTGGTGGGACGAGTCGACGTTCGCCGACCTCGGCACGATCCCGGCGGCGCGGCTCGCGGAGCTCTCCGGGGGGCGCCTCACCATGGACGTCCCCGTGCTGCTCAACCGGGCCGTCGTCGAGCACGACATCGCCCTCGTCGTCGGGCCGGTCCTGCCGCACGAGGTGGTGGGCATCTCGGGCGGAAACAAGTACTTCTTCCCCGGGGTCGCCGGGCAGGACATCATCGACGTCTCCCACTGGATCGGTGCCCTCATCACGTCGGCCGAGATCATCGGCACCACGGCGGTCACCCCGGTGCGGGCCCTCATCAACGAGGGGGCCGCCCTCGTCCCGGCGGAGAAGCTCGCGTTCTGCGTCGTCGGCGAGGCCGGCAGCCTCGACCTGCACTCGATCTCGTTCGGCGACACGATCTCGTCCTGGGCCAGCGCCGCCCAGGTCTGCGCCGCCACCCACGTGCACCGTCTCGACGAGCCGGTGCACCGCGTCATCTCGGTCATCCCGGAGATGTACGAGGACATCTGGACCGGCGCCAAGGGCTTCTACAAGCTCGAACCCGTCGTCGCGGACGGCGGCGAGGTCATCCTCTACGCGCCGCACATCACCGAGATCTCGACGAGCCACCCGGAGATCCTCGAGATCGGCTACCACTGCCGTGACTACTTCGTGAAGCAGTGGGACCGGTTCAAGCACGTGCACTGGGGCACGCTCGCGCACTCGACCCACCTGCGCGGCGCCGGGACCTACGACGCGGAGACCGGGGAGGAACGGCTGCGGGTCAAGGTCACCCTCGCCACCCGCATCCCCGAGGAGCAGTGCCGGAAGGCCAACCTCGGCTACCTCGACCCGGACACGGTCGACCTCGCGGCCGCCGAGGCCGACGGCGCGACGTTCGTCGTACCGAACGCGGGCGAGGTCCTCTTCCGGCTCCGTTGACGGATCGGACGGGAACCCTGCCCCACGAGCGTCAGCCGTCCGGGTCGACGTCGCGTGGCAGGCGGACGCGCCGGCTGCTGGCGCCGTCGTGGACCTCGTGGTGCCCCTCGGTCCGCTGCTCCTCGCGGCGCTCGCCGCAGATGGTCAGCACGTCGCCCTCGATGTCGAGGGTGACGTCCTCAGGGCCCAAGGTCCCGGGAGCCCGCCGACCCGGCCGAGTCAGCCCGGCTGACCGGCGTGGACGCCCGACCGGGGGCCGAGCGCGTGGGTCGTCAGGTGGATGTCCATGACGTTGCCGAGCAGGTGCACGGCCTCGTCGTGGGGGCGCTGGAAGGAGTTGCGGCCCATGATCGTGCCGAACCCGCCACCCATCGCCGTCTGCCGGTTCTCCTCGAGCACCGCGGCGGTGTCCTTGGCCGCACCGCCCGAGAAGATGACGATGCGGTGGCCGTCGAAGGCCGACTGCACGACGTGCCGCACCCGGTCCGCGAGCGTGTCCAGGGGCACCCCCGCCCGCTCCAGGGCGCTGCGGGCGGCCTCCGACTCGAGGTGCTCGGTCGGCGGCTTCACCTTGACGATGTGGGCGCCCAGCTGGCAGGCGAGGTGCGCGGCATACGCCACGACGTCCACCGCGGTGCGCCCGGTGTCGGACACCCCGCTGCCGCGCGGGTACGACCACAGGACCAGAGGGAGCCCGGCGGCGTCCGCGTCACGAGCGAGCGACCGGGCCTGCTCGTACATCTCGTTGCGGTGCGCCGAGCCCGGGTAGATGGTGAACCCCACGGCGGCGCAGCGCAGCGCGAGCGCCTCCTCCACACCGGCCACGACGGCGGGCTGGGGGTCGGCCCCGACGTACAGGCCGTCCGCGCTGTTGCACTTGAGGATGAGGGGCAGGTCCTCGGCGTACTCGGGGGCGACCAGACGGGCCGCGCCGAGGGGCAGCGCGTGCGCACTGCACCCCGCGTCGATCGCGAGCCGCGCGTGGTAGCGGGGGTCGTACCCGGCGGGGTTGGGCGCGAAGCTGCGGCCGGGGCCGTGCTCGAAGCCCTGGTCGACCGGGAGGACGACGAGCTTCCCCGACCCCCCTGTGCGGCCCTGCGACAGGATGCGACGCAGGTTGGCGCGGGTGGTGCGGTCGTCCGACGGGTACCACGACAGGATCTGGTCGACTCGGCGTGTCATGGCGGGCTCCTCTCGACCCTTCGATCCTCCTGCCCGCCACGCCCTCAGGGGAGGGTCGTTGGTCCCGCCGCCGACGGGACCCGTGCCGGCGAGGCCGCCTTCCGGCTGCGTGGAGCGGTCGACCGGCGGACGACGAGCGTCACCGGCAGGACGAGCGGCTGGCGCGACGACACCGCGCCGCCCACCATCGCGACGAGGTTGCGCACGGCCGTCTCGCCCTGCGCGCGCAGCGGCGCGGCGACGGTCGTCAGCTCCGGCTCCACGACCTCGGCCAGCAGGATGTTGTCGACGCCGACGACGCTGACGTCGTCCGGCACGCCGACCCCCATCCGGCGCAGGCCCTTGATGACGCCGATGGCCAGCACGTCGTTGTAGGCGATGACCGCGGTCGTCGGCTGCGACATGATCTCGCGGACGCGGGCGAACCCGGCGTCGATCGTCGGGTGCTGGGTCGGTCCGACCCGGCGGATCCGCATGTCCAGCTCGAACCCGGCCTCCCGCAACGCCTGCCACCGGATCCCGTCGGTCCAGCTGGCCTCGGGGCCGGCGAGGTAGGTCACCGACGTGTGCCCGAGCTCGCCGAGGTGCTCGAGGGCCCGACGCATCCCGCGGGCGTTGTCGACGAGCAGGCAGGGCACCTCCGGCAGGCGGCGGTTGAGGACGACCACCGGCTTCTGCTTGGCGAGCATGCGGATCGTGCTGTCCGACATCCGCGAGCTCGCGAGGACGACCCCCTCGACCGTGCCCAGCTCGTGCTCGATCCAGGCGCGCTCGATGTCGGCGTCCTCCTGGGTGTGCGACAGGCTCAGGGTGTAGCCGAGCTCGGCCGCAGCCTCATGCGCGCCCCGGATGATCTCCGCGTAGAACGGGTTGGTGATGTCGGTGACGACCAGCGCCAGGGTCCGGGACCGTGAGGTGGTCAGCCCGGGGAGCGCTGTGGTCCGGTAGCCGAGCTCGCGCGCCGCCTCGAAGATGCGTGCCGCCGTCTCGGCGTTGACCCGCCCGGGGCGGGCGAACGCCCGCGACACGGTGGAGGCGGCGACACCCGCGACCTTGGCCACGTCGTAGATCGTCGGTCGCCGCTCCATCAGCCCAACCTAGGGACCGTGGCAACTCGTGGCAATCACTGGGCAGCGCCGGCCCTTGCCTGCGTGAATGGACACCAGACCCCCCCCGACCCCGCCAAGCGAAAGGCACCACCCATGCTGCGACCCCAGGACACCACGAGCCGAGAGCGCAAGAACCTCGACGGCCTCTGGTCCTTCCGACTCGACGCCGAGGCGTCCGGTCGTGACGCCCGGTGGTACGCCGCCCCCCTCGCCGACGCGCGCGACATGGCCGTGCCGGCCAGCTTCAACGACGTCGTCGCCGACGCCGCCGTCAAGGACTACTTCGGTGACATCTGGTACCAGCGGACGGTCCGCGTCCCCCGCGGGTGGGACGGCCAGCGCGTCGTCCTCCACTTCGAGTCGGCGACGCACCGCGCGACCGTCTGGGTCGACGACCACGAGGTCGTCAGCCACGAGGGCGGCTACACCCCGTTCGAGGCCGACATCACCGAGTTCGTCACCGCGGGCGACGAGGTCCGCGTCACCGCGCTCGTCAACAACACGCTGAGCTTCCAGAGCATCCCGCCCGGCGTCATCGAGCAGCGGCCCAGCGGCCCGGCCCAGGTGTACTGGCACGACTTCTTCAACTACGCCGGGCTGCACCGCTCGGTCTGGCTCTCGGCCACCCCGCAGGCGCGGATCGAGGACCTCACCGTGGTGACCGGGTTCGCCGGCTCCACCGGTTCGGTCCAGTGGACCGCGGACGCGGTGGACCAGGACGGGCTCGACGTGCACGTCGTCCTCCGCGACGCAGCGGGCGAGGTCGTCGCCGAGGGCGACGGCCCGACCGGCACCCTCGACGTGGCCGACGTGCACCTCTGGGCTCCCGGCGACGGCTACCTCTACGACCTCGAGGTCCAGCTCGTCGACGACGGCGGCGAGGTCCGTGACTCCATCCACCAGAACGTCGGCATCCGCACCGTCGAGGTCCGCGGCACCGAGTTCCTCATCAACGGCGAGCCGTTCTACTTCACCGGCTTCGGCATGCACGAGGACCACGCCATCATCGGCAAGGCGCACAACAACGCCCACCTCGTCAACGACTTCGAGCTGCTCGACTGGATCGGCGCCAACTCGTTCCGCACCTCCCACTACCCCTACAGCGAGGACGTCCTCGACTACGCGGACAAGCACGGCATCGTCGTCATCGACGAGACCGCGGCGGTGGGCATCAACATGGGCCTCGGCGGCGGCATCTTCGGCGGGCAGGGCTACACGACCTACTCGCCGGAGACGATCAACGACGCCACCCAACAGGTGCACGCGCAGGCCATCCGGGAGCTCGTCGCCCGCGACAAGAACCATCCCAGCGTCGTCGTCTGGTCGATCGCCAACGAGCCCGAGTCCGACACCCAGGGTGCCGAGGACTACTTCCGGCCGCTGTTCGACGTCGCCCGTGAGGCCGACCCCACCCGGCCGGTGGGCTTCGTCAACGTCATGCTGGCGCCGCACGGGACGTGCCGCGTCTCGCAGTTCGCGGACGTCCTCATGCTCAACCGCTACTACGGCTGGTACGTCAACACCGGCGACCTCGCCGGCGCCGAGATCGCGTGGACCGAGGAGCTGCAGGGCTGGGCGAGCGAGGGCAAGCCGATCGTCATCACCGAGTACGGCGCGGACACGCTCTCCGGCAACCACTCCCTCACCCCGCAGCCGTGGAGCGAGGAGTACCAGGTCGACTACCTCGACATGAACCACCGGGTCTTCGACTCCATCGACGCCGTCGTCGGTGAGCACGTGTGGAACTTCGCCGACTTCGCGACGACCTCCGGGATCATGCGCGTCGACGGCAACAAGAAGGGCGCCTTCACCCGCGACCGTCGCCCGAAGTCCGCAGCGTTCGCGCTGCGCCGCCGCTGGAACAAGGAGGCCTGAGCCGTGACCACCGCACAACCCATCCCCGGGCTCGCCAACGTCGGCGTCGTCGGCCTGGCCGTCATGGGCAGCAACCTCGCCCGCAACCTCGCCCGGCACGGCCACACCGTCGCCGTCTTCAACCGCACCCACGCCCGCACCCTCGCCCACCTCGAGTCGTATGCCGTGGACGGCACCTTCGTCGGGGCCGAGACGGTCGAGGAGTTCGTGTCCTCACTCGAGCGGCCACGGCGCATCATCATCATGGTGCAGGCAGGTGCCGGCACCGACGCCGTCATCGACGAGCTGCTGCCCCACCTCGACGAGGGCGACATCGTCGTCGACGGTGGCAACGCGCAGTTCACCGACACGCGACGCCGCGAGGCGAGGCTGCGCGAGCTCGGTCTCCACTTCGTCGGGACCGGCATCTCGGGCGGCGAGGTGGGCGCGCTCAACGGCCCGTCGATCATGCCCGGCGGCTCCCGCGAGTCGTATGCCGCGCTCGGACCGATCCTCGAGTCGATCGCCGCCAAGGTCGACGGGGAGCCGTGCTGCGCCTGGATGGGTCCCGACGGCGCCGGCCACTTCGTCAAGATGGTCCACAACGGCATCGAGTACGCCGACATGCAGTTCATCGCCGAGGCCTACGACGTCCTGTCGGCCGCCGGGATGAGCGCCGCAGAGGTCGCCGACGTGTTCCGCGAGTGGAACACCGGCGAGCTCGACTCCTTCCTCGTCGAGATCACCGCCGAGGTCCTCGACCGGGTCGACCCGGAGACCGGCCGTGCGCTCGTCGACGTCATCACCGACGCCGCCGAGCAGAAGGGCACCGGCCGCTGGACCGTCCAGTCCGGCCTCGAGCTCGGCGTCCCCGTCTCCACGATCGCCGAGTCGGTCTTCGCCCGGGCCGCCTCAGGCGACGTCGCCATCCGCGACGCCGCCCAGGGCGTCCTGTCCGGGCCGGACCGCGCGCTCGGCGACGTCGACCGGTCGGCCCTCGTCGACCAGGTCCGCGAGGCGCTGTGGGCGAGCAAGGTCGTCGCCTACGCCCAGGGGCTGGAGCAGATCCGCGCCGCGAGCGAGGAGTACGGCTGGGACGTCGACGTCGCGACCGTGGCCCGCATCTGGCGCGGCGGCTGCATCATCCGCGCCCGGCTGCTGAGCCAGATCAGCGACGAGTACGCCGCGGGCGGCCTCGCCACCCTCCTCGTCGCCCCGAGCATCGTCGCCGGGATGGCCGAGCGCCAGGACGGCTGGCGCCGAGTCGTGGGTGTCGCGACCTCCGCCGGTGTCCCCGTGCCCGGGTTCTCCAGCGCCCTCGCCTACTACGACACCGTGCGCGCCGACCGGCTCCCCGCCGCGCTCATCCAGGGGCTGCGCGACAACTTCGGCGCGCACACCTACGGCCGCGTGGACCGTCCCGGCACCTTCCACACGCCGTGGTCGCAGGGCGGCGCCGAGATCCAGATGTCCTGACCATGACGACGTCGAGCCCGTACCCGCCCGCGGAGGTCGTCATCGGCCTCGACGTCGGGACCACCGGCACCAAGGCCGTCGCCTTCGGCATGGGGTCCCCGTGGCGCCACACGGTCGTGCGTGAGTACCCGCTGCTGGCGCCCGGCCCCGGGTGGCAGGTGCAGGACCCGGCCACCGTCGTCGCCGCGGTCATGGGCGCGCTTGCCGAGGTCGTGACGACGGCGCGGGGTGCCCGCGTGGTGGGGATCTCGGTCAGCACCGCGATGCACGCACTCATCGGGCTCGACGAGGGGCTGCGTCCGCTCACCCCGATCGTCACGTGGGCCGACTCCCGGGCCACCGCCGAGGCGGCGGAGCTCCGCTCCTCCGACGAGGCCGAGGCACTGCACCTGGCCTCCGGCACGCCCCTGCACCCGATGAGCCCGCTGGCGAAGCTCCTCTGGTTCACCCGTCACGAACCTGCCCTCGCCGCCCGGGTCAGGGCGTGGGTGGGCCTCAAGGACTACGTCCTCCAGACCCTCACCGGCACCTCGGCGACCGAGCTGTCCACTGCCTCCGGCAGCGGCCTGCTCGACCTCGCCACACGCACCTGGAACCCGCGCGCGCTGGAGCTGGCCGGCATCCGCGAGGACCAGCTGCCACCGATCCTGCCGACGACAGCGGTCCTCGGGCTCACCAAGTCCGCCGCCTCACGGCTCGGCCTCGCCACTGCGACGCCGGTGGTCGTCGGCGCCGGGGACGGCCCGCTCGGCAACCTCGGGACGGGCGCGCTCGACCGGGGGGTCGTCGGGCTGTCGGTCGGCACGAGCGGTGCTGCACGGATGGTCGTCCCCGCTCCCGTGACCGACCCGTCCGGGCGGCTCTTCTGCTACGCCCTCACCGACGACGCCTGGGTGGTCGGCGGCGCCGTGAGCAACGGCGGCATCGTCGTCCGCTGGGCTCGCGACGTCCTCGGGGACGCGGGCGGCGACGACGCCGCCCTCCTCGAGCTGGCCGCGAGCGTCCCCGCCGGCAGCGACGGCCTCGTCGTGCTCCCCTACCTCCTGGCCGAGCGTGCCCCGCTGTGGGACCCCACCCTCACCGGCGCGATCATCGGCATGCGCCACTCGCACACCCGAGGTCATGTCGTGCGCGCCGTCGTGGAGGGCGTCGCCCTCCAGCTCTGGAGCATCGTCGACGGGCTCGACGCGGTCACCCCGGTGACGAGCATCCGGGCGACGGGTGGCGTCTTCCGCTCCCAGGTGTGGCGAGACGTCACCGCCGGCGTCCTCGCGCGACCGGTCACGGTCACCGGTGGCGCGGAGGGGTCCGCGCTCGGGGCGGCCGCCCTCGGCCTGCTCGCCGTCGGTCGTGCCTCGTCGCTCACCGACGGGCTGGACCGGCTCGCGCCCGGACTGCGTCGGTCCGGGGACGCGGTCGTGGTCGACGACGCCGACCGCGACGCCTACCGCGCGGCTCGCGCGCGCATCCCCTCGCTCCTCGACTCGTATGCCGCCGTCGCGGACCTCTTCCGCACGCCTGCGCGTGCGGGCACTAGCGTTCACGGATGACCACCCACCTCTGGATCGATGCCGGCGCCGGCGTCGCCGGGGACATGCTGCTCGGCGCGCTCGTCGACGCAGGCGCCCCTCTCGGGGGGATCCAGGCCGCCGTCGACGCCGTGCTGCCCGCGACGGTCCGGCTCGTCGCGACCGACGCGACCCGGGCCGGGCTGCGGGCCTGCAAGGTCGACGTCGAGGTGCTCGCCACGGACCAGTCGGACCGCCGGTGGTCCGACATCCGCGGGCTCCTCGACAGTGCGCCGATCTCCGAGGAGGTGCGCACGACCGCTCTCGGCGTCTTCGCCCTGCTGGCCCGGGCCGAGGCGCACGTCCACGGTGTGGAGGTCGCCGAGGTCCACTTCCACGAGGTCGGCGCGTGGGACTCCATCGCCGATGTCGTCGGCGTCGCCGCCGCGGTGCATCTCCTCGGCATCACGTCGGTGTCGGCCGGTCCGGTCGCCCTCGGGTCGGGGACGGCACGGACGAGCCACGGTGTGGTGGGTGTTCCTGCACCCGCCACCCTCGAGCTGGCCACGGGCTGGGACGTCGCCCCGGTGGGCGAGGGCGAGCTGACGACGCCGACCGGCATGGCCCTCGTGCGCGGCCTCACCGACTCGTGCGAGGGACTGCCGGCGATGCGGATCACCGCGTCCGGGACCGGCGCCGGGACGAGGGACGTCGACGGGCGAGCGAACGTCACCCGCGTCGTCATCGGCGAGCTCGACGCCGCGGGCGAGGTCGACCTGTCCGGCCCCACCCCGCAGCCGCTGTGGGTGCTCGAGGCCAACGTCGACGACCTCGACCCACGCCTCTGGCCCGGAGTCCTCGAGTCGCTCATGGCCGCTGGTGCCGCCGATGCGTGGCTGACCCCGATCCTCATGAAGAAGGGGCGCCCTGCCCACACCGTCTCGGTCCTGTGCGACGGCGCCCACCGCGCCGCCCTGCGTGAGGTCGTCCTCACGCACACGACGACGCTGGGAGTGCGCGAGCACTCCGTCGACCGCGTCTCCCTCGGGCGCACCTGGCAGAGCGTCACGGTGCGCGACGAGCAGGTGCGGGTCAAGGTCTCCCTCGACGCCGACGGCAACATCGTCCACGCGACCCCGGAGTTCGAGGACGTCCGAGCGGCTGCCGCCGCGACCGGCGCGCCCGCTCGGGTCGTCCTCGCCGAGGCGACGGCAGCCGCCCACGCGGCCCGCACCGGGACGGGCCCGACCTCCACGCCGGCGACCCCGGAGGCGCCTACGCTGCCGTGATGGCGGTCAACCGGAGTCGTCGCGCCGTCGCCGCCCGTCGCCGCAGGCGCCGCATGGACCGCGTCGAGCACGACCTCAGCGGCGAGCAGTGGGTCGCGCTGACGTCGCTGTGGGGCGGCTGCGCCTACTGCGGCGCCACCGACCGGCCACTGCAGCGCGACTGCGTGCTCGCCCTGTCCCGGGGCGGCCGCTACACGCTCGCCAACATCGCGCCGGCCTGCGGTCCCTGCAACGCCAGCAAGTGCAACGACGAGGTCACCGGCTGGCTGCGGCGCAAGCGCCTCGACGAGCGTTCCTTCCTCGAGCGCCACCACGCCATCGGTGCGGCGCTCGCCCTGCGGTTCCCCGCCACCGTCCCGGACGAGGACGAGGTCGAGGACGACGTCGTCAGCGGACCGTGAAGGTCTTGTCGTCGGTGGCCGGACCGGCGCCCTCCGCGCCGCCGGAGGGGTCGTCGGTCGACAGCGTCACCGTGTAGGTGCCGGGTGTGAGCCTGGCGGTGAAGGACAGGGAACCGAAACCGCCCGTTCCGGTGCCGCCCATCGCCGACCCACGGGCGACCTCCGCACCGGAGCTCGTGCGGACGACCCACCCGAAGGTGGCCTCGAAGGACGTCCCGAAGCCCGCGAAGGTGACCGTGCCGGCCCGCCGGACCTCACCCTCCTGCGGCGAGGTGACCCAGGCGTGGGCCTGGATGTCCGCCATCGGCGCCCGCCGCATCGGGGAGCCGATGCGCACGGCGCCCCAGACGTCGGCGGCCCTCCCGTCCCGGGTGATCGTCACGGTGGTGGCCGGCGTTCCGCTCTGGGCGGCCGCGGCGGTCGCGGTGTGGACGAGCTGCTGGAGGGCCGTCTCGGCCAGCTCGCTGCCGACGTCGCCGTTCGAGAACGCGTCGGCGGAGAGGTCGACCGTGATCGCCGCCCCGCGCTGGGTCGCGGTCACGCGGCGGGCCGGACGCCACGGGGACGTGTAGTCCCGGTCGAGGGGAGCCAGTCGCGTCATGGCCGACACCGCGGAGACGACCGGACCCCCGACGTCGGGCACGGTGCGGAACTCCCGGTAGAGCGCGAACGAGCTGCGGGACTCCGCGACGTAGTAGACCGGAATGCTCCGCAGGCTCGTTGCCGGGCTCGTCGACGTCGGGGCCGACGGTGTGGGCGAGGCCGAGGGAGATGCCGTCGCCGACGTGCTTCCGCTCGGCGCGGGACTCGGGCTCGCCGACGCACTCGGGCTCGCGGACGGCGTCGCGCCGTCGTCGTCCCCGTCACCACACGCCGTGACGAGGGCGAGCACGACCACGACCGCCCCTGCCACCCGTCCGCTCCGTGCTCGCATGACTCCTCCTTCGTCGGTGGACCTGGTTCCAGTCGACGCCGGCGGCGACACCCACCCACAGGGCCGAAAGGCCCGGAACCTCCCCCGGTCAGGCAGGGGCGTCGAGCCGGTCGGGCTGCAGCAGGAGGTCGCGCACGATCCCGGCCATCTGCCCGGCGTGCGCGCCGTCGACGATGCGGTGGTCGGCCGTCGCCACGAGCACGACGACCGGGCGCGCGACGACCTCGCCGTCCACGACGACCGCCCTGTCCTGGACCGCGCCGACCGCGAGGTAGACGGGGGTGCGTGCGAAGGGCAGCGGCGCGAGGAAGGCCTCGTCGAGACCGAGCGAGCCGACGTTGGACACGAAGGCGGTGCCGAGGGGGAACCCCGGCTGGCCCAGCGCGGACCGTCCCAGCCCTCCGGCGACGAGGCTGGCGAACGACAGGGCCGGCCGCATCGCCCAGCTCGGCGCCAGTCGCACGATCCCGGAGCTGCGACGGTGGGCGACGTCCTCGTGGGCGCGAAGCCGGTCAGCACCTGCGCCGACCGCCCGGGCCACCTCGAGCGGGGTCAGCCGGTCCACGTCGTGCACCTTGACGGGGGCCAGGTCCGACCCCCGCGAGATGTCGACGGCGAACCCGATGTCACACGTGTCGAGGTCGACGAGCCGGCCCAGCACGATGCGGGCGCGGATCTCGGGGACCTGCCGGAGCGCGCGCCCCAGGGCCGCCCCGACGACGTGGGTGAGGGTGACCCGCTCCCCCGACTCGGACCGGACGCGGTCCAGGTAGGCCAGCGCCGCCGTGACGTCGACCTCCATGCGTGCGTGGATGCGCCCGTCGCGTGACGGCCGCCAGGTGGCCACCGCGATCTTCCGGCGCACCGGGGTCCGACGCCGGCTCATCCCGCGGACCGCGTCACGGTGGGGTGGGGGTGACGGGTCGGTATGCCGGAGAGTGCGATCCGTGCGAGCGCGCGGGGAGCTCCCGTCACCGCCGCGATCGGCGCTGCGCGCCTCGGCAGGCGCAGGTGGGGTCGGTCCGCCTCGATGGCCGAGACGATCCGGTGGGCGACGTGGTCGGGGTCGAGGAGGGTGAGGAGCCGGGCGCGCAGGACGCGGTCGAACGCCGCCTCGCTCGGCCGGTGCCGGCCGATGCGGTCCATCATCTCGGAGACGACCGGGCCGATCTCGACCGCGAGGGTGCCGACCGGGGTGCCTCGCAGGTCCGCCCGCAGGCCGGAGGTCGCGTGGGTCAGGCCCGCCTTGCTGCCGCCGTAGACGGCGAGACCCGGGAAGGTCGCCACCCCGGCCAGGGAGGAGACGTTGACGAGGTGACCGCGGCCCCGCGCGAGCATGCCCGGGAGCACCTGGCGGCACAGCTCCAGGGGGGCGGTGAGGTTGAGGTCGACGGTGCGGCGGAGGTCCTCTGCCGTGAGGTCGGTGAGGAACCCGGTGGTCTCGGCACCGGCGTTGTTGACGAGCACGTCGACGGGACCCTGCTCCGCCTCGACCCTGTTCACGAGCCCGTGGAGCCCCTGGAGGCCCTCCACGCCGTCCGGGTCGCACAGGTCGGCCGGGAAGGCGGTCCCGCCGGTGGAGCGGGCGAGCGCTGCGAGCGCGTCCGGGGTGCGCGCGAGCAGGGTGACCCGCGCGCCGCGGACGGCCAGCCGACGGGCCAGGGCTGCGCCGATCGTCCCGGTCGCGCCGGTGAGGAGGACGTGAGCGCCCGTGGTCCGCATCTGCACAGTGTCACCCACACCGGTCACCCACGCCGCCGGGACCTTCGCCCCTCCCCTCGCCGGTTCCGCACCGCGACGCTGGAAGGGCCGAGAGGAGAGCGTCATGGGCACATCGGGCACCCAGGTGCAGGGATCCGTCGTCGTCGTCGGGGTGGACGGGAGCCAGTCGGCCGGGAGGGCGGTGGAGGAGGCCGCCGCGCAGGCCCTGCGCTGGGGCCGACCGCTGCACCTCATGCACGCCACCGGCCGCACCATCGTCCCGTGGACCCCCGAGCACCTGCAACGCGTCGCGGTGGTCACCGAGCACTGCCGCCAGCGCGCCGTCACGGTGGCCCCGGACCTCCACATCACGACGGCGACCGAGGTCGACGACCCCGCGGCGATGCTCGTGGCGGCGAGCCGCGACGCGTCCATGGTCGTCCTCGACGGTGGCCGGCTCGGGCAGACCGGAGCCGTCCTCCTCGGCGCCACGGCCCACAAGGTCGTCACCCACGCCGAGTGTCCTGTCATGGTGGTCCCGCTCGCGGCCGACTGGTCCACGTCCGGGGCCGTGGTCGTCGGGGTGGACGCCCACGAGCACTCCGCACCCGCCGTCGAGCTCGCCTTCGCGGAGGCCTCCCGCCGAGGAGCGCCGCTCAAGGCCGTGCACACGTGGTGGTGGGACGAGGCGAACGCCTACCTCGCCGGCACCGACCAGAGGGGTGCTCGCTCGAAGGTCGTCGAGGCGCACCGGCTCCTCGTCGCCGAGATGCTCGCCGGCTACGGCGAGCAGTACCCCGACGTGGACGTCACCGAGATGCTCGTCCGGGGCCGCGCCGGGACGGTCCTCGTCCAGGAGTCGCGCGAGGCGCAGCTGCTCGTCGTGGGGCGGCGCGGCCTCGGCGGCTTCCCCGGCCTGCTGCTCGGATCGGTCGGCAGCCACGTCATCCACCACGCGCACTGTCCGGTCGTCGTGGTGCCCTCACCCCACGACGGCGGGACGCGGACCGCGAGCGCCGGCTCGTGAGCGCCGTCCTGGCCTTCCTCGGCGCCGCCGGCACGGTCACCGGGAGCAAGACCCTCGTCGAGCACGACGGGCGACGCGCACTCGTCGACTGCGGGCTGTACCAGGGGGAGCGGCAGTGGCGCCGGCTCAACTGGCAGCCCTTCCCCGTCGCACCGTCGGGCATCGACGACGTGGTCCTCACCCACACCCACCTCGACCACTGCGGCTACCTCCCCGCGCTGTTCCACCGCGGCTTCACCGGCCCGGCGTGGTGCAGCCCCGGCTCGGTCGCCCTGGTGCCGATC
Organism: Knoellia aerolata DSM 18566; assembly: GCF_000768695.1. Classification (GTDB taxonomy): domain Bacteria; phylum Actinomycetota; class Actinomycetes; order Actinomycetales; family Dermatophilaceae; genus Knoellia; species Knoellia aerolata. Next base: position 22,185 of record NZ_AVPL01000031.1, read on the forward strand.
GTGCTGCGGGACAGCGCCCACCTCCTCGAGGCAGAGGCCGAGTACGCGCGCACCTCCGGCTACTCCAAGCACGACCCCCCGCTCCCGCTCTACACCGCCGCCGACGCGGAACGGGCGATCACCGCACTGCGCTCCACGGCATACGACACGCGGACCCGGTTGGCCTCGGGCGGCGAGCTCACCCTGGTCCGGGCGGGGCACGTCCTGGGGTCGGCCAGCGCGCTCCTCCACGTCGGCGACACCACCGTGCTCTTCTCCGGCGACCTCGGACGGCCGAACCACCCGCTCCTGCGACCGCGGGCCAAGCCCCCGGCCGCACGGCACGTCGTCATCGAGGCGACCTACGGCGACCGCGCCCACCCGGCGGACGACCCCGACCACCTCGAGATGGCGGCGTGCATCCGCCGCACCATCGAGCGGGGCGGGTCGGTGCTCGTCCCCGCCTTCGCCGTCGACCGCACCGAGCTGGTCCTCGAGGCGCTGGGGCGGCTGCGGGCCGACGACCTCATCCCGGACGTGCCCATCCACCTCGACAGCCCGATGGCCCTCAAGGTGCTCGCGGTCTACCGCAGCGCGGCCGCCGACGGCGAGCTCGTGGACGGCATCGAGGCGACCCTCGACGCCCTCCCGCGCTGGCGGACGGCGGCGACCGCCGACGAGTCGCGAGCGCTCAACCGTCCGAAGACGCCGTGCATCATCGTGTCGGCGTCCGGGATGGCCAACGGCGGCCGGGTCGTGCACCATCTCGCGTCGATGCTCCCCGACCCCCGCCACACGGTGCTGCTCACGGGGTACCAGGCCGTCGGCACCCGGGGGCGGGCGCTCGTCGACGGCGCGCGCGAGGTGAAGATCGCGGGCAGCTACGTCCCGGTGCGGGCGGAGATCGCCCGCGACGAGGGGTTCTCGGTCCACGCCGACGCGGACGAGCTGCTCGCGTGGCTGCACGAGCTGCCGCACGAGCCCGAGAGCGTCTTCGTCAACCACGGCGAGCCCAGCTCCGCGGCGGCGTTGGCGGAGCGGGTCCGTCGCGAGCTGGGAGCCGTCGTCGTCGTCCCCCGGTACGGCGAGCGGGTGCGCGTCGACTGAGCCCGCGCGCGCCCAATCGTCCCGGCCCGGTCAGCCGCCCGCGGGCAGGACCGGCACGACCGAGGCGTCCGCTCCCGATCGGCGCTGCGCGATGGCGAAGGCCTCGAGGCACCGCAGCCCCGAGACCGCGACCGCGCCGGCGACCCAGCGGCTCTCGCGACCCCCCTCGGTGTCGGTCTCGACCGCGTCGATCAGCTCGTCGACGCGCTGGCGGGTCAGCCCGACCTGGCGCTCGTGCGGCACCTCCTCGTCGAGGTCGTCGAAGAGGGTCGCCAGCGACGCGAGCAGGGCGGCAGTCCGGCGACGGAGGTTGTCCGCCAACGGTGTCGCGTTCGGGTCGAGGATGACGACGGCCATGGACTCCACGCTCGTGCTGCAGCGCTGCAGGGTCTCACCGAGGTCGAAGAGGGCCCGGTGGATGTGTGCGGCGCTCGGTGCGCGGGGGTTCCCCTTGAGCGCGCTGCGCGCCTGGACGATGGCCAGCCTGACCCGCTCCCGGGCGGGGCTGACGTCGGGAAGGGCGGCCAGCACCTCGTCGGCGTGTCCGTTCCCGTCGTCGGCGAGGGCGTCGGCCACGGCCTGGAGCTGGACAGCGAGCTCGCGGCGCAGGGCCGTCGTCGAGGACTGCAGCTCGTGCACCGGCAGCGGCGTGAAGGCGACGAAGTTCACCACCGTCCCCACCAGCGCGCCGAGGAGGATCTGGACGACGTAGCCGGCGACGTACCCCTCGGGCTTCGCCCCACCGACGGCGAGCACGAAGAGCGCAACGAGCGGGACCCAGGAGGCTTGGTCCCGCAGCCAGCGCCAGGCCCCGAGCAGCACCCCGAGCCCGATGGCCAGCCCGACGGTGACCGGGTTGGTCCACGCCGCGAGCTGGAGCAGCATCGCGAGCAGGGCGCCGAGGATGACCGCGACGACCGCGCGGGCGGCCTGGGTGAGGGAGTCGGAGACGCTGGGGTACATCACCGTGTAGGCGCCGAGGGCCGCGTAGTAGCGGTACTTGCCGACGTCGCCGGGCACCAGCCCGCCGAGCCAGAACGCCAGCCCCGCGGCGACCGCGGACTTCGCCGCGAGGGTGGTCGTCGGGTGGTGCCACACCCTTCGCATCCAGGGCGGGGGGCCGAGCGACCCCACCCGGGCGCTCAGGCGACCCGCGTGCGCGGCGCGTTCTCCGCGGTCCTGGCCGGGTCGCGCTCGACGACGTCACCGAGCACGTCGTCGATCCGCGCCATGAGCTCGGGCTCGAGCCGCACGCCGGCGGCCTTGACGTTCTCGTGGACCTGCTCCGGGCGCGAGGCGCCGACGAGGGCGGCCGCGACGTTGTCGTTCTGGAGCACCCACGCGACGGCGAGCTGCGCCATCGTGAGCCCGGCCTCGTCGGCGACCGGCTTGAGGTTCTGCACACGGGTGAGGACGTCGTCGTTCATGAACCTCTTGATCATGTCCGCGCCACCCTTCTCGTCGGTGGCGCGCGAGCCCTCGGGGGGCTTCTGGCCCGGCTGGTACTTGCCGGTGAGCACACCCTGCGCGATCGGGCTCCACACGATCTGGCTCACCCCGAGCTCCTTCGACGCCGGGACGACCTCGTCCTCGATGACCCGCCACAGCATGGAGTACTGGGGCTGGCTCGAGATGAGCTGGAAGCCGAGCTCCCGGCTCAGCGCCACGCCCTCGCGGATCTGGTCGGCGGTCCACTCGCTGACGCCGATGTAGAGCGCCTTGCCCTGCCGGACGATGTCGGCGAAGGCCTGCATCGTCTCCTCGAGCGGCGTCTCGGTGTCATAGCGGTGCGCCTGGTAGAGGTCGACGTAGTCGGTCTGCAGCCGCTGCAGCGATCCGTTGATCGACTCCATGACGTGCTTGCGGGACAGGCCGGTGTCGTTCTTCCCGCCGGGTCCGGTGGGCCAGTAGACCTTGGTGAAGATCTCGAGGCTCTCGCGGCGCTCCCCCTTGAGCGCCTCGCCCAGCACCGTCTCCGCCTTGGTGTTCGCGTAGACGTCGGCGGTGTCGAAGGTGCTGATGCCAGCCTCGAGCGCCGCGCGCACGCACTGCGTCGCCATGTCGTTCTCGACCTGAGAGCCGTGCGTGAGCCAGTTGCCGTAGGTGATCTCGGAGATCTTGAGTCCGCTGTTGCCGAGGTATCGGTAGTCCATCCCTGCACCGTATGCCGCCCGCCCCTGGCACGCGCAATTCGTCCCTGCGCTCCCCCGCACCGCGGCACGCTCCTCGCGTAACGTCGCGAACGGCCCCACCGGGCCCTGACCCCACACACATGAAGGAGCGCCATGTCGGATGACGAGAAGGCTGCCAAGGAGCTGGTCGAGACCCTGCGTGACGGCGAGAACGGCTTCCGTGCCGCCGCCGACAAGCTGCGGGACGGCGACCGCCCGGAGTGGGCCACGCTGCTGCAGCGCCTGTCGGAGCAGCGCGCGGACTTCGCCCGCGAGATCGTCGCCCTCGGTCACGCGTACGGCGACGACGTCGACGAGAGCGGCACCGCCGCCGCGGCCCTGCACCGTGGCTGGATCGCCCTCAAGGACGCCGTGACCGGCGACGACGCGGGCGCCGTCCTCGGGGCGGCCCTCACGGGCGAGGACCACGCGGTGTCCGAGTACGAGAAGGCTCTCGAGAAGGACCTCAGCGCGGGGTTCCGTGAGGTCGTCTCCCGCCAGCACCAGGCCGTCGTCGCGGCGCGCGACGAGGTCAAGGCGCTCCAGGCGGCCGACTGACCGTCCCGCACACGACGAAGCCCCGACAGCGTCTGCGCTGTCGGGGCTTCGCCCTCTGGGGCCCGGGCGCGCGAGGTTCCGTGAGCGTTGCCATGCGGCTCTCAGGGGCTCGAGGGCGGCGAGGCCGAGGTCGAGCCCCAACAGGAACTCCTCGCGCCGACCTTCGGCGCTCCGATCGAGGAGGTCCTGGCCTCCTACGCGGCCACCCGCGACTCGGTCGCGATCGCGTCCGTTCTGGTACCTCGACCTGCCCCTGATGCTCCTGTTCGTGAGGCCTTCGGCGTCCCTGCGGACGCCGGACGGAGCGAAGGCCCCGACTGCGTCTCCGCAGTCGGGGCCCTCATCCTCTGTCTCAACACAGAGTGCGCCCGAAGGGATTCGAACCCCTAACCTTCTGATCCGTAGGCACGCGAGGGCCCCGAATCGACCCGAATCCTGATGCCACGTCGCGACGCACAGGACCGCGTTTCCGCAGGTCAGGTGCCCTGTGGCGGCTCAGTTCGGCCTCTGGCGCATCGTTACGGGACCGATACCGAAACCGAATTTTGGGGCCCATTTTGGGGCCCACGCGAGGTGGCCGCGTCGGACAGTCCACGGAGCTTCACTAGAGCCGATGGATGGCAGCTTCGACCACCTCGATCATCATCGGCAGGTCTCGATCTACTGTGCTGCGCACGATTGCCGGCTCGACCAGCAGGTAGCCGTGCGCGATCCGGTTCCGCATCCCCCACATCTGGTTCCAGACATCACCAAACAGCGCCTCGCGGTCGGCCGCGCTGAGCGCCGACAGCGCCTCGATCCCCGCCGAGAGCCGCATGCAGATCGCGTCGACGGTCTTTTGGTCGGCCACTTCGCCCGAGCCGTATTCGGCCACGACCTCGAAGTGAGCCAACGCCTCTTCAAGCACCAACTTCGGCTGCCGGCGCCTCACAGGAGCACCGCCTCGTGACGAGCCCGGTCACGCAAGGCAGGGCGAAGCGAGCTCTCCGGCACCAGGTCAACAGGCACCCCGACCACAGCAGACACCTCGTCTTCGAGCCGACCCAGCTCCATCAAGCTCAGCGGGCGGCGCATCACGAACATCAAGTCGATGTCCGATTCTCCGTCATCGTCGCCCCGAGCCACCGAGCCGAACACCCGAACCTGTTCGCCGCCAGCGTCACTGACCAACCGCAGAATTTCGGACCGTGCGGTCCGCAGCCTTCGGGCCAAGGGGGTCGTTCCGTGGAACCGCATCAAGCGCGACACCTCGGGCTGGCTCCGACCGATCTGCTCGGCGATCTGCGCCTGAGTCATGCCCGCCGCGGCAGCGTTGCGCACTGCCCGCACCAGCGCCTCCCTGGCATGGCGCACGGCGGCATCGCTCTCCCGGGCTACCTCTGCCAGCCTCGCGTCCATGGTCCACTATAGCAATTGCTATACACATCCAGCAGGCCGCCGTGCGCCACCTCGTTTCACGCACATGCCGATGAGCGTGCGACACGTCCGGTAGGTCGACGCGCTCGAAGACGCGCAGCGTCCCATTCGCAGAGGCATTACGTTGGGGTGCGGCTGCCTGCGGCGACACACGACGCGGCTTGCCCCGTTTTGTGATAGCCCTTGTTGGGTGACGGGAAGTGCTGCAGCCCTGGAGGACTGGACGCGTTGGCTAGGGGTGGCCCTGGCGGTGGTGGGGGCGCTGCTGGCTAACCCGGCTGCCACGGACCACGCCCTCCGTGCGACCGGCCGGGAGGTGGTCGCGGGGTTGCGCCGGATGTTGCCGAAGCGCGGCCAGCGGACGCGCCGAGTCGGGACAGACCGCGCTACCACGTGGGCCATCGAGGCCGCGCACGTCGAGAGAACTTACGATGCCGACGAGTGGGCCGACGCCGACGCCGAGGGGAGGCTGGGGATCCTCGCGGCCCGTACGGCGTCGCTGAATCAAGAGGTCGCCGACTTGTACACCCTTGTCAGCGCAACGAGACAAGACCTGAGTGATCAGATCTCCGAGGCCGTGAAGCGTCTGTCAGCGGAGGTCACGGGGTTGCGTGACCACGTAGACGGCCTGCAGGACGCGAGCGTCAGATTCGACGCCTCCGCGTTGCCGCTGATCGTCGTCGGCGTGGTACTCGCCGACCTGTCCTCTGACGCCGAAAAGGTCCAGATGTGGGCGTGGATCCTTGGACTGGTGGCCGCGCTGACGCTCTGCTGGTGGTCCACCCGGCGCGTCCTCCGCACCTGGCCGCGGAACTAACCCGGCATGCCAGGGATCTTCTTCACCCGAGGTGCGCAGTTGCGCATCCCTGCGGGCGGGCTAACGATCCGAATGACGGACCAGGGCGAGGTCGTGATGGAACCTGTCCGCACGCAGTTGCGGATGGATCTCTGGCCGCAGTGGCTCCACGAGGCGCTGGATGCGACGATCGCCGCGCGCGTCGCATACGCCGATCTACTGGCGGAAGTCGCGGGGCAAGGGGAAGCCGGGGACCGGCTGGCTGAGTTGCTGGACCGGGAACTCCGGGCGTGCATGCGGGCAATCTCCTCCTCGGCCTTCGCCGTCGACGCTTTCTACGCGTCCGTGCAGGCCCGCTCGCCCGCCCACCCAGATCGGGCCAAGTGGCGTGCGCCGGGGCGTCGACGCACCCCGCGACAGGCCCAAGTGTCCGAGGCTCTGCGCTACCACCTGAAACTCAGGCAGCCCGGCGCCAGTGAGATCCGCGCGCGCATCAAGCAACTGTTCAAGTTCCGCGGCTGGGCGGTGCACGCCGACGCCACCTTTCGGGATGCGATACATCGGGAGGACCTAGACCTGGGCGTTGGCTGGCACCACGCCGCCTTCCGCACGGAGAACGCCGTCGCGACCCTTGGCTCCACCTTCCAGATGCTTGACGTGCTAGTCGTCCGTCTGGAGCGCGGCTGCCAAGAGTTGCGTGAGTATGCGCCCTTCGCCAGGGAGCGGCTGGACGATTTGCTCGACCTGTATGACGCCGAGCCGGGCCTTCCCCCGCTCAGGCGTGCCCGCGACGAGATGCGCGACACGGACGAAGGCGGAGGGAAGGGCGGCGCGGCCTGACCTACCGACCGTCAGGAATGCCGCGCGAACGCGAGCCGGTCCGGCGTCAGGTGCACGCCCCCGGGTTGGATTACCTCGTGACGGCCGATCATCGCTTCACGAAGGCAGGCCGCCGGTCCAAGTTGAGTTCGGCAGGACGTCCTGATGCCGCGTTCCGCGCTAGTGCCGATTAGCGGTCGTCGTGGTCTCGCATCGTTGATGATTGCGCCATGAGCATCGGAAGTCGCAGGTTTCCCGGCCGAGAGGCAAAACAGACGCTTGAGTCTGGGTGGGTGCGCTCGCTGAGGAAGAACGGTGGGACGCTACGGCTGGGGGCGGTTCCGCCCTGACTTCGCTTCGAGTTCACGCCCCTCGAACGCTCGCCTTGGAGTTCCGTCTTCAGGGCCCAGTGTCGCGACTCATCGAGTTCGCTGGACTGGCAGAACTGCACATCGACGGTGACCTTCAGTGGGAGGGAGAAGCCGACCTCGGGTGGGAGGTCTTGGATACCTCGATGTTCGTGGCGGCACGACCGAGACAAGACGGGCTGGTCGTTTACGCCCTTGAACTTCCACAGGCGATCTTGCGCTTTGCGAGCGCCCTTGGGTCTGTCCGGGACGTGGTCTGACGGGGCATCCAAGTGTCCGCTCATGGCACCCCTTTAGGTCAAGACATGGCTGGGAGTGGGGTTCTAGGCTTGGGCGTGGCGGGTCCGGGAAGTGGCTTGTCCGAAGTGCCGGTGTGGGGTTGTGAGCCGGTCGCGCTGGAGTCAGAGTCGTTGCCCCGTTGCCCTCCCGGGCCCGTCACCCTGTTCTGATCGCGCCTGTCCTGATCGGCGACCATGCGGGCGTACACGACGTTGGACAGGCGCCGTTTGAGGGAGCGCATGGCCATCATCGACGGGGTCCCGCCGGCCTTCTTCACGCGATAGAACTCCCGCCCCGGGGTGGGGTTTCGAAGCTGCACCACGGCCATGATGTGCAAGGTCCGGTTGATCCGCCGGTTACCGGCACGGGACAAGCGGTGTCGTTCTTGGTTGCCGGAGGACGCATCGAGCGGGGCCGTGCCGTTCCAGGACGCGAAGCGGTTCTTGTCGCGGAAGCGGTGGACGTCGCCGACGTCGGCGAGCAGCCGGGCGGCACCGGTGGGGCCGATCCCGGTCAGCTCCATCAGGGTCGAGCCGCGCTCGGTGACCAGCGCGGCCAGGTCCTTCTCTGCGGTCTTGATCTTGCGGTCGATGGCCTCGAGCTCACCGATGAGTTCGACCACGATCCTGCGGCGGGTCTTGCCAGGTAGGTCGCGCGGCTTGATCGTGGCGACCAGTGCTCGTGCCTGCGGCGCGGACAGGTACTGCTTGGCACCGCCGGGAAACAGTTCCAGCAGCAGTCGATGCAGCCGGTTGATGGTCTGGGTGCGGGCCCGCCCCAGCTCGTCGCGGCGGTCCACCAACAGCCCAAGCACGACAAGGTCGTCATCGACCAGTACGCGCTGCAGCCCTGGGTCGGGCGGGGCGTACAAAGCTGCCAGCGCCACCGAGTGCGCGTCGACAGGGTCGGTCTTGCGGCCGTTGCCGGTGGCGAACACCCGCACCTGCGCCGACAACTTGGCCGGTACATCGAGCACGACCTCGCCGTCATGAACGAGACGGCGGGCGATGTGCCGACCGATCCCGTTGCAGCCCTCCACCGCCCACACCCGGTCCTGGTGAGTTCGGCCTGCAGCGAGCATCTGCGCGTAGCCGACCTTGTCCGTGCCAAACCGGCCCACCTCCAGCCGCCGGCCAGTGCGGTCGATGACCTCGATCGTGGCCGAGCGCTTGTGCGGGTCCATCCCGATGATCACGCCCACCGTCGTGCTCCCTTCACTCGTTGTGATGTGAAGCGGGGAGGGCATTGCTACTTCGAGCGGAACAAACCCCTTTCGAGCCTCTCCTCGCGCGGTGCCCGACGAGAACGCATGCCATGAGAGAGCCACACCAATGACACCGGTGGGCAGCCGCAATTGAGAGCGCCTCGCCGAGCACCTAGACCGAGTCTGGCCAGACACCGATCCTGCGACCAGTCTCTAAGTAGCCGCGTTCCGCGCTCGTGTCGATGTGCGGAAGCTTGGGCTCGGCGTGTAGTCCTCCATACTGGGATCGCCCGAGTTACCTGCGATCAGCAGTGAGCCCCATGTCAGGATCACAGCCAACGGTCGGCAGGTCAGGAATACTTCCGAGTGAGCAAGCGTCCATGCAGTAGCAGAGCAGCATGGAGGATCTTTCGCAATCGTGCACCTGTGCCGCAAAGACTTGACAGGGCCGGTATCCTCGGAATCGACTCCGTCGATCGAAGCCCGGAGGGTCCGAGGATACCGGCCACGTGAAGATTCTGCTGTTCGGGTGCACGATTGCGAAAGATCCTCCATTATCGTGCGTGGGATCCCTGGCTCCAAGTCGCGTAGCAGCGCCGGTTGACACACCGCCCACCGGAGACAACCCGACCCGTCAGGCTCCTAGCGATGACAAAACCGTACCGCCTATGGTACGTTTTTGCCCTAGGAGGCCAGAATGACGTACCGAGAGACGCTTCGAGAGTTGGCGCACGACACCCATGGTGTTGTCACGCTCAGCGACGCCGTCAGTATCGGCGTTCCAGCGGTCGAGGTGCGCAAGCTCGCTAACCGTGGCGCTTTGGAACGCCGCGGTAAGGGCGTCTACCGGATGGTCGAGGCGCCCCACAGTCCATTAGATGAGTTCGCGGAGGCGGTGGCACTCGTCGGTCCGGACGCCGTCCTAGCGGACGAGGCTGTGCTTGCGGCTCTCGACCTTGGCCAGGTCAACCTGCGCCGCATCAAGGTGGCGACCGACCGGCGGATTCGGCACGCCCTGCCTGCCACTGTCGAGGTCGTCCACCGCCACATCGACGACCGCGAGCGCGATGACATTGATGGCATCCCGTCAATGTCGCTGTTCTCTGCTCTTCTGGGCGCCCGGAGTACGATCCTGCCCGAGCGCCTAGTCGAGGCCGTACGAAAGGCGAAGGCTCGGGACCTGATCTCCGAGCGCGAGGCCGACCAGGTCCTCGCGGCACTGCAGAGATGAGCGCGCAGGAGGGGTCGACGGCGGGCGTCGAACCGCCAAAGGGTGCCCGGCAGCTCCGGGCAGCGCTCGACGCCGCCGCTCGTCGGCGGGAGGCCACGGTTAAACGCCTCCAGGCGTTGGTCGGAAATGTGATCGTGGCTCAGATGCTGCCCGATGCGGCGGTCAAGGGAGGCACTGGTCTGAAGTTGCGGTTCGGCGACCGCCTGACGCGGGAGACCCCGGACCTCGACGCTGCCTTTCGGGGTGACCGGGAGGCCTTTCTCAGCGAGCTGGAAACGAGACTGCGAGCTGGCTGGGGCGACTTCGCCGGGACGGCCATCGTCGGGAAGCAGCGCGCTCCAGAGCAGCTTTTGGATCGCGTGACACTCGCTTACGTCATGCTGCCCGTCCTGGTGAAACTGACCTACCGCGAGAAGTCCTTCATGAGCATCGATCTGGAAATCGGCTACGACGAGCTTGAGGCGACCACCACCGACCCCGTCGAGCACGAGATGTCGTCGGACGTGTTGGACCTTTTCGCCGAGCTCGGACTGCCGGAGCCGGCTCCGGTGCGAGTGCTGCCGCTGCATCACCAGATGAGCCAGAAGCTGCACGCCTGCAGCGAGCCAGGAAGTCCGCGTGCTCATGATCTGGTCGATCTTCAGCTCATGGCACCGTCGTGCGACCCAGCACTGGTGCGCCAGACCGCAGAGCGACTTTTCGCCTTCCGTGCATCCCACAGTTGGCCGCCAACTGTCGTTGCAGGGGAGGGCTGGGCCTCGCGGTATGCAGACGCCGCTGACGGACTCGACGTACTCGACATGAAGGCGGCTGTGGATTGGGTGAACGAGTACATCCGCTCGCTCTGACTCGGTGTCCCGATGGTCATTCCGGTGTCGTCCGCCGGCAGCACATCGGGCGTGTTCGGCGTCAGCTACGGATCACGGGTAGGAGGGCGCTCCGTCACGAGCTCAAGTCTCTGCAGCTGTCGGGAACCAGGACCTGTGGGCGGGTCAGTCTTATGGCGACATCCGTTTGGCTCTGGCAGAGGGGGCACAAGATGAAGATGAAGATGAACACGAAGATACTTGGCGGCGGGGCCTGATCGGCTGTGCAGGTGTTGCCCGGTGCCCTGCTCCGGGTGGCGACACCGAGACCGCCCCGGCGACCATTTCGACAACTCGCACGGACGAAGTATCGCCGCCGGCTACTTGCCGCCAAGAATGCCGTGTCCGCCCGGGTTATTGGACTCTAAGTCCGGCGTGAAGGAAAAACCGGGCTAAGCGGCTCACTGGCCGGGTGGGGCTACGAGGCCAGCTGGATGTACCTGTTCGCCTTCTTGAGTATCGCCGCCGTACTGGCGCCTTCCTCGGTGAGGGTCTTAGACCGGGACGAGGTTCTTTGGCGCCGTCCGACGTAGTCGGCATCATCAACTCAGGGATGCACCGCTGCCTCCCGGGTAATGAAGGATCGCGCGCTCTTGCCGCAGACGGACGTCCTGCGGGAGCCCAATGCACTCTCATGCCGCGGACAGTGCCGCGCGGCTCGAGGCTGCTGACTCTGGCGTTCGCCGCGGCCTTCATCGGCATCCCGCCGTGACAGCCGACTCTCGGGGGCACGGCCACTTGTTGACGCGTGGTGGTAGCAGAATAGCGGGGTGTCGCTTCGCGAGTACCGCACGCAGCTGCGGGGTGCCACTGCTCGCGCAGACTCTCCGGCCCTGGTGGAGCTGTTGACGTCGAGCCCGTGGCCCAAGGATGCGCTGCAGCTTGTCGGCGACGCCATCCTCGTCGTTGTGGCCAGCGATGCGAACGACGCGGTGGCGTTGACCCGGCGGTGCATGGCCGCGCTGGAGGAGCGCGGCTGGGAAGGCGATGCCGAGCTTGCTGCCGCGCTGGCGTCAGCGGGCAACGACGGCCCGATGCCGATGCTTCGGCCAGTGCCGGTGGATCTGGAAGATCTGGCCTCGGTGCTGGAGGGCGACCCTGTGCACGGAGGCGGCCGGGTTGATCTGCGGACCGGCGGGGTGTGGCCTGAGTTCGTCGTCGACGACGTCGATGATGATGACGAGGAAGAAGACGATGACGAGGACGACTCGCGCTGGTTGTGGGTGGACCCGCAAGGCTCACGTGCAGGGCACCGCGACATGGAACTGTTCATCGGCACTGTCGACGACCCCGCCCTGGCCGACCGTCTGACCATTGCGGTTGCTGGGCGCGGCGCGTTCCGCCGCTTCAAGGACGTCATCGCCGCCGAACCGGCCGCCGCTGAGCGGTGGTACACCCTCAGCGAGGACCGGCTGCGCGGTCGCGCCCGCTCTTGGCTGGCTGCGCGGGGTTACCGCCCGACCAGGCCCGCCAGCCCTGATCGATAGAAGCCGTCCGGTCATCCTCAGCAATCTTGGTTGCACAGAGCACGCCCGCTGCCCCACTCCTCTGCACCCTTTCCGCGCCTCGGCCTACCCGACCGTGCACGCCGCACGCTCACACCGGCCGATTCGTCCCCACCGAGAAGTCCGAGATCTCATGGCCCACACACCTCATGCACTCCGGGCTCCGGTTATATCGTTGTGACGAAGAGATCCGCACCCACGGGCCAGGAGGGACGTCGTGAGGAACCCTGAGTCGGCGGAGCCCGCGGAGGCGTCCGCGACCCCCGCGACGACCCGAGCGCGGCCCGCTCCACGAGTACCGGGCCAGGTCGTCGAGTGCGGGTGGTGCGGGGCGGAGGTGGCCGTGCCGGCCCGCGGCCGCGTGCCCAAGTGGTGCTCGGGGACGTGTCGGCACCGGGCGTGGGAGCAGGCGCGCGCTGCCGCGTCCGGGCGTGCGGCCGTGACCGTGGTGGACCGCGTCGTGGAGACGGTACGGACCGAGACCGTGGTCCAGCACCACCGGACGACGGTGCCCGTAGCCGTCCATCCCGCGAGTGCCCACGAGTGGGCGCGGCTGCTGGAGGAGCTCGCCGTCGGGCTGGACACGGGACGGGTCTACAACCGCGACCTGCCGGTGCTGATCCCGGCGGCCAACGCGCTGATCGACGCCCTTGAGCGACGGATCCAGCGCCGTTGACGAGCCCGCAATGTGTCAGCCAGGCGGCTGGCGACTCCCCGCTGGTTCCGCAGAGGCGGCGCCCCACAGTGCCCCACCCATCCGCCGGGCCGCTTCATGCCGGAGCTCGTCGACGGCGTGGACGTAGCGCTGCGCGGTGGCCAGCTCGGTCCAGCCCATGATCGCCATGACGGTGCGGATGTCGACGCCCTGCAGCAGCAGCAGGGTGGCCGCGGCGTGCCGGGCGTCGTGCAGGCGCACCTCGCGCACCTCGGCGTCGCGCAGGATCTGCTTCCAGTCGCGGTAGTCGGCATGCGGGTCGATGAGCGCGCCCCAGTCGGTGCAGAAGACGAGGTCGTGGGTGTGGTCCCAGACGTTGGCCCGCTCCAGCTTGAGACGCAGCTGCGCCGTCCGGTGGGCGCGCAGCTCGGCCACCAGCGGCGGCGGCAAGGCCACCGGGCGCCGGGACGAGCGGGTCTTGGGCTCGACCAGCACCAGTCCCCCGTCGCGTCGCTGTGGGCACTCGGCGCCGCGGGTGTGGCCGCACGCCGGCTCCGCCCGCCGTCGAGGGCTGCAGCCGTGGCTCCACGTGCGGCGCTGCACGGCACGTCGCACCCTCAGCACCCCGGTGTCGAGGTCGACGTCGTCCCACATCAACCCGAGTGCCTCCCCCTGGCGCAGCCCCAGGGACAGCGCGACCGACCAGCGAGCCCCGTTCAGCCGTCCCCGCGACGCCCGCAGGATCGCGCGGCACTCATCCGCGGTGAGCGGTTCGATCTCGGTTCGCTCGACCCGCGGCGGCCGTGCCAGGGCCGCGGGGTTGGTCAGGAGCCGCTGGCGCCGGACCGCCTCATTGAGGCTGGAGCGCAGGACGCGGTGGACGCCGTGCACGACGTGGGTCGACCGGCCGTCGTCGATCAGCTGGCGGTAGAGGCGCTCCAGACGCCACGACGGGTGAAGTGCTGTCGTCGTACTCGTCGACCTCGGCACCGCTGGGGGTCACGTTCGTGCCGTGCGGGAACCGTCGCGCCTCCGCCTGCCCTTCCTGCTCCCGCACGTACGCCCGGGACACGTTCGAGCTCCTGCGCGCCGGGGCTGTCGGCGGCAAGACCGTGCCCGCCTCCGTGGCGGACAACCCGATGCTGTTCGTCACGCTGACCGCGCCGTCGTTCGGTCACGTGCACCGCACGGCCAAGCCGGGGCAGCCGGTCACCCGGTGCCGCCCCCGCGACAGAGCCCAGGTGTGTCAGCACGGACGCCCGGTCGGGTGCATGGCCACCCACGAGCAGGGCGATTCCGTTGCGGGACAGCCGATCTGCCACGAGTGCTACGACTACGAAGGGCACGTGGTCTGGCAGTGGTGGGCTCCCGAACTGTGGCGCCGGTTCGGAATCCGCCTCACCCGGCTCATTGCCCGACACCTTGGCGTCCCGGCGACCAAGCCCCGCCCGTGCAAGCGGTACCCGTACCCGCGTCTATGGCTCGGGGACCTCGCCTCGATCCAGTACGCCAAGGTTGGGGAGTACCAGACACGGGGACTGATCCACTTCCACGGCCTCGTGCGCCTCGACGGCCCCAAGACCCCGGACGGGTTCGCCGCCGCCCCCGATGCCCTGCCCGCGACCGTGCTCGCGTCCCTGATCGAGGACGCTGCCGCCGACGTCCACTACACCGCGCCACCCGCCCTGACCGGGTCACCTGAACGGGTCCTGAGGTTCGGGAAGCAACTCGACGTGAAGGTCGTGCGTGCCGCCCACCGACCCGACGACGACACCTCCCCGCTGGCGTCCGAGCATGTCGAGCGGGTGGCCGGCTATCTGGCGAAGTACGCCACCAAAGCCGTGTCCGACACCACCGGAGAGGGCCGCACGAACGCCCACTACGTGCGCATCCGAGAGACCTGCCGACGCCTCGCAGCGGACGCCGACCGTCGTGCAGCTGCACACCGGGAAGCCGGAGACCACGCCTACGAAGACCCCTACGCCCTGATCGGGAAGTGGGCGCACATGCTCGGCTTCCGGGGCCACTTCTCCACCAAGTCCCGCCGGTACTCCGTCACCCTCGGCAGGCTCCGCCGCGCTCGTCGACGCTGGCAAGCGATCACGGCAGAAGCCGCCCGCACCGGACAACCCGTCGACACAGCCGACCTCGAACAGCGACTGATGGCCGACGACGAAGAGGAAACCACCCTCGTCATCGGCTCCTGGTCCTACGTCGGCACCGGCTGGGACAGCACCGGAGACGCCGCCCTCGCAGACGCCGCCGCCGCACGCGCACGCGAGTACGACCAATGGAGGGCCAAGCGGAAGCACAACCAAAACTACTGAGAGAGGGAGATTCAGGATGAATGACAAGTATCTGTACCGGGTTCCTGAGGTCGCTGAGTACCTGAGTCTGAGCCGGTCAAAGGTCTACGTGCTGCTCCAGACCGGAGCACTTCCGTCCGTCCGTATCGACGGGTCAAGACGGATCAGGGGCGAGGATGTGCGTGCCTTCGTGGCTGCCCTGATGACGGACGCCGCCTGATGGCACAGGTCCGAGATGGCGTGGTCAAGCGGGGCAAGTCGTGGTCCTACGTCATCCGTGTTGCCGACCCTGAGACCGGCGTCAGCAAGCCCAAGTGGGTCAGCGGGTTCGCGACCGAAGAAGCGGCCAAGGCTGCCCGGGATGAGGCCCGCGTGGCTGCTCGACGCGGCGAGTACGTCGACATCAGCCGCGCGACGGTCAAGCAATACCTCACCGAGTGGCTGGAGGCTCACCAACTGGAGGTCAAGCCGAGCACGCACGCCGGGTACACCTTCATGGCGGAGACGTACCTGATCCCCCGGATCGGCACGGCCCGACTCCAGGCGCTCAAGCCCGCGACTCTGACACGCCTCTACCGCGAACTCCTCGAGGGCGGCGGGCGCAACGGCAAGCCGCTGTCGCGTCGGACGGTGGACTACGCGTTCGCCGTCGTGCGCAAGGCACTCAACGATGCCGTGGTGGTGGATCGGCTGCTGCCGAGCAATCCCGTGGAGCGGATGAAGCGACCCAAGCGAGAGCGCAGGGAGCCTCGATCGGTCTGGGACGCCGCGCAGCTGCGCGCCTTTCTGGCCTCTGCTGCATCACATCGCCTTGGGGCCTTCTATTGGCTCGCGGCCTACACGGGTGCTCGGCGGGGGGAACTGCTGAACCTGCTCTGGTCGGACCTCGACCTCGACGCGCGAACCGTCAACCTGCGTGGCTCCGTCGGGGTGTACGCGGGCAAGCGGGTCGAAGGAACCACCAAGGGCGGGCGTGCCCGAGTGGTCAGCATCGACGCCGGAACCGTGGCGGTCATGAAGGCCCACCGGAAACGGCAGGCTGAGGAACGCCTCATCGCCGGTGGCTCCTGGTCAGGTGGCGACCTCGTGTTCCGCATGGGGCTCGGCGGTCCTCTCTTCCCGGACACGGTCAGCCAGTTGATGCCGCGTCTCATCCGCGATCACAACAACGCGGTGAAGGAGGCCGAGCAGGCGGACAGCACTCCCCCGCCCCTGTTGCCGCCGATGCGCTTGCACGACCTGCGGCACATCCACGCGACCATGCTCCTGCTTGCCGGGGTTCCCGTGACGGTGGTGGCCGAACGCCTGGGCCACGTTGACGCGTCGATCACACTGAAGGTCTACGCGCACGTCCTCAAGGAGCAGTCCACGGCAGCAGCGGACATCTTCGCGAAGGCGGTCGAGACCGGCTCGACGGATGCGGCGTTGGACGCCATCGAGGACCCCGAGCACGACGACCCGGGAGCCGTGGGTGGGACCTCGTGTTAGCAAAAGTGTTAGCAAACGGGGCTCAGGAAACGACCATGCCGACTCTGCGCCGGGGAAAGCAAACAGCCCGACCGGCGTTTCCGCTGGTCAGGCTGCTTGGTTCTGTCTCAACACAGAGTGCGCCCGAAGGGATTCGAACCCCTAACCTTCTGATCCGTAGTCAGATGCTCTATCCGTTGAGCTACGGGCGCCTGTCACACCCGTGGGAGCAACGATCGGCAAGCGTACCCGAGCACCGGGTCGCACGAGAAATCCGCTCGGGTGGCGTCCTCTCGGGGCCCCGGACCCCGCCCGATCCCTGCGTGTGAGCGACCTCATAGATGCGGAAAGGCTTCCGCAGAGATGTACCCCTCGGTCACCTCCTACGGTGGGGTCAACGGGCTTCTCGAGCCCCGAACCACGGTTCCTTCGTCGTGACCAGATCCGTCTCACGATGCAGGTACGGTGGATCATCCAGCAGGTCAGTCGTCGGATCACCTCCGAGGTGGCTCCGGCATTTGGCCGGGTCACAGCCGGGCGCCAGCCCGGAACCGGAAGGACAACGGAGACCATGACCGCCCCCGCTGCACCCGTTCAGGGCACCACGCACGCAGGCCTTCAGGCCTGGGTCGACGAGGTCGCCGCGATGACCACCCCCGACGAGGTCGTGTGGGTGACCGGGTCCGACGAGGAGTGGACCCGGCTCACCGAGAAGCTCGTCGCCGCCGGGACCTTCGTCAAGCTCGACGAGAGCAAGAAGCCCAACAGCTTCTATGCCGCCTCCGACCCGAGCGACGTCGCGCGCGTCGAGGACCGCACCTTCATCTGCTCGCTCGACGAGAAGGACGCCGGTCCCACGAACAACTGGATGGACCCCAACGAGATGAAGGACCTCATGCGCGGGCTCTACGCCGGCTGCATGACGGGCCGCACCATGTACGTCATCCCGTTCGTCATGGGCCATGTCGAGTCCGAGAACCCGATGTTCGGCATCGAGATCACCGACTCCGAGTACGTCACCGTCTCGATGAGGGTCATGGCCCGCTGCGGCACCGAGGTCCTGCGCCGGATCGAGGAGCTCGGCGACAACGCCCGCTACGTCCCCGCCCTCCACTCCGTCGGCGCCCCCCTCGCGCAGGGCCAGCAGGACGTGAAGTGGCCCTGCAACACCGAGAAGTACATCGTCCAGTTCCCCGAGGAGCGGATGATCTGGTCCTACGGCTCCGGCTACGGCGGCAACGCCCTGCTCGGCAAGAAGTGCTACTCGCTGCGCATCGCCTCGGTGATGGCGCGCGACGAGGGTTGGATGGCCGAGCACATGCTCATCCTCAAGCTCACCTCCCCGGAGCAGCAGGTCTACTACATCGCGGCCGGCTTCCCGAGCGCCTGCGGCAAGACGAACCTCGCGATGCTCAAGCCGACGATCCCGGGCTGGAAGGTCGAGACCCTCGGTGACGACATCGCCTGGATGCGTTTCGGCAAGGACGGCCGGTTGTATGCCGTGAACCCGGAGTTCGGCTTCTTCGGCGTCGCCCCCGGCACCAACGAGCACACCAACCCCAACGCGATGTCGACGATCAACAAGGGCAACTCGGTCTTCACCAACGTGGCGCTCACCGAGGACGGCGACATCTGGTGGGAGGGACTCGAGAACATGCCCGAGCGCGCGACGTCGTGGAAGGGCGAGCCCTGGACGCCCGCGGACGGGGAGCGCGGCGTGCTGTCCTCCCACGCCAACAGCCGCTACTGCACGCCGATCAAGCAGTGCGACATCCTCGCCCCCGAGTACGACGACCCCAACGGTGTCCCGATCTCCGCCATCTTCTTCGGCGGCCGACGCAAGACGACCGTCCCCCTCGTCACCGAGTCCCGCGACTGGACCCACGGCACGTTCATGGCCGCCACCCTGTCGTCCGAGACGACCGCCGCCGCCACCGGTCAGGTCGGTGTCGTCCGGCGCGACCCCATGGCCATGCTGCCGTTCATCGGCTACAACGCCGGCGACTACTTCCAGCACTGGATCAACCTCGGCAAGGACGCCGACGCCTCCAAGCTGCCGAAGATCTTCTACGTCAACTGGTTCCGCCGCGACGAGGAGGGCAACTTCGTGTGGCCCGGCTTCGGCGAGAACAGCCGCGTCCTCAAGTGGGCGATCGAGCGCATCGAGGGCAAGGCCGCCGCGGTCGAGACCCCGATCGGCCACGTCCCCACCCCGGAGTCCATCGACACCGACGGCCTCGACATGGACCCGGCCGAGCTCGCCAAGGCGCTCGCGGTCGACCCCGAGGAGTGGAAGGCCGAGATCCCGCAGATCGAGGAGTGGTTCGCCAAGTTCGGCGACAACCTCCCGACCGCCCTGCGGGTCGAGCTCGACGGCCTCAAGGCCCGCCTCGGCGTCAAGGCCTGAGCCGGAGACCGCCTCACGCACCGACGCTCACGAGAGACGCCGCTTCCCCGGGGAGGCGGCGTCTCGCGTGTCGCGGCAGACCCCCGACGTGTGGTCTTTGCCAACTCCAGACCCGTACGTGGAAGTCCCCATACCGTGCGTTCGCTTGGCTGGACGTGGCACGAGGGGGCGGCGACACCGCGACCGTCACGGGTGCCTCGGAGGGAGCACCACATGACGAGCACCAGAGGACGGCGGGGACTCACCATCTCGGCCGCAGTGGTCGCCGCGGCGGTCGCCGTCGGCACGAGTGCGACGGGGGTGGCCCTGGCCGCACCGGACGGCACGCAGAAGCAGAAGGGGTCCCCGGCTGCCGGCGACCCGCACGACCAGCTGCCCGACCTCGACGCCCGCCGGGCGACGGCCGCACCGTCGGCGGCCCAGCGCGCGGCC
>NZ_AVPL01000032.1 GCF_000768695.1 Knoellia aerolata DSM 18566
CCAACCCACGGGACGCAATCGTACAGACGGGGCAGAGGCCCTTCCCGACGAACGGAAAGGGCCTCTGACCTGCGGTGGAGCCAAGGGGACTCGAACCCCTAACCCCCTGCTTGCAAAGCAGGTGCGCTACCAATTGCGCCATGGCCCCTCGGTGACGCGGGCGCCACGCGGGTGATTCAGTTCGAGCTGTTGGGGGTGGTCGCGGGCAGGTCGGTCCCGCTCACCCCACCACCGTTGGTGGCCTCGGCCCACAGTCGCTGGTCGGCGCCCTGGGCGTCGAGCTTTTTCTTCACGATGCCGGCGGTGAGCGCGGTCAACGCGACGACGAGGATCTTCTTCACGCAAGCCACCTCAGCGGTCGATGATCGGATGGTGGGCCTAAGAGGACTTGAACCTCTGGCCTCTTCCTTATCAGGGAAGCGCTCTAACCGTCTGAGCTATAGGCCCGTCGCCGATCCGGCGGCGCCACCTTCACGGCGGCGCGAGAGACGAGGTTACCCCACCGTCCCGTCTACGAACAAAACGGTATGCCGCCCACGCAAGTGCGCGGACGGCATACCGGATGTGGGTGGTTCGGTCAGTCGTCGGTGAGGGTCAGCTGGAGGCCGCCGACGAGGCTGCTCGACACGTTGTAGAGGAAGGCCGCGAGGGTCGCGAGCGCCGTCATGAGGATGACGTCGATGACGCCGACGACGATCGCGAGCGAGACGACCCGGCCGAAGCCGAGGAAGTCCATGATGTCGAAGGTGTTCTCGCCGTCCTGGATGATCTGGCCGACGAGGCCGTTGACCTGGTCGAAGACGCCCATGCCGGCGAGGATCATCCACAGCACGGAGACCATGACGACGCCGGCGATGCCCAGGGCCACCGACAGCAGGAACGACATCTTCATCGCCGACCACGGGTCGACCCGCGAGACGGTGAGCCGGACGCGACGGCCGCGGGGGGACGGAGCCGACGCTGGTGCCTGCGCGGACGGGGCCGGCGTGCTGGCGCGATGGGTGTCGGACTCCGACCTCGCCATCGACCGGGTGGGCTCAGGGGACGAAGAGCTCGACGCCGAACGCATCGAGGTCCCTGCCTGGTCTGCCGTGCTCACTCGCCGTCTCCGTCACGCTCGTCGTCGCCAGCGGCGCCGTCCTGGGGTTCCGACGGTACGCCATCGGTTGTGCCGAGGTCATCCTCCGCACCTGTGACCGCGGACGTGTCGTCCGGGTCCGGTCCGTCGGGGCCGGCGGCCTCGACCGCCGTCTCGAGGGGCGCGTCGACGGGGGTGCCGTCGACCGGGGAGACGCCCTCGGCGTCGGCCTCGGCGACCTCCTCCTCGACGGCCTTCTCGGCGTTGCGGGCCACCCCGACGATCGCGTCGTTCTTGTTGGGCTTGGCGAACCACACACCACCGGTGTTGCGTCCGGTGAGGCGGACCTCGTCGACCCGGGAGCGGACGATGTTGCCGCGCTCGAACACGACCATGACCTCGTCGTCCTCGTCGACGGTGAGGGCGCCGACGAGGTCGCCGCCCTTCTCGGTCTGCTTGGCGACGGTGACACCGAGGATCGCGCGACCCTTGACGTTCCACTGCGAGGCCTTGGAGCGCTTGGCCATGCCCGTCTCGAAGACGACGAAGACGTCGGGGTCGGTGCCGTCGTCGATGACCGACATCGCGAGGAGCGAGTCGTCGCCGCGGAACTTCATGCCGGTGACACCGGAGGTCGAGCGACCCATGGGCCGCAGCGTCGCGTCGTCGGCGTGGAAGCGGACCGACTGGCCCGTGCGGGAGACGAGCAGCAGGTCGTCGGCGGAGGACGTCAGCCCGGCACCGACGAGCTCGTCGCCGTCGCGCAGGTTGACGGCGATGAGGCCGCCCGAGCGGGGCGAGTCGTACTCGGAGAGGCGGGTCTTCTTGACGAGCCCGTTCCGGGTGGCGAGCACGAGGTAGGGCGTCTGCTGGTAGTCCTTGAGCGCCAGCACCTGGGCGATCTGCTCGTCGGGCTGGAACGCCATGATGTTGGCGACGTGCTGGCCCTTGGCGTCACGGCTCGCGTCGGGCAGCTCGTACGCCTTGGCCCGGTAGACCCGGCCCAGGTTGGTGAAGAACAGCAGCCAGTGGTGCGAGGTCGTCGTGAAGAAGTGCGCGACCACGTCCTCGCCGCGCAGGGACGCGCCCTTGACACCCTTGCCGCCGCGCTTCTGCGAGCGGTAGGCGTCGACCTTGGTCCGCTTGGCGTACCCGCCCCGGGTGATCGTCACGACGACGTCCTCCTCGGGGATGAGGTCCTCCATCGACATGTCGCCGTCGAAGCCGTGGATGACGGTGCGGCGTTCGTCGCCGAACTTCTCCACGATCCCCGCGAGCTCCTCGGAGATGATGCTCCGCTGGCGGTCGGGCTTGGCGAGGATGTCCTCGTAGTCCTCGATCTCGCGCTGGATCGAGTCGTGCTCGTCGATGATCTTCTGGCGCTCCAGGGCCGCGAGGCGGCGCAGCTGGAGCTCGAGGATCGCGCGGGCCTGGATCTCGTCGATCTCGAGGAGCTCGATGAGCCCGTCACGGGCCGCCTCCGCGGTCGGGGAGCGGCGGATGAGGGCGATGACCTCGTCGAGCAGGTCGAGCGCCTTGAGCAGCCCGCGCAGGATGTGGATGCGGTCCTCGGCCTCCTTGAGGAGGAAGGCCGTGCGGCGCTGGATGACGTCGATCTGGTGGTCCACCCAGTAGCGGATGAACGAGTCGATCGGCAGGGTGCGCGGCACGCCGTCGACGAGCGCGAGCATGTTCGCGCCGAAGGAGGTCTGCAGCTGGGTGTGCTTGTAGAGGTTGTTGAGCACGACCTTGGCGATCGCGTCGCGGCGCAGCACGATGACGAGGCGCTGGCCGGTGCGGCCGGAGGTCTCGTCACGGATGTCGGCGATGCCGTGGAGGCGGCCGTCCTTGACGTGCTCGGCGATCTTCTGGGCGAGGCTGTCAGGGTTGACCTGGTAGGGGAGCTCGGTGATGACGAGGCACTGACGGCCCTGGATCTCCTCGACCTCGACGACCGCGCGCATGATGATCGAGCCGCGGCCCGTGCGGTAGGCGTCGTCGATGCCCTTGCGGCCCATGATGAGCGCGCCGGTGGGGAAGTCCGGCCCGTGCACCCGCGACATGACGGCCTCCAGGGCCTCCTCGCGCGACGCGTCCGGGTTCTCGAGCTGCCACTGCGCGGCCGCGGCCACCTCACGCAGGTTGTGCGGGGGGATCTGCGTGGCCATGCCGACCGCGATGCCGGACGAGCCGTTGACGAGCAGGTTGGGGAAGCGCGCCGGCAGGACCGTCGGCTCCAACGTCTTGCCGTCGTAGTTCGGGGCGAAGTCGACGGTCTTCTTGTCGATGTCGCGGACGAGCTCCATCGACAGCGGCGCCATGCGGCACTCGGTGTAGCGGGGGGCGGCGGCGGGGTCGTCGCCCGGGCTGCCGAAGTTGCCCTGGCCCTGCACGAGCGGGTAGCGCAGCGACCAGTCCTGGACGAGCCGCACGAGGGCGTCGTAGATCGCGCTGTCGCCGTGCGGGTGGTACTGGCCCATGACGTCACCGACGACGCGGCTGCACTTGTTGAAGCCGCGGTCGGGCCGGTAGCCACCGTCGTACATGGCGTAGACCACGCGGCGGTGCACGGGCTTGAGCCCGTCGCGCACGTCCGGCAGCGCGCGGCTGACGATGACGCTCATCGCGTACTCGATGTAGGAGCGCTGCATCTCCGTGTTGAGGTCGACCGGCTCGATCCGGTCGGTCTCGCCCGGGGAGCGGTCGGGCGCCACGGAACCCTGCTCGCCCGGGTCCTCCACGTCGAGGTCGTCCATGCCGTCGATGTCGTCAGCCATCAGTTCCCTTGTCTCTCAGTGCAGGTCAAAGCAGTGGGCGCGCGGCGAGCGGCGCGCTGGTGTCCGCAATGTTGGTCGGCTTCCCGGCCAACATTGCGGACGCTGTGGGGTGCCGCCCGGCTGCGTCCGCAGCAGTGGTCGAGATCTCGACCAGGGTTGCGGACGCAGGCGTGAGGGGGGCGGACGGCATACGCATGCCGGTCAGATGTCCAGGAAGCGCACGTCGCGCGCGTTGCGCTGGATGAACGAGCGGCGCGACTCGACGTCCTCGCCCATGAGGACCGAGAAGATCTCGTCGGCGGCGGCCGCGTCGTCGAGCGTGATCTGGAGCAGGACCCGGGTGTCGGGGTTCATCGTGGTCTCCCACAGCTCCTGGTAGTCCATCTCGCCGAGACCCTTGTAGCGCTGGATCCCGTTCTCCTTGGGCATGCGCCGGCCGCGGCTCTGGCCCTCGGCGACGAGCGCGTCCCGCTCGCGGTCGGTGAACGCGAACTCGTGCGCCGCGTTGCTCCACTTGATGCGGTAGAGCGGGGGCTGCGCGAGGTAGACGTAGCCGGCCTCGATGAGCGGCTTCATGAACCGGAAGAGCAGCGTCAGCAGCAGCGTGCGGATGTGCATGCCGTCGACGTCGGCATCGGCCATGATGACGATCTTGTGGTAGCGGGCCTTCTCGATCGTGAAGTCCTCGCCGATGCCGGTGCCGAACGCCGAGATGAGCGCCTGGACCTCCTGGTTGCCCAGGGCCCGGTCGAGACGGGCGCGCTCGACGTTGAGGATCTTGCCGCGGATCGGGAGGATCGCCTGGTTGTACGGGTTGCGGCCGCGCACGGCCGAGCCGCCGGCGGAGTCGCCCTCGACGATGTAGACCTCGGAGACCGCCGGGTCCTTGGCCTGACAGTCGCGCAGCTTGCCCGGCAGGCCCCCGGACTCGAGGACGCGCTTGCGGGTGGCCTCGCGGGCCTTGCGGGCGGCGAGGCGCGCGGTCGCGGCCTGGATCGCCTTGCGGACGATGTCGCGGCCCTCGGCGGGGTGGCGCTCGAGCCAGTCGCCGAACGAGTCGGTCATCGCGCGCTGGACGAAGCCCTTGACCTCGGAGTTGCCGAGCTTGGTCTTGGTCTGGCCCTCGAACTGCGGCTCGCCGAGCTTGACGCTGATGACGGCGGTGAGGCCCTCGCGGACGTCGTCGCCGGTGAGGTTCTCGTCCTTGTCCTTGAGCTGGTTCTGCTCGCGGGCGAAGTCGTTGATCATCCTCGTGAGCGCGGAGCGGAAGCCCTCCTCGTGGGTGCCGCCCTCGTGGGTGTTGATCGTGTTGGCGTAGGTGTGGACCGACTCGCTGTAGGAGCCCGTCCACTGCATGGCGAGCTCGAGGCTGAGCTCGCGCTCCTGGTCCTCCACCTCGATGCTGATGATCTCGGGGTGCACGGGCTCGGACTTCTTGCTCGACACGAGGTGGGTGACGTAGTCGACGAGGCCGTTGTCGTAGCGGTAGGAGACCTTGCGCTGACGACTCTCGTTGCCCTCGACCGCGTCGGACTCGGCGTCCTCGGGGGTCTCCTGGACGCGCTCGTCGACGAGGTTGATCGTCAGGCCCTTGTTGAGGAAGGCCATCTGCTGGAAGCGGGCCCGGATCGTCTCGTAGTCGTAGTCGACGGTCTCGAAGATCTGGTCGTCGGCCCAGTACGTGATGGTGGTGCCGGTCTCGTCGGTCTCGCCGACCTTCTCGAGCGGGGCGATGCGCTCGCCGTGGTCGAACTCGATGCGCCACACGTGCCCCAGCTGGCGGACCTCGGCGATGAGCCGGGTGGCGAGGGCGTTGACGACGGAGGAGCCGACCCCGTGGAGGCCACCGGACACCTTGTAGCCGCCGCCACCGAACTTGCCGCCGGCGTGGAGCTGGGTGAGCACGAGCTCGACGGTGGAGACGCCGTAGGCCTCGTTCATGCCCGTCGGGATGCCTCGGCCGTTGTCGGCGACGCGGACGCCGCCGTCCTCGAGGAGGGTGACGTCGATCGTGTCGGCGTGGCCGGCGAGCGACTCGTCGACGGAGTTGTCGACGATCTCCCAGACGAGGTGGTGCAGGCCGCGCTCACCGGTGGACCCGATGTACATGCCGGGGCGCTTGCGGACCGCCTCGAGACCCTCGAGCACGGTGATCGCCGAGGCGTCGTATGCCGCGTCCTCGGCGACCGCGGACGACTGCCGTCCCGGGGTGGTCGTGCGTCCCGTCGGGTCCGGGGTGGGCGCAGGCGCCGCTGTGGGCGCCACTGCGGGTGCGGGGCCGGTGCCGTCGGACGTCGTCACCGACGTCGCCTCGGGTGCCTCGGGTGTCTCGATGCTGTTGTCCTCGGGCGTGCTGGGCACGGTGCTCCTTCAGCTGGTCTGGCTCATGCCGCGCGCCCGGGGCGCAAATGCACCCTGGGCGCGACGTTCACCCCGAAGTTTACCCGTCAGGACCGTCAGCGCACGCCAGTGGAGGCCCGTGAAGGCGGTTTCTTCGACGGATGAGACCGGTTTCCGACCCGGCATACGGCCCCCACCCCTCTGAGGCCGTCTGAGGCGCGTTCTCGAGCAGGCCGACCAGGGCCCAGCGGGGGCGAGAGTGGGCTCAGCGACCGGTCGTGAAGAAGGTCCAGGTGCCGTCCCCGGCGATCCCGACGCGGTAGCCGGTGTAGCCGCCGTCGTCCTGACGCATCTTGGTCGCGGCCGCCCGGGTGACGAGGCCCGCGGAGACGACGACGTCCCACTCGGCGTCGGTCTGGGCGAACTGCTCCGAGAAGACGCGCGGCTGGATCGTCCCGTCGAACGTCTCGGTCGGCGGCAGGGTGAGCAGGGTCGCGAGGGCGACGAAGTTCTGTGGGGTGCGCGCGGTGAAGATCGCCGCGGGCGCCTGGTCGCCGGCGAGCCCGGTCGTGTCGGCCTTGGCCATCGCGACGAGGGTGGCGGCGTCGCAGGCCTTGGCCGCGGCGTGCACCTTCTTGGCGGTGGCGGCGGCGGCGCTGGTCATGCCGCTGGTGTTGGGGGCGCCGGCCTTCGACGCGGGGCAGCTCGTCCGGGTGGGCGACGGCGTCGCCGAGGGGGCGCGCGTGGCGGTCACGGACGGGCTCGCGGTCGGCGTCGGGGTCACCGAGGGGGTGGCGCTCGGCGTCGTCGTGACGGTCGGGGTGGCGCTGGGGGTCTCGCTCGGGGTGGGGGTCTCCGACGGCGAGGCGCTCGGGGCCGTCGTGCGCGACGGCGCCGCGGTCGGCTCGTCGTCCGAGCACGCGCCGAGCGCGAGGACGGCGACGAGCATCGGCGCGGCCATGCGGAGGGTGCGGCGGGCGGACAGGAGGGAACCCCGGGTCGTCATGGAGGTCACTGTAACGGGAGTGACTGGTGTGACTAGTTCGCCACGCGGCGGACGGGCTGGGCGGCGGCCGTGCGTTCCACCACATCGCGCACCACGGTGGGCAGGGCGACCGTGTGTCGTCCGTCGCGGTCGACGTAGACCTGAGCCCACAGCCCGTGGGCGGCGATCGCGTCGCTCCCCTCGGCGAAGAGCCCGAAGGCGAAGGTCACGCTCTTGGTCCCCACCCGCTCGACCCGGACGCCGACGTCGATCGGCTGCGGGTAGGCCAGCTCGGAGTAGAACCGGCACGAGGACTCGGCGACGACACCCATCGCCTCCGAGACCGTCTCGTCGATGCCGGTCTCCCGGATGAGCCAGGCGTTGAGGACGGAGTCGAACAGCTCGTAGTAGACGGCGTTGTTGAGGTGGCCGTACATGTCGTTGTCGGACCACCGCGTCGAGACCCGCTGGATCTCGGGGAAGTCCGAGCGCTCGAGGGTGCGGGGGTCGGGCTCGTCCGAGGTCATGCCGCTCAGGCTAGCCGCGCACCTGATCTGGCTTGCGAGCCGAGCGTCTCGTTGCGTCTGCGCCAACGGCTGCTGGAGCGACCACTGACGCAGACGCAACGAGGGGGGTTGCCGGGGGTGGGCCGGGGGGCGCGGGGGTCAGAAGGCGGGGAGTACCGAGCCGTCGGCCCAGGTCTTCGTGAGGTAGGCCTTGACCTCGGGGGAGTGGAGCAGCTCGTCGAGCTTCTTCAGCGCCGGGTTGGACTCGTCCGCGGCCTGCACCGCGAGGAAGTTGGCGTACGGGTTGCCGTCCGCCTCCTCGACGAGGATCGCGTCCTTGGACGGCGACAGGTCGGCCTCGAGCGCGTAGTTGCCGTTGATGACGGCGACGTCGAGGTCGTCGAGCGAGCGCACGAGCTGGGCCGGGTCGGTCTCGACGAACTTGAGCTTCTTGGTGTTCTCGTCGACGTCGTAGATCGTCGCGTTGGTCGCGTCCTTGCCGGCCTTGAGCGTGATGACGCCCGCCTTGGCGAGGAGCTCGAGCGCCCGGCCCTGGTTGGACGGGTCGTTGTTGATGCCGACCTGGGCGCCCTCCGGGAGCGCGGCGACGTCGCTCACCTTCTTCGAGTACAGCGCGAACGGCTCGATGTGCACGCCCTCGTAGTGCGCGAACTCGTAGCCCCGGTCCTTCACCTGCGCCTCGTAGTAGGGCAGGTGCTGGTAGTAGTTCGCGTCGAGGGTGCCCTCGGCGAGCTGGACGTTGGGCTGGACGTAGTCGTCGAAGGACTTGATCTCGAGGTCGAGCCCTGCCTCGGCGGCGAGCTCCTTGTCGACGAACTCGAGGATCTTGGCGTGCGGCGTGGGCGAGGCCCCGATGACGAGCGTGGTGACGCCCTGGTCATCGGCCTCGGGGGCACTGCTGTCGCCACCTCCGGCGCCGCAGGCCGTGAGGCTCGCGGCGACGAGGAACGAGGCTCCGGCGGCGAGGCCACGACGAGGGAAGGAGGGCATGGGGATTCCTTTCGGTATGCCGGCCGGTCGGCCGACGGGGGTACGCCGGGGTGAGCGGCGGATCACGGGGCCGACGACACTGTCGGGAGCGGACGGCATACGCCGTCCGGAGGTTCAGCGGTGGTCGACGGCGCGCGCGACGCGGTCGCCGGTCACCTGGACGAGCTGCACGACGACGACGAGCAGCACGACGGCCGCGATCATCACGTCGGTCTGGAACCGGTTGTAGCCGTAGGACATCGCGGTGGCACCGAGGCCACCACCACCCACGGCGCCGGCCATGGCGCTGTAGCCGATGAGCGCGATGACGGTCGTGGTGAGCCCGGCGACGATGCCGGGCAGGGCCTCGGGCAGGAGGACCTTGCGGGTGACGTCCCAGCGGGTGGCGCCCATCATCGTGGCGGCCTCGACCTTGCCGGACGACACCTCACGCAGCGAGGTCTCGACGAGCCGCGCGAAGAACGGCACGGCGCCGATGGTCAGCGGCACGATCATCGCCCGCCAGCCGACGGTCGTCCCCGCGACGAAGCGGGTAAACGGGATGATCGCGATCATCAGGATGAGGAAGGGCAGCGAGCGACCGAGGTTGACGACTCCCCCGAGCACGCGGTTGAGGCCGGGGCGGGGGGCGATGCCTCCCGGGGAGCTGTTGTGGAGCAGCACCCCGACGACGACGCCGAGCAAGGCGGTGATCGCCGCCGACCCGACGGTCATGGCCAGGGTCTCCGCGAGCGCGACCGGCAGCCCCTCGGTGATGACGGGGTTGTCGAGCCATTCGGCCTCGGTCCTCATGCCGCCACCTCCGGGTGCAGGTTGGCGCCGTCGAGGACCTTGTGGGCGCTCGCGACCTGGCTGGGGTCGGCGAGCTCGACGAGGAGGCGCCCGACCCGGCGGCCGGCGATGGTCTCGACGGTCGCGGCGGCCACGTCGGACTCGATGCCCTCGCGGCGGAGCAGGGCGAGGATGCCGTCGATGGTGCCGACCGTCGCGTCCGGGTGCCCGAGGGCGACCTGGAGGCGGGTGAGGCCGTCCGCCGCGGGTTCGACGAGGGGGATGAGCTCGCGGTGCAGGCGGTTGGACGGGTCGGAGATGAGCGCGCCGAGGCGGCCCTGCTCGATCACGGCGCCGTCGCCGAGCAGCGTCACGGCATCGCAGACCTCGCGCACGACCGACGGCTCGTGGGTGATGATGACGACGGTGATGCCGAGCCGGTCACGCAGCTCGCGGAGCAGGCCGAGGATCGACCCGGTGGTGGCGGCGTCGAGGGCCGACGTCGGCTCGTCGCACAGGAGGATCTCGGGGTCCGCGGCCAGGGCACGGGCGATCCCGACGCGCTGTTGCTGGCCCCCGGAGAGCTGGCCGGGGTGGTTCCGGGCCCGGTCGGACAGGCCGACGAGGTCGAGGAGCTCGGTGACGCGGGCGTCGATGCGGGCCTTCTCCCAGCCGGCGATCTCGAGCGGCAGGGCGACGTTGTCGGCCGCGGTGCGGGAGTCGAGCAGGTTGGCGTGCTGGTAGACGACGCCGAAGCGCCTCCGCGCCGCCCGGAGCTGGTCACCGCGCAGGACGGTGATGTCCTCGCCGGCGACGACGACCTCGCCCGAGGTCGGGCGCTCGAGCCCGGTGAGGCAGCGGATCAGCGTCGACTTGCCGGCGCCGGAGCGTCCGACGATGCCGTGGATCTCGCCCCGGGGGACGGTGAGGGAGACCCGGTCGAGCGCCGTGACGGTGCCGCTGCGGGACTCGAAGGTCTTGGTGAGGTCCCTGACGGCCAGCGCCGGGGATGCTGATGAATCGTCAACCACACTTTCATAATCAAGGGTTATCCGTCACATAAGCAAATCGGTCCCACGCGCTGGTCCGGGTGGGGCCGGCATACCGCTTGCGTCCGCAGGAGTGGTCGGGTTCTCGACCAAGGTTGCGGACGCTGCCCGGGCCCGGTCGGCTTGCGTCTGCGCGGATGGTGAGGTTTCTGACCATCCACGCAGACGCTGCCAGCACCGGTCGGCTTGTGTCCGCAGGAGTGGTCGGGTTCGCGACCAAGGTTGCGGACGCTGGGGTATGCCGCCCGCTCGCCGCGGGGTCAGCCAGCAGCCGCCGGCGTGGGCGGGGACGTCGCGGGGGAGGCGCCGAGGGTGCGCTCGCCGACGAGGACGCTGGGGATGATGCCGAGCACGATCGACACGAGGACCTCCGTGCCCACCGGGTAGCGGACCGAGTGCGGCTGCCACGACCGGACCGTGCGACCGGAGGCGAGCCGGACGGTGTGCAGGACGAAGGCACCGTGGTACTCGACGTGCGTCACGACGGCCGGCGCCCCGTGCACCCCGGGGCCGGGCAGCTTGAGCGAGACCTCGTGCGGGCGAAGCACGATCTCGGCCTGAGCCGTGTCCCGGCGCACGGTGACGAGGCCGAGCTCGCAGGCGAGACCCTCCTCGACGAGCGACGCGGGCAGGAAGTCGGCGTCGCCCATGAACGACGCGACGAAGCGGCTCACCGGGCGCTCGAAGACCTCGACCGGGGTGCCGAGCTGCTCGATGACGCCCTCGCGCATGACCCCGACCCGGTCGCCGACGGCGAGCGCCTCGGTCTGGTCGTGGGTGACGAGCACGGCCGTGGTGCCGGTGGCGCGCAGGACGTCGACCGTGTCGGCGCGCACCCGCGCCCGCAGGGACTCGTCGAGCGACGAGAACGGCTCGTCCATGAGGACGACCGCGGGCCGGGGGGCGAGCGCCCGGGCGAGCGCCACCCGCTGCTGCTCGCCGCCGGACAGCTCGTGGGGGTAGCGGTCGGCGACGTGCGAGAGGTGGACGAGGTCGAGCACCTCACGCACCCGGGCGTCCTGCTCGGCGCGCGGGCGGTCGGCGAGGCCGAAGCGGATGTTGTCCCCGACGCGCAGGTGCGGGAAGAGGGCGTGCTCCTGGAAGACGAGCCCCACCCGGCGCTGCTCCGGGGGAACCCAGGACGGCCCGGCGACGACCCGGCCGCCCACGGTCACGGCCCCGGAGTCCGGGCGCTCGAGGCCCGCGATGAGCCGCAGGAGGGTCGACTTGCCGCAGCCGGACGGGCCGATGAGCGCAAGGATCTCACCCTGCGGCATCGACAGGTCGAGGTCACAGACGGCGGGGGTGTCCCCGTACGACTTGGTGACCCCGTCGATCCGCAGCGCGTCGGTCATGACGTCACCTGCTGGTGCGGCTCGGCGAGGCGCACCTGCCGCACGAGGAACCACACCGGCACGATAGCGAGCGCGACGATGAGGAGGGCGGGCAGGGCCGCCTGCTCCCAGAAGTTCTCGTTGGCGAGCTCGTAGACCCACACCGAGAGCGTCGTGAAACCGAAGGGTCGCAGCAGCAGCACCAGCGGCAGCTCCTTGACGGCGTCGACGGCGACGAGCACGAGCGCGACGGCGATGCCCGAGCGCGACAGCGGCAGGTGGACCCGGCGCAGCACCCGCATCGGGCTCGCCCCGAGCGAGAAGGCCGAGTTCGTCACCGACGCGGAGATCGTCGCGAAGCTCGCGTCGACCGCCTGGTAGGCCGGTGCAAGGAACCGGACGACGTAGGAGGCGAGGATGCCGAGCACCGAGCCGGTGACCACGAGGCCGGTCCCGCCCGGCACCCCGAGCGCCTCGAGCCAGCCGTCGACCGCGGCGAAGGAGACGAGGACGCCGATCCCGATGACGGCGCCGGGAACGGCATACCCGAAGGTCGTGAGCTGCGCGGCACCCCGGGCGAGGCGACCGCCCGTGACGCGCACCCCGTGGGTGACGAGCAGCGCCAGCCCGACGCAGGCGACCGCGGCGAGCGCGGCCATGACCGCGCTGTTGGTGAGGTTGGTCGCGAAGCGTCCGGTCGAGAGCGAGGAGGAGTCGGCCAGGGTCGCGCTCACCGCCCACCACAGCAGCTGCACGACCGGCAGGAGGAAGCCGGCGGCCAGCACCGAGGCCGCCGCCGCGAACGCCCACCAGCGGGAGGCCCCGGTGAGCACGTGCGGCGCGGCCGGCGGGCGCTGGCCGCCACCGCGGGAGTCGTAGCGGGCGCCGCCGCGCAGGATCCGCTCACCGGCGAGCACCATGACGGCGAAGACGAGGACGAGCACCGAGAGCTGCGCGGCCGACGCGAAGTCGAAGCTGCCCTTCCACGTGAGGTAGACGCCAACCGAGACGGTGCGCACCCCGAAGTACTGGACCGTCGCGAAGTCGGTGAGCGTCTCCATCATGACGACGGCGAGCCCGCCGGCCAGTGCGGGTCGCGCCAGCGGCAGCAGCACCTGCCGGAAGGCCCGCCACGGCGTGGCGCCGAGCATCCGGGCGGCGTCCCAGGTCGCCTGTCCCTGCCCGCGGAAGGCCGCGCGGGACAGCAGGAAGACGTACGGGTACAGCGTCAGCGACAGCACGACCGGCGCACCGAGCCGACCGGCGAGCAGCTCGACGAACGCGGACCCGCCGAAGACGTCGCGCGACGCCCGCGCCGGCCCGCCGGCCGCGCCGAACGTCGAGAGGAAGAGGAAGCCGAGCACGTACGCCGGCATCGCCAGCGGCAGGACGAGCAGCCAGGAGAACGCCCGCCGGCCGGGGAAGTCGTATGCCGTCACGAGCCACGCCAGCCCGACGCCGAGGAGCGCCGTGCCCACCCCCACCCCCGCGAGGAGCAGGACGGTCGTGAGCAGCATCTCGCCGAGGTCACCCGGCCAGGCGGGGCTGCCCACGGAGGCGACCGCGGCGGCGAGCACGGAGAGCACGGGCACCGAGACGACGAGCGCGATGACGACGACGGTCGCCGACCACCAGGGTCGGCCCGTCCCCACGAACCGCGCCCGGGTGCTCGAGCGGGTGCTCGGCCACGTGCTCACGGCGTGCTCACCGCGTGCTCACTGCGGGTCGGTCACTTGTAGCCGGCCTCGGAGAGGACCTTGACGGCCTCGGCGTTCTGCGAGCCGTACGCCTCGGCCGACAGCGGCATGCGGGTGAACTCGCCGAACCCGGCGATGACCGGCTCCGGCTTCACGGACTCGTTGACGGGGTACTCGTGGTTGCCGTCGACGAACGCGCTCTGGCCCTTGGTGGCGAGCCACTCGATGAGCTGCTGCGCCTGGGCGGGGTTGTCGGAGGACCTGACGACGCCTGCCCCCGAGATGTTGACGTGGGTGCCGGCGCCGGACTGCGAGGCCCAGAACGGCTTGACCTTGAGGTCGGCCTTCTTCTCGAGCTCGCGGGCGAGGTAGTAGTGGTTGGTGATGCCGACGTCGCACTGGCCGGCGTCGATCGCCTTGAGCAGCTCGACGTCGTTGGACTTGATGTCGACGCCGTTGGCCACCCAGCCCTTGACGGTGGCGAGCGCCTGGTCGCGGCCGTCGAGGTCGATGAGGCTCGCGACGAGGCTCTGCGTGTAGGCCGAGGTGGAGTCGCGCATGCAGAGGCGGTCCTTCCACTTCGGGTCGGTGAGGCCGGCATACGTGTTCGTCGCGTCGAAGTCGGTCGGCTTCACGGCGTCCGGGTTGTACATCGTCGTGCGGGCACGCATCGCGAGGCCGTACCACTGGTTGCCGCTGTCGCGCAGGTCGGCGGGGACGGCCTCGGTGAGGGTGGTGGAGTCGAGGGGGCGCAGGACGCCCTCCTTGCCGGCGTTCCAGAGGTTGCCGGCGTCGACGGTCATGTAGACGTCGGCCTCGCCGTCGGTCCCCTCGGCCTTGATCCGCTGGAGCAGCTCGGCGTCGTTGCCCGAGATGAACTCGACGCTGATCCCGGTCTCGTCCTGGAAGTCCTTGAACGCGCCCTCGAGGTCGTAGTGGCGCGCGGAGTAGATCTGCAGGTCGGCGGTGCTGCCACCGATGCCGAGGACGCCGCACCCCGCGAGGGGCAGGACGGTCGCCGTGGCGACGAGGCCGGCGGTGAGGACGCGAGCGGTGCGGGGCACAGGGACTCCTGGTCTGGTCGGCGTACCCCACCATTCAAGCGGAGTTAGGTAAGCCTGACCAAATCCCAGTACCATCGATCGCTGTGACGGCCCCCGCCCTGCCCCGGCACCGCGTCGCCCTCGTCGGGCGGCTGCGGTCGTTCGGTGGCGCCACCGCCCTGTCCTGGGCGGGCTCCGCGGGGCTCGAGACGATGACGTATGCCGCCCTGGCCGACCGCGTCGACTCCCGCCGGGCCGCTTTGGGGTCGGCTCCACGGCTCGTGCTCCTCGAGGCGGCCAACGACCTCGAGACCGTGACGACGCTGCTCGCGGCCCTGGCCGGTGGGCACCCGGTCCTCGTCACCTCGCCGGGCTCGGACGGTCTCGTCGCGGCCTACGACCCGGACGTCGTGGCGCGCGGCGCCGAGCTCACGGAGCGACGGACGGTGAGCGCGCACGCGTTCCACCCCGACCTCGCCCTGCTCCTCTCGACGTCGGGCTCGACCGGGTCGCCCAAGCTCGTCCGGCTCAGCGCGGCCAACCTCGACTGCAACGCGGGCCAGATCGCCGACGCGCTGGCCCTCGGGCCGGACGACGTCGCGGCGACGACACTGCCGCTGCAGTACTGCTACGGCCTGTCGGTCCTCCTCAGCCACCTGTCGGTCGGCGCCGGGGTGCTGCTCACCGACCTGTCCGTCGTCGACGCCTGCTTCTGGGAGGCGTTCGGCGCCGCCGGGGGGACGACGCTGGCCGGGGTGCCCTACACGTTCGACCTGCTCGACGCCGTCGGGTTCGCGTCGATGGACCTGCCCTCGCTCCGGCTCCTCACCCAGGCCGGCGGGCGGATGGACCCCGCGACCGTGCGGCGCTGGGCCGCGCTCGGCGAGGAGCGCGGTTTCGAGCTGTGCGTGATGTACGGCCAGACCGAGGCGACGGCCCGCATGGCGACCCTGCCGCCGCGGCTGGCGGGCACGCACCCCTCGTCGGTCGGGGTCGCCGTGCGCGGCGGTCACTTCCGGATCGAGCCGCTGTCACCCTCCGAGGACGCTGCCCCGGGCGTCGGCGAGCTCGTCTACACGGGCGGCAACGTCATGATGGGCTACGCCGAGTCGCCCGCCGACCTGGCGCGCGGTACCGAGCTGCACGAGCTCCGGACCGGAGACCTCGCCCGGTTCGACGCCGACGGGCTCGTCGAGATCGTCGGCCGCCGCACCCGGGTCGCCAAGGTCTGCGGCCTGCGGATCGACCTCGACCGGGTCGAGACCGACCTCGCGGACGACGGCCACACGGCATACGTCCTGGACGGTGGGGACCGCCTGCTCGTCGCGCTCGTGGCCGTCGACGACGCCGTCCCGGACCGCGTCCGCCGTGCGGTGAGCGAGCGGTATGCCGTCCCGCGCTCCGCCGTGGCCGTGCTCGCGCTCGACGCGGCCCCCCGCACCGTGTCGGGCAAGGTCGACCGCCCCACCCTCGCCGCCCAGTTCGCCGCGCCGCCGCCGACTCACGCCCCGGCCCCGGCCCCGGCTTCCCAGCGTCTGCGCGGATGGTCAGAAACCTCACCATCGACGCAGACGCAAGCGGGGGGTGCGGGCGCGGGGGGTGCGGGCGCGGGGGGTGCGGTGGACGAGGTGCGGGCGCTCTACGCGGTCGTCCTCGACCGGCCGGACGCCACCGTCGACGACTCGTTCGTCAGCCTGCGCGGCGACTCGCTGTCCTACGTGGAGATGTCGGTGCGGCTCGAAGGGTTGCTCGGGACGCTGCCCCCGTCGTGGCAGGTCCGCTCGGTCGCCGAGCTCGTGCGCCAGGCGCAGCCGCAGGGCGTCCCGGTCGAGGCCGAGCCGGGACCGGTGCGGCGCTGGCTGCGCGGGCGGGTCGTCGAGACCTCGGTGCTGCTGCGCGCCCTCGCGATCGCGGTCATCGTGCTCACCCACGCGGGCGTCCTCGAGGCCCGGGGTGGGGCTCACGTGCTGCTCGCCGTCGCCGGCTACGCGTTCGCGCGCTTCCAGCTCGCCGGTGCGCGTCGCAGCGACCGCGTCGCCCACGTCCTCGAGTCGCTGACCCGGATCGCCGTGCCCAGCGCCGTGTGGATCGGCCTGCTCGTCCTCATCGACGAGCGCTACACCGGGTGGAACGCCGCCCTGCTCACCTCGGTCCTCGGCGACGACGTCGACGCGCAGTGGCGCTACTGGTTCGTCGAGGTGCTCGTGCACCTGCTCGCCGGGGTCGCGGTGCTGCTGAGCGTGCCGGCCCTCGACCGGCTCGAGCGCGCCCGGCCCTTCGCGGTGCCGGTCGGCCTGGCGCTGCTCGGGCTCGTGTTCCGGTTCGGGCTCGTCGACGTCGGCTCGCACCACGTCAACGGACGGCCCGCCGCGGTGCTCTGGCTGTTCGCCCTGGGGTGGGCGATGGCCCGCGCGGACGCGCGGTGGCAGCGGTGGCTGCTCACGGCATACGTCGCCGTGGTGGTGCCCGGCATCTTCGGTGACCCGACCCGCGAGCTCACCATCGCCGTGGGACTGCTCGTCCTGCTGTGGGTGCGTTCCGTGCGGGTGCCGGCGTTCCTCGTGCCGGTGCTCGTGCCGCTCGCGTCCGCGTCGCTGTTCATCTACCTCGTGCAGTGGGAGGTGCTGGGCCGCGTCGGCTACTCGCTGCTCGGCGCCGTGGCGGCGGTCGTCGCGGGCTGGATCGTGTGGCGCGGGTCGACCCCGCTCGTCGAGCCGGTCGCGCGGTGGGTCGGTCGCCGGGTGTCGCGACGGATGGGGACGCCGGCGCGCTCGGGCTCCGGCGCGACGCTCAGCTGAGGATGTCCTGCCGGCGGAAGCGCCGGTAGCCGAGCCCGACGAAGAGCACCGTGTAGAGGACCGACCACAGCGCGCCGTGACGAAGGTCGGTCCAGTCCACCGGGCCGGAGACGAGCAGGTCGAGCCACGCCCGGGAGTAGTGCGCCGGCAGCGCCTTGCGCCAGTCGCCGAGGGCGTCGATCGAGTCGAGGATGCCCGAGACGATGAGCAGGATGAGCGCGCCGCCCACCGCGGCGAGCGGGGTCTGGCTCCGGACGCCCACCCAGAACGAGAAGGCACCGATCGGCGCGATCATGACGAGGACGTAGCCAACCGCGAGCGCCATGCGGGGCAGCCACTCGCCCCAGGGCAGTTCGCCA
The DNA here is from genome assembly GCF_000768695.1 of Knoellia aerolata DSM 18566. Taxonomy (GTDB): domain Bacteria; phylum Actinomycetota; class Actinomycetes; order Actinomycetales; family Dermatophilaceae; genus Knoellia; species Knoellia aerolata. Next base: position 17,749 of record NZ_AVPL01000032.1, read on the forward strand.
CCGCCGAGGATGCTGAACGGCTCGGTGCCGTAGGCGAGGGTGCCGACGAGGAAGGCCCACGCGGGGAGGGTGACGACGAGCGCCGCGGTCGAGAGGAACCCGATGACGAGCTTGCTCGTGAGCAGGCGCGCCCGGGTGACCGGCGCCGTGAGCAGGTAGCGCAGCGACGCCCAGGACGCCTCGGCCGGGACCGGGTCGCCGGCGAAGAGCGCGGCGACGATGAAGAGGAGCAGCTCGGCCGAGACGAAGAAGGCGAACACGGTGAAGTTCGGGCCGCCACCGGTCGCGAGGTCGACGAGCCGGACGGTGGGGTCGCCGGATCGGCCGGGGTCGTCGTCGAGGGAGAACGCCGCGACGAGGATGAGCGGCAGCGCGAAGACGATCCCGATGATCCAGAGCGTGCGACGCCGTCCGAGCTGGCGGCGCAGCTCGGCCCGCCAGGACAGGGGCCGGCTCATCGGGCCCGCACCTGGCGCAGGCGCTCGACGAGCGAGCCGTCCGGGGACCCGTCGGCGGACGGGGCCTGCGAGGACGCGATGACCCCGAGGAAGACCTCCTCGAGGTGGCGCCGGCTGCCGACCCCGACGACCTCGGCGCCGGCGTCGACGACCGCGCGGACGACGGACTCGCGGGGCCGGTCAGAGACGACGGTGAGCGTGGGCTTCGACGGGTCGTCGATGACCTCGAGCGACCGGGTGCCCTCGGCGCCCTCGAGGGCCGCCCGGGCGGGGCCGAGCGAGGCGAGGGAGGCCAGTTCGAAGACGGTGGTGTCCTCGCTCGAGAGGAGCTCGGCGACCGGCCCGGCGGTGACGACCCGCCCGGCGTTCATGACGACGACGTGGCTGCAGGTCAGCTCGACCTCGGCGAGGAGGTGGCTGGAGACGACGACCGTGCGTCCGGACGCGGCGTAGGACTGGAGGATCGGGCGCATCGCCGCGATCTGGGGCGGGTCGAGTCCGTTCGTCGGCTCGTCGAGGAAGAGCACCTCGGGCCGGCCGAGCATCGCCTGGGCGATGCCGAGTCGCTGTTTCATGCCGTGGCTGTAGGTGCGCACCGGACGGTCGAGGGCGCCACCGAGCGCGGCGACGCCGAGGGCGTCGTCCATGCCGGCCTCGGCTGGGGGACGGCCGGTGGCGGCCCAGTACGCCTGGAGGTTCTGCCGGCCCGTGAGGTGGGGCAGGAACCCCGGCCCCTCGACGAGAGCTCCCACCCGGCCCAGGACCTCCGAGCCCGGGTGGACCGGTCGGCCCAGGACGTGGACCGTCCCCGAGTCCGGCGTGATGAGGCCGAGCATCATCCGCATCGTCGTCGTCTTGCCGGCCCCGTTCGGACCGAGCAGGCCGACGACCTGGCCCCGCTCCGCGCGCCAGGACACGTCGTCGACGGCCCGGTGGCCGTCGGCATACGTCTTGACGAGCCGGTCGACGACGAGCGGGATGTCGGCGTACTCCTCGCGCACGTGCTCCCGGTGCCGGCGTCGGCTCCGCAGCAGCGCCGACCCGCCGATCCCGCCGAGCAGGGCGAGGATGCCGCCGGCGAGGGCGATCGACTCGGTGTCCCGCTCGGTCGTCGACGGGAGGATGCGGCCGTCCGCCGTGGGGACGGTGAGGGTGGGGGTGGCGAGGGTGATGCGGTCGGCACGCGCCTGCCGGGGGGTGGTGAACGCCGTGTCGGTCGTCGTGACGAGCACGCGCCACCGGCTCCCCGCGGCCATCGACCAGACCGACGCGGGGAGGTCGACGGTGACGTCCGTGGCGCGACCGGGAGTCAGCGCCACCCGGACCGGGGCGGTGAGGGAGCGCTGCTGGACCGCGTCGGTGCCCTCCACCCGCCAGAGCGAGACGAAGAGCGTCGCCTCCTCGCCGGTGGACGTCACCCGGAGCCGCACGCTCGGGGTGCCCACGACCGTGAGGGAGCGTTCGAGGACGGCGCTGTCGAAAGCCGTCGACATGCCGGGGAGGGCGGCGAGCCGGTAGGTCGGCAGCTCGAGCGAGCCGAGCCCGGGGAGGGAGGTCATCGAGCTGGGCTGGCCGCCCGGGGGCGTGAGGAGGGCGGCCGGCTCGGCGGGGGCGCGCAGCGGCACCTGGCGAGGGGTGCCCCGCAGCCCGGGGTACGCGTCGAGGGTCGCCACCGGGGCGGTGTCGCTGCGCCGGGGGACCGGCAGCGAGTAGGTGAAGGCCGGGACGGGGAGCGGGTCGGTCCGGCTGCCGGCGAGGTACGTGCGCAGCCAGGTCCGTGCGGCGCCCTCGTCGAGGCCGGGGTTGGAGGAGGCGCCGTCGTGCCCGCCGTCGGTCCAGCGCACGGCGTGGCGGGTCCCCGCGGCGGCCAGGCCGGCGGCGTTGGCGTCGGCCTGGTCGAGCCCGAAGAGGGTGTCGGCCTCGCCCTGGACGAGGAGGGTGGGCGCGGTGACGGCGCCGATCGTCCCGCGCGGGCTGTTGCGGCGCAGGGTCGCGGTGAGCGCGGCGCTCGGACGGCCGCTCTCGGCCGCGTCCTGGAGCTCGGCGCAGAGCGCCAGCTCGAACCGGCCGCACAGGACCTCCGCCGGCGCCGCCGACTCCCCCACTGATTGCGCATTCCGGCCGGTGGAACCCGACTTATTGCGCATTCCGGTGGCACCGCGGACCGCTGCCGGTTCCGCGGTCTGACCGGAATGCGCAATAAGTCGGACGGCAGCCGGGGCCACCGCGGCGGGGGCGGCCGACGGGCCCGGGGCCGAGGAGGGGGGGGCCATGGCGGCGGGGGCCGTGGTGGTGGCGGACGTCGACGGGGCGCCGGGGAGTGAGCCGACGCTCGCGCCGAAGAAGCGGGCGCCCCACAGCTGCTTGTACGGGCCGGGCGTCGTGCTGCCCGCTGCCGCCTGGGGGAAGAGGGCGCTGGAGAGGTCGTTCCACGTGATGGCGGCGACCGTGGCGTCGACCCGCTGGTCCACCCCCGCGAGCATGAGCGCGAACGCACCACCGTACGAGCCGCCCACGACCGCGACCCGCGGGTCCCCCGCGCCGTCCTGCCTCACCTCGGGACGGGCACCGAGGAGGTCGAGGAGGACCGTGCCGTCGGCGATCTCGTGGTCGGGAGAGTTGAGGTGGATCCGGCCGCCGGAGCGACCGAAGCCGCGGGCCGTGAAGGTGAGGACGACGTGGCCGTCCGCGGCATACTGCCGGGCCTCGCGGTCGACGGACTGCTTGCTGCCACCGAAGCCGTGGGCGAGCAGCACCGCGGGTCGGGGCTCGTCCCCCTCGGGGAGATAGAGGCGGGTGTCGAGCCGCACGGGTGTGCCGTCGGTCTCCGGACCGACGTCGACGAGCTGGTCGGTCGTCCTGACGTCAGCGGCGGTGGTGGCCGAGACCGAGGCGGCGGGCCCCGCGAGGACGGACACCCCGGCGAGGGCGCCGACCACGGTCGCGAGGGCTCGACGACGACGTGCCTGAGCGAGCCGCTGCATGGGCTCATCCTCTCGCGACGACGTCCGGGGGGTCAGTGCTGTGCCTACCGCACACCCGACGAACGCTTCGGCCCCACGACTTGGTTCCGCTCACTCCCCAGGGTGGTTCCGCGCGGCGCCCGCGGCCCGGTCGGGGATCAGGCCTCGAGGGTGCGGTCGAACAGCTTGCGCACCTCGCCCGGGAGCGACGGTTCGGGGATGGTGACGTCGAGCGGAGGCGAATCGCAGCTCACCCCGTAGCAGAAGCGGTCCGGCTGGGCCGGCCCTCCGGCGAACGACTGCAGCGTCGGCGTCGGCCCCGCGAGGAGCGAACGCCAGGCGGACGCGTCGGCGTCGGGCAGCTCGTCGAGGCTGATGGTGCGCTCGCGGACGAGGCCGGCGAACCCGCCGGTCCGGCGGACCTGGACCTCGACCGTCCCTCCCGGCACGCCCGCGCCCGCGCCCGCGTCAACGTCAGCGTCATCGGTCGCCAGAACAGCCGTTGGCGCTGACGCGACGGAGCCGCCGGTGACCCCCACCGAGCGCCACGCGGACCGCACCGCCTCGACCTCCGCGGAGTCCTCGCCGTGCGCCACGACGGCCGCCTCCTCGGTGAGCGCGGCGAAGGCCTCGAAGTCGCAGTCCGCCTTGATGTCACCGGTGATCGCGGCATACCAGATCGCGCCCGGACGCTCCCAGGCGTTGCCGCCGAGGCTGGTGGCCACGAGGTGGAAGGCCTTGTTGGGGATGCCGGAGTTGATGTGCACCCCGCCGTTGTCGTCGTCGGTGACGACGAAGTCGCGCATGTGCCCCGGCTGCGGGTCCCGGCCCAGCCGCGGGTCGTCGTAGGCGGTGCCCGGCTCCTTCATCGAGCGCAGCGCCACCCCCTGCACGGTCGGTCCGAGCAGCTCGGCGCCGATGAGCCAGTCGGACTGCTCGGCGCTCAGGCCGAGGGCACGCTGCTTGACAAGGATGCCGAAGACGTCGGACACGTGCTCGTTGAGCGCGCCTGCCTGGTCCTGGTAGACGAGGCCGGAGGTGTACTGGGTGACGCCGTGCGCGAGCTCGTGCCCGATGACGTCGAGGCTGCGGGTGAAGCCGAGCAGCACCTCCCCGTCCCCGTCGCCGAAGACCATCTGGGTGCCGTCCCAGAACGCGTTGTCGTAGTCGGTGCCGTAGTGGACGGTCGCGAGCAGCCCGAGACCCTTGCCGTCGAGGCTGTTGCGCCCGTATGCCGCGTGCCACAGATCCCAGGTCGCGCCGAGCCCGTCGTACGCCTCGTTGACCGCGGCGTCGTCGCTGGCCGGGTCGCCCTCGGAGCGCACCACCGTGCCGGGCAGCGAGGTGCCCCCCGCCGCGTCGTGGACGACCCGGTTGGGGGCGACCGACGTCGCCCTGTTGGCCCTGCGGCTCACCCGCGGCTCGGGTCGCAGGGCTCGCTCACGGGCTCGCTGCTCGTGGCGGAGCGCGTCGATCCGCAGGGTCTCGCGGGCGTGCTGCTCGAGGTGCGGGTCACCCGAGGTGGCGAGCGCCTCGAGCAGGTAGGGCGGCACGATCCCGCACCACGCGGGCGCGGTGGGTGCGGCCAGGACTGCCCTGGTGGGGTGCTGCGGCTCGTGCGTCGTCATGTCCCCATCCTCACCCCCACCTCCGACAGGCGCGCGTCGAGGACTCGGGCAGATCGAGAGGTCACGACACGCCGCGTGCGGCTCGCCCCAGCGGGGTGTCGTGCCCCTTCGACCTGTCAGGGTGGTGGGACCCAGCCTCCCGACCCAGGACTCCAGCATGAGCACCCCCTTGCCCCGCCGTGCAGCCCTCCGATCCGCCGCCGCGGCCGTCGTCGTCCTGGCGTCGGGACCCACCGCCGCCTGCTCGCTGCCGGGCGGCACGGAGGACCGCGAGGACGGCGACGAGCGCGACGAGCGCGAGGACCAGCCCCACGAGCTCCGGTTCAGGCCGCCGGGCACCGCCGGCGCCGTGGACCCGGCCGGCCCGAAGCTCGACGAGGTGACCGCTGCCGCCTCCCGCGCCCTGCTCGACCGCGCCAGCACGGTGGTCGTCAGCTCGGCCGAGGACGCCGAGGTCGAAGCCGGAGTGGCCGCTGCGCTCCACCTCGGCGTCCCCCTCCTCGTCGCCGGCCCCGCACTGGCCGGCGAGCTCGACCGGCTCGCCACCCGCACGGTGATCCGGTATGCCGCCCGCGCACCTCGCTCGCCCGCCCCCTCCTCCGGCCCCGACGAGCTCGGTGACCGCGAGGTCGTCGAGGGCACCGCCGTGGCCGACCTCCCGGACCTGCCCGGCCTCCCGGCGACACCGCGGACGGGGGCGGCGACGGTCCTGCTCCGCGCAGGCACCCCGCTGCCGCCGGCGCTCGAGCCCTGGCTGCACCTCGCCGGCTCACCACCCGTGGAGGTCGGCGTGACCGACGTCCGCACCTCGACCCCGGCGCGTGAGGCCCTGACCTCCCGCCCGGACGGCCCGGTGCTCGCCCTGGGGGCCGGTTTCGGTGAGGACCACGTGCTGGCCCAGCGGGTGCGCACCACGGCGCACGCCCCCGAGCTGCCCGGCGGCGGGCTCCTGCCGTTCCCGGACCGGATGATGGTCGCGCTCTACGGCCACCCGCTCACCGCCGCGCTGGGGATGCTCGGCGAGCAGAAGCCTGCGGAGGCGGTGAAGCGAGCCACCGAGCTGGCGGAGGAGTACGCCGCGCTCACCGACACGCGCGTCGTCCCCGCGTTCGAGCTCATCGCCACCGTCGCCTCCGTGTCGCAGCAGGACGGCTCCTACTCCAACCGCACGAAGATCTCGACCCTGCTGCCGTGGATCGAGGCCGCCGAGGAGGCCGGGCTCTACGTCGTGCTCGACCTCCAGCCCGGCCGCTCCGACTTCCTCACCCAGGCCAAGGCCTACGAGGAGCTGCTCCGGCGCCCCTGGGTGGGCCTCGCGCTCGACCCCGAGTGGCGGCTCCGCCCGGACCAGGTGCACCTCACCCAGATCGGCTCGGTCGGCATCGAGGAGGTCAACGAGGTGGGGGCCTGGCTCGCCGGGATCGTCCGCGACCACGACCTGCCGCCCAAGGTGCTCACCCTGCACCAGTTCAACCTGAGGATGATCCGCGACCGCGAGCGCCTCGACACCTCCCTCGACGAGATCCAGTGGCTCCTGCACGCCGACGGCCAGGGGTCGCAGGGGGCGAAGCAGGAGACGTGGACCGCGTTGCGCCGCACCCTGCCCGAAGGGGTGTGGCTCGGCTGGAAGAACTTCGAGGACGAGGACCAGCCGATGCTCACCGTCGAGCAGACGATGGACCGGGTCGACCCGCGCCCCTCCTTCATCTCCTACCAGTAGGCAGAGCGGCAGGCTCAGCCGTACGTGTCGCGCGGCCCGCGGCCGTCCTGCACGCGGCGCGCACCCTTGGACCACGACGGTGCCGACGGTCCGACGACCCGGATCTGGCTCACCGTCCCCTCGCCCACCTCGCGGGCGAGCGAGGCCATGAGGGTGTTCGCCATGAGCCGCAGGTTCGTCGCCCAGGCGGTCGAGTCGGCCCGCACGGTGAGGACGGTGTCGACGAACTCGACCGGGTGGCAGTGCTGCGCGACCTCCGTCCCGACGATCGAGGGCCAGCGGCCGATGACCGAGCCGACGGCGACGTCGACCTTCCACCCGCGCTCGCTGACGAACGCGTCGAGCTCGTCGCCGAGCGTCTGCGGGTCACGACCGCCGCGCCGGCTCTCGCCGCCGACCCCCGGCATGTCCTTGAACCGCCGCTTCGGCTTGACGCCGGGACGCAGCCCTCGCGCCCGGGCCGCCGCGCGCGCCCGCAGCAGCGCGTCCGCCGGGGCGCCGATCGCGTCCTCCGGTGTCGGCCCGGCGTCCGGGTCGGGCCCCGGCCCACCACCGGGACCGGTCACGTCACTCACGCGCGGTCACCTCACCCAGCGACACGGCATACGTGCGTCCGCGCAGCTCGACCGGGACGTCCTCCTCGACGGCCGCGGTGATGAGCACCTGCTCACAGTCGCCCACCATCGCGGCGAGCCGCGCGCGGCGTCCCGAGTCGAGCTCGGCGAAGACGTCGTCGAGGATGAGGACCGGGTCGTCGCCGAGGTCGTGCCGGAGCAGGTGGTATGCCGCGAGCTTGAGTCCCAGCGCGAAGCTCCAGGACTCGCCGTGGCTGGCGTAGCCCTTGGCCGGGAACTCGCCGAGGGTGAGGACGACGTCGTCGCGGTGCGGCCCGACGAGGGTGACCCCCCGCTCGATCTCCTGCGGCCGCACCTCGGCGAAGGCCTCGAGCAGCTCGGCGTGCAGCTCCGCGATCTCGGGGACCTCGCCGGCGGCGATCCGGGCGGCCATCTCCTCGCGCACCGAGGCGCGGTAGCTCACCCGGGCGTCGGACTGGCCCGCGCTCACCTCGTCGTAGGCCTTGCCGAGCAGGGGTCCCAGGTCGCGCAGGAGCCGCAACCGGGCGTAGAGCAGGGGGGCCGCCACGCCGGCGAGCTGGCCGTTCCAGACCTCGAGCGTGCGCAGCGCGTCCTCGCGCTCGCTCTCGACGTCGGTGCCCTCGACCGGGCGCCGCTGCTTGCCACGCCCGCGCAGCACCGGCGCCGCCGACTTGAGCAGGGCGTTGCGCTGCTTGAGGATCTTGTCGTAGTCGCCCCGGGCCCCGGCCCAGCGCGGCTGGCGGGCCACGAGCAGGTCGTCGAGGAAGCGGCGGCGCTCCGACGGGTCGCCCTTGACGAGCGCGAGGTCCTCGGGCGCGAAGAGCACGGTGCGCACCTGGCCGAGGACGTCCCGTGGGCGGGTCATCGGCGACTTGTTGAGCCGCGCCCGGTTCGCCCGGCCCGGGGTGATCTCCAGCTCCACCATCGACTCGCGGCCGTCACGCACGACCGCGCCGCGGATGATCGCCTGGGCTGCGCCGAACCGGACCAGCGGCGCGTCGTGGGACACGCGGTGGCTGCTCAGCGACGCGAGGTAGCCGATCGCCTCGACGAGGTTGGTCTTGCCCTGCCCGTTGAGGCCGACGAAGGTCGTGATCCCGGGCTCGAGCGGGAGCTCGGCGCTCGCGTAGCTGCGGAAGTCACCGACCGTGAGGTGTCGGACGTACACCCGGGACTCAGGACTTCTTGGCGGCGCGCTTCCGCGTCGACGCGGTGCCGGACGTCGGGCCGGAGGGCGACCCCGTCGACCCGGAGCCCGAGGACGGGCCGGCAGCGGCGGCCTGGCGTCCCTTGGCAGCGGCCTTGGTGGCGCTCTTGACCGGCTTCTCCTTGCGAGCCGCCTTGGCCTTGGCGGTGTCGGCCGTCTTGGGCCCGGCTGCCGCCTCGGCGCGCAGGGTGTCGCCCTCGCCGATCGACATGACGTGGTGGCCGCCGAACTGGCCGCGCAGGGCCGCGACGGCCTGCATCGTCGGGGAGGACTGCTGGCGCGAGGCGAAGCGGGCGAACAGCGAGGCCGAGATGACGGGCATGGGCACGGCGTGGGCGATGCCCTCCTCGACGGTCCAGCGACCCTCGCCGGAGTCGGCGGTGTAGTCGGAGACGTCCTCGAGGTCGGGGTTGTCCTCGAGCGCCTTGACCATGAGGTCGAGCAGCCACGAGCGCACGACCGTGCCGCGGCTCCACGCCTTGAACGATCCGGGGACGTCCTTGACGATGTCCTTCTTCTGGAGCAGCTCGTAGCCCTCGGCGTAGGCGTGCATCAGGCCGTACTCGATGCCGTTGTGGACCATCTTCACGTAGTGGCCGGCGCCGATGTCGCCGGCGTGGACGAAGCCCTCGTCGCGCGGGCCCTCGGGACGCAGCGCGTCGAAGATGGGCATTGCCCTCGCGACGTTGGCCTTGGTGCCGCCGACCATGAGCCCGTAGCCGTTGTCCAGGCCCCAGATGCCGCCGGAGACGCCGCAGTCGAGGTAGCCGATGCCCTTGGTCCTGAGCAGCTTCTCGTTCTCGATGTCGTCGGTGAACCGGCTGTTGCCGCCGTCGATGACGAGGTCACCCTTGTCGAGGAGGTCGGCCAGCTTGGCGACGGTCTCGCGGGTCGGGTCACCGTGGGGGACCATCACCCAGACCACGCGCGGGGCCTCGAGCTTCTTCACCAGCGCGGCGAGGGTCCTGACGTCCGAGACCTTCGGGTTGCGGTCGTAGCCGACGACCTCGTGCCCGGCGCGACGGATGCGCTCGCGCATGTTGCCGCCCATCTTGCCCAGGCCGATGAGTCCCAGTTGCATGTGGCTGCCCCTTCAGGTGACGGACGGTGGTGTGCGCGCAGTGCTGGTCAGGCTACGCCGGTCAGCTCGCGAAACGGACCGGCATGATGACGTAGCGGTAGCTCGTGTCAGGCTCGCCGTCGATCTCGGCCTGGCCGCTGAGGACCGCCGGCCGTGAGGGCTGCGTGAACGACAGCCGGCTGAACTCCGTGCCGACGGCGCCGAGGCCGTCGAGGAGGAAGCCGGGGTTGAACGCGACCTCGATGTCGGGGCCGGTGAGCGTGGCCTCGACGGCCTCGCTCGCCTGGGCGTCCTCGCCGGTGCCGGCCTCGATGGCGACCTGGCCCTCGCTGAAGCGCAGCCGGACGGGGGTGTTGCGCTCGGCGACGAGCGCCACGCGCTTGACGGCCTCGACGAGGTCGGCGGTCGCGACGACCGACTCCGTCTCGGAGGTCGACGGGAAGATCGAGCTGACCTTGGGGTACTCGCCGTCGAGCAGGCGCGTCGTCGTGCGGCGGGAGCCGGCCTCGAAGCCGACGAGCCCGTCGCCACCGGCCGCCGAGCCGAGGGCCACGTCGATCGAGCCGCTGGCGCCCAGCGAGCGCGCGGTGTCGGAGAGGGTGCGGGCCGGGACGAGCACGATGTGGCTCGCGGCGCTGTCGGTGGGGTTCCACGTGAGCTCGCGCATGGCCAGGCGGTAGCGGTCGGTGGCGAGCAGCGTCATCTTGTCGCCCTCGATCTCGACGCGCACACCGGTGAGGATCGGCAGGGTGTCGCCGCGGTCCGCCGCGATCGCGACCTGGCCGACGGCCTGGGTGAAGAGGTGGCCGTCGATGGAGCCGCTGGGCTCCGGCGAGGTCGGCAGCGTCGGGTAGTCGTCCGAGGGCATCTGCAGCAGGCTGAAGCGGCTCGAGCCGCAGACGACCTGGACCTTCGAGCCGTGGACCTCGACGTCGACCGGCTTGTTGGGCAGGTTGCGCGAGATGTCGGCGAGCAGCCGGCCCAGGACGAGCACGGTGCCGGCGTCGCTGACCTCGGCGGGGACGGTGAGCCGGGCGGAGACCTCGTAGTCGAACGCGGAGAGCGTCACGGTGCCCTCCTCGCTGGCCTCGATGAGGATGCCGGCGAGCACGGGGACGGGCGGACGCGCAGGAAGTCCACGGGCCACCCAGGTGACCGCCTCGGCAAGGACTTCACGCTCGACGCGGAACTTCACGGCATACCGACCTTCACTGTGGTGCTGCAGCGGGCACGCTGCAGGCGTTGGCGCACGCAGGGTCACGGCGCGGGCGTACGGGAAGGATGACATTAGTGCACGCCGGCCTCGGGGGTGACGTGAGCCCGAGGGTGTCGTTCCCGCCCCGGGCGGGGCGTGGATCCACAGGCAGGTCATCGGGGCAGGACAGGAGAGAGGGAGATCTCGTCACAGTTGTAGGAGGTGTGGATCCTGTGGACAACCCGGTGTCCGTGCAGGCCAGGCCCACAACGCCCCGGTGGACGAGCGGTGGACCGCGTGTGGAGCGAGGGCGGTCACCTGTTGACGACGCGTATGCCGTCCGCTCGCGTCCACCGGAACGTCCCGCCCCGTCCACGTCGCGGAGGGGGGTTGTCCACAGTCATCCACAGGCTCATGGGGATGAAGGGTTTGTCCAGGGTGCGGGGATGCGCCGTTGTCCACAGACTTGTGCACAGCCCGTGGACGGGGGCACGAGGACGCGCCCCGCTCGCGTCGGGACGTCCGGCACGCGGCCGGGAGGTGTCGGGGAGATGACGGAGACCCCACAGCTGTGGATGAACCTGTGGACGGCGGGTGGACCGACACCCGGGCCCGTCAGCGGGACTGCTGCTTGATCCGGTTCGTCAGCTCGGTGACCTGGTTGTAGATCGCGCGACGCTCGGCCATGAGCTGGCGGATCTTCTTGTCGGCGTGCATCACCGTCGTGTGGTCGCGGCCGCCGAACTGCTGCCCGATCTTGGGGAGGGAGAGGTCGGTGAGCTCACGGCACAGGTACATGGCGATCTGCCGGGCCGTGACGAGCACGCGGGAGCGGGACTGCCCCTGGAGGTCCTCGAGGGTGAGCCCGAAGTACGCGGCCGTCTGCGCCATGATCGTCGCGCTCGTGATCTGGCTCGAGCTGTCGTGCGGGATGAGGTCCTTGAGGACGATCTCGGCGAGGGAGATGTCGACCGGCTGCCGGTTGAGGCTCGCGAACGCGGTGACCCGGATGAGGGCACCCTCGAGCTCGCGGATGTTCGTGCTGATCCGCGAGGCGATGAACTCGAGGACGTCGTCGGGGACGCTGAGCTTCTCCTGGGCGGCCTTCTTGCGCAGGATCGCGATGCGGGTCTCGAGGTCGGGAGGCTGCACGTCGGTCATGAGGCCCCACTCGAAGCGGCTGCGCATCCGCTCCTCGAAGCCGCTGAGCAGCTTGGGGGGCAGGTCGCTGGTGATGACGACCTGCTTGTTGGCGTTGTGCAGGGTGTTGAACGTGTGGAAGAACTCCTCCTGCGTCTGCACCTTGCCCTGGAGGAACTGGATGTCGTCGATGAGCAGCACGTCGACGTCGCGGTAGCGGCGCTGGAAGTTGGCCGCCTTGTCGTCACGGATGCTGTTGATGAAGTCGTTGGTGAACTCCTCGGAGTTCACGTAGCGCACCTTGACGTGCGGGAAGAGGTTGCGGGCGTAGTGCCCGATCGCGTGCAGCAGGTGGGTCTTGCCCAGACCAGACTCGCCGTAGATGAAGAGCGGGTTGTAGGCCTTGGCCGGCGTCTCGGCGACGGCGAGGGCGGCCGCGTTGGCGAACCGGTTGCTCGCGCCGATGACGAAGGTGTCGAAGGTGTACTTCGGGTTGAGCCGGGTCAGCTCGACCTGCTCGGGGACCGTGACCCCCGGCCGGGGGCGCAGGGCTCCCGGGGAGCGGGTGTGCGCGACCGACCGTCCGGTGCGCGAGGAGTCGCCGTCGTCGTCGTCCTCGACCAGGGCGATCCCGTCGAGCTCGGCACGACGCTCGGCATGGCGCCCGTCGCCCTCGGTGCCCGCCGCGGGGCGCGGCTCGGTGGTCGTCGAGCCCGAGGGGGCGTCGGCCGGGGGGTCCAGGACGGGGACGTCGCCGAGCGAGGAGTCGACGGTGACCGCGAGGCGCACCGTGTGGCCGAGCTGGCTGCTCAGGGTCTCCGTGACCCGGTCGCGCAGGCGCGTCTCGACGATGTCCTTGGTGAAGTCGTTGGGGACGGCGATGAGCGCGGTCTCGTCGAGCAGGCCGACGAGCCTGGCCAGCGAGAGGAAGGCCCGCTGCTGCACGGGGATGCCGTCCGAGTCGAGGGCGTCCAGCGTCGTTCGCCAGATCTGGTCCATCCCCACGTCCGGCACCTGACCACTCTTCCTTCTGCTCGTTGTCGTGCGTGCCTGGAGATGTCCACAGAGTTGTCCACAGACTGTGGGTATGCCGGGTGACGCTAACAAGGGGGCGACGGTGCGGCAACCCGTGGCGCCCTCGAGACCGGTGTGTCCGTCGGCCACGGCGTGTCGCGCTCGGACCTGCGCACGGTGAGGTGAGAGCATAGGCGGTTGTCCTGCACCACGGCGCGCGGCGACCCGAGTTTGACCCGTACGGGCCCCCTCCCGTACCGTGGCATGGCCTGTTGGTGCGGCCACTGACGCCTGCCCACAGCCACTGAGCCAGCACCACCAGACTGCCCCGACCATGCAGGACCCGTGCCGTATGGGTCCGTCCCGTGAGAAGAGTTCACCGTGAGCAAGCGTACGTTCCAGCCCAACAACCGCCGCCGGGCCAAGACCCACGGCTTCCGCCTGCGGATGCGCACCCGCGCCGGCCGCGCCATCCTCGGTGCCCGTCGCCGCAAGGGTCGCTCCGAGCTCTCCGCCTGAGGCCCCGGTGCTGCCGGCGCCGAACCGACTGCGAGAGCGATCGGACTTCGCGACGGCCATCCGTGCCCCCGGTGCGACACGAGCCGGATCGAGGATCCTCGTGGTGCACGCCAACGTGACCGACTCTCGTGCGGGACTCCCGCCGCGGGTCGGTTTCGTCGTGTCCAAGGGGGTCGGCAACGCGGTCGTCCGCAACCGGACCAAGCGCCGGCTGCGCGCCGCGGTCGCGACCGAGCTGGACGGCATACCGCGTGGTGCCGACGTCGTCGTGCGTGCCCAGCCGGCTGCCGCCCAGGCGACGTTCGCGGAGCTCTCCGATGACCTGAAACCGTTGCTGCACAAGGTGATTCGCCGACTCGAGGTCGCCAGATGACGTTCGGTCAGGTCGCTGCCAAGCCGCTCGTGTGGCTCGTGCGCGCCTACCAGCTCGTCCTCTCGCCGCTGACCCCGGCCACCTGCCGCTACTACCCCTCCTGCTCCGCGTATGCCGTGACGGCCCTCAGCCGGCACGGCCTGTTCCGCGGAACCTGGCTCACGATCGGTCGGTTGGGCAGGTGTCACCCCTGGACCCCCGGCGGTGTCGACCACGTCCCCCCGCTGCCGGGTCAGCCCAGCGACGAGGAGCTCGTCGCGCGCCACATCCCCCACGAGACCACCACCTGACCCACGCGCACCGCAGCACTGTGTGGGCCCACCCCGGCGGAGACGCCGGAACAACCGAAGGACAGCATGGGAGACTTCTTCAACACCCTGCTCCGCCCGATCGAGCTCCTCGTCGCGTGGATCATGTACGGGTTCCACCAGGCGTTCACGTCGATCGGCCTCGACCCGGCGTCGGGCCTGGCCTGGGGCCTGTCGATCATCGGCCTCGTCATCGTCATGCGGGCCGCCATGATCCCGCTGTTCGTCAAGCAGATCAACGCGTCGCGCAAGATGCAGATGATCCAGCCCGAGCTGCAGAAGATCCAGAAGAAGTACAAGGGCAAGAGCGACCCCGAGTCCCGCCAGGCGATGACCCAGGAGACGATGGCGCTCTACCGCAAGGAGGGCACCAACCCGTTCTCCTCGTGCCTGCCGATCCTCGTGCAGTCGCCGTTCTTCTTCGGTCTCTTCCGCGTCCTCAACGGCCTCGAGAAGATCTCCACCGGTGACAACGAGCCGATCGGGCCGATCACCCAGCAGGTGGCCGGCCAGGCCGAGTCCGCGACGCTCTTCGGCGCGCAGCTGTCCGACACCTTCCTCAGTGCCGACAACACGGCGACGTACATCGTCACGGTCATCCTCATCATCCTCATGTCGGCGACGACGTTCACGACGCAGCGCCAGCTGATGACGAAGAACATGCCGGCGTCGGCGCTGGACAACCCGTTCGCGAAGCAGCAGAAGCTCATCATGTACGTCATGCCGGTCGTCTTCGCGGTCTCCGGCATCAACTTCCCGATCGGTGTCCTCCTCTACTGGTTCACCACCAACCTGTGGTCGATGGTCCAGCAGTTCTACGTCATCCGGAAGATGCCGGCCCCGGGGTCGGCGGCCGAGAAGGCCCTGCACGAACGGCTCGCCAAGCGGGGGAAGCCGATCCCCGGCGAGGCCGAGCGCAAGGCCGCCGAGGCGGCCGAGGCCGAGGCCGCCGCGGAGCGCACCCGCCAGCGGGTCCAGCCCAAGGGCAAGAAGCGGGCCAAGAAGAAGGGTCCGGCGGGCGCCGCCACCGACAAGCCGGTGCAGGGACCCACGGCCCCGCCCGGTGATGCGCCCACGACGGGTGACCAGCCCACTCCGGCCGACCGGGCCCCGGGGCTCGACAAGGCTCCGCGGCCCGCCAAGGCGGCCGGCACCGCCAAGTCGGCCCGGACCGGCAAGAGCGCACGACCAGGCAAGGCCGCCCAGACCGAGAAGTGACCACCCACGGCCGCATCAGGTCTCTGACCTGCGACGATGCGGCTCCGGACCGGCGAACCACGGCGTTCGCCGCCATGAGAGGAACCACCCGATGAGCGACACCAGCACCCCGCACGACCTGGCCGAGCAGGAGGAGTCGAGCGACTCCGCCGACGAGAGCACCGCGTCCCCGACCCCGACCGAGACCACTGACTCGGTCGGCACGGACACCGAGGACGTCGTCAGCGGCGAGGAGGCCCTCGCGTCGACCGACGAGGCGGACGGCGACGGTGCCGGGGCGGGCGACACCGCCGAGGGCTCGTCCGAGCCCAGCGCGCCGGCCGACCTCGAGAAGGAGGGGGAGGTCGCCGCCGACTTCCTCGAGAACCTCCTCGACATCTGCGACCTCGACGGGGACATCGACGTCGACATCGACGGCGACCGCGCGGCCGTGGCCATCGTCGACTCCGAGGACGGTCGCGTCCCCCGGCGCCTCGTCGGCGAGAACGCCAAGGTCCTCGACGCGCTCCAGGAGCTGACCCGGCTCGCGGTGCAGTCGGCCACCGGCCACCGCAGCCGGCTCATGCTCGACGTCGCCGGCCACCGCGCCGGACGTCGTGCCGAGCTGGTCGAGGTCGCGAAGGACGCCATCGAGGCCGTGCGGCAGTCCGGCGAGAAGACCGCGCTCGAGCCGATGACCGCGTTCGAGCGCAAGGTCGTCCACGACGAGGTCCTCGCCGCCGGTCTCGTGTCCGAGTCCGAGGGCGTCGAGCCCCGTCGGCATGTCGTCGTCCTACCCGCGTGAGCAATGTTTCACGTGAAACGGTGAGTGGCGAGCAGGACGACGCCCCCGCCACACCTCCAGCCGCACCTTCGGGTGCGGCTGTGGTGTTCGGGGACCGCGCGCCGCTCGCGGACCGGTTCGTGGCGATCCTCGCGGACACCGGGGTGAGCCACGGGCTCATCGGTCCGCGCGAGGTCCCCCGGCTGTGGGAGCGGCACGTCCTCAACTGCGCCGTCATCGAGGACGCGTTCCCCGCCTCTGCGCGCCTCGTCGACGTCGGGTCGGGCGCGGGCCTGCCGGGGATCGCGCTGGCGATCGCCCGTCCCGACCTCGACGTGCACCTCGTCGAGCCGATGCAGCGCCGGACCGACTGGCTCAGCGACACGGTGGCGCAGCTCGGGCTCGCCAACGTCACGGTCCACCGCGGTCGGGCCGAGGAGCTCGTCGGTGTCGTCGCCGCACCCTGGGTCACCGCCCGCGCCGTGGCACGCGTCGCCAAGCTGGCGCGTTGGTGCGTCCCCCTGCTCGATGGTCGCGGGACCCTCGTCGCCATGAAGGGCCGCTCCGCTCAGGAGGAGCTCGAAGCCGACCGGCGCGACCTCACCAGGCTGGGGCTGGTCGATGCGGCGGTCCGTCAGCACGGCGAGTCGGTCCTGGACGAGCCGACGATCACGCTCGACCTCACCTTCGAGCCGCGTCCCCGCCGGAGCAAGGCCGCTGCGAAGGCGGCGTCCAAGGGCCGCCGCGGGACACCGGCTCCTCCCACGACCTGATCGCTGGGACGCAGGCCGGGCTGGACCGGGCGCGAGCAGTCCATGGAGGTCTCAGGCCGTCGGGTTCCGCTCGGATGTTTCACGTGAAACGGTGCGGTGAGGGGTGAGCGCGGCAGCGCCCGACGAGAGCGTTCCCGTGAACCATTGCGCCAACAGCGCAACCGGGGCCACGCCGGAGCGGCGTTTTGGTGTGGCGGTCGGTGCTCCTGTTGGATGGGGGTCCGTGACCGACGACCGTGAGGTGGATCTGCGACGATGGCAGTCGAGACCGAACGCCGCGTGACCCCCGGACTGGGCTTCCCGGCCCTGCCGGGATGCCCCACCGCCCCTCTGGGGTGGCCCCTCGACGACGGGGTGGTCCGTGACGACGTTTCACGTGAAACATCCGTCGCAGCCCGCGTGGAGCCGGCGCCGGCCGCGACCGACGTTCCTGTGGCGGAGGTCGCAGAGGACGATGTTTCACGTGAAACGGACAGTGCCACTGCCCTCGACGCAGCTGCCGCCGAGGTGCCAGCCACCGACCTCACCGACCTCGCCGAGGGGAGCGAGGCCGAGCGGGCCGCCGACGCACTGGCCAACGTCGCACGCGACGCGCACGAGGACGACCTCGCCGGCATACCCGCCGCGGGCAGCGACACCCCGCTCGCCCAGGCGGTCGCCGCGGACACGCGCAAGCGGATCAGCCTGACCGGACGCGACCTGCCCCGCCCAGCATCGACCCGCGTGCTCACCGTGGCCAACCAGAAGGGTGGGGTGGGCAAGACGACGACGACGGTCAACGTCGCCGCCGCGCTCGCCCAGGCCGGCGCCACCGTGCTCGTCATCGACCTCGACCCGCAGGGCAACGCCAGCACGGCTCTGGGCATCCCCCACCATGCCGAGGTGCCGAGCATCTACGACGTCCTCGTCGACGGCGACCCGTTGAGCACGGTCGTCCAGGCGTCCCCGGACATCCACGGCCTGTGGTGCGCCCCGGCCACGATCGACCTCGCCGGAGCGGAGATCGAGCTCGTCTCGCTCGTCGCCCGCGAGACGCGACTGGGCAAGGCCGTCCGCGCGTACGTCGCCGAGCTCACCGAGCGTGGCGAGGCGCTGGACTACGTGTTCATCGACTGCCCGCCCAGCCTGGGTCTGCTCACCGTCAACGCCTTCGTCGCCGCGAGCGAGGTCTTCATCCCCATCCAGTGCGAGTACTACGCGCTGGAGGGGCTCTCGCAGCTGCTCAAGAACATCGAGCTCATCCGCGACCACCTCAACCCGACGCTGCACGTGTCGACGATCCTGCTGACGATGTACGACGGCCGGACCCGGCTGTCGGCGCAGGTGGCCGACGAGGTCCGCAGCCACTTCCCGGACCAGACGCTCAAGGCGACCGTGCCGCGTTCGGTGCGCATCTCGGAGGCACCCAGCCACGGAGAGACCGTGATGACCTACGACCCCAACAGCAGTGGCGCCCTCTCGTACCTCGAGGCCGCGTCCGAGATTGCGGCGCAGAATGCCGCGGAGAAGAACGAGGAGCGCTCATGAGTGACAAGCGACGTGCCCTGGGTCGAGGCCTGGGAGCGCTCATCCCCCCGGGCGGCGCCGGGGTCGGTGCGACCCGTCCCACCGACGTGTTCTTCAAGGAGCGACCCGACGTGACGTCGCCGCTCGAGACCCTCGAGCGCCCCGGCGCCGGCGGGTCCGAGCCGACCAACCCGCCCGCCGAGCACACCCGCCCGAACGGCTCCGACCCGACATCGTCGCAGGTCAGCGGGGAGAACGGGCACTCCTCGACGTCCGCCGAGGAGCCGGCACGCAACACCCCGGACGGACCCGAGCTCGTCGCTGTGCCCGGCGCCCAGTTCGCCGACGTGCCCGTCGACGCCATCCGCCCCAACCCCCGCCAGCCGCGCACCGTCTTCGACGAGGACGACCTCGCCGAGCTCGTCCACAGCATCCGCGAGATCGGCGTGCTCCAGCCGATCGTCGTGCGCCGCGTCCCCGAGGACGCCACCGACGTCCCCGAGGGCGTGCAGTTCGAGCTCATCATGGGCGAGCGCCGCTGGCGGGCCAGCCGCGAGGCCGGCAACACGACGGTCCCCACGATCATCAAGGCCACCGAGGACGACGCCCTCCTCCGGGACGCCCTCCTCGAGAACCTCCACCGCAGCCAGCTCAACGCCCTCGAGGAGGCGGCCGCCTACCAGCAGCTCCTCGACGACTTCGGCTGCACCCAGGAGGAGCTCGCGACCCGGATCGGCCGCTCGCGCCCGCAGATCAGCAACACCCTGCGCCTCCTCAAGCTGCCCCCGATGGTCGCCCGCCGCGTCGCCGCCGGCGTCCTGTCCGCCGGCCACGCCCGCGCCCTGCTCGGCGTCGGGGACGGTGCCGCCATGGAGCGCCTCGCCCAGCGCATCGTCGCCGAGGGTCTCTCCGTCCGCTCCGTCGAGGAGATCGTCTCGCTCGGCGTCGAGGACGAGAAGCCCGCACGACGCCGACCGCGCGCCGGCGGACGCCACCCGCAGCTCGACGACATCGCCGCCGGGCTGTCCGACCGCCTCGAGACCCGGGTCGGCATCACCCTGGGCAAGTCCCGCGGCAAGGTCACCATCGACTTCGCCTCCGTCGACGACCTCAACCGCATCCTCGACGCGATGCACCTTCGGGACTCCGCCTGAATCACGACCAGGTGCGCCGGGCGCCGACCTGCGCCGCAGGGATCGTGCCCGTTCGCCGCTGGCTGGGCCTGGCGGGAGCGCGGAGCGCGCTCAGCGCGCGCAGCGCGGATGGGACTGCGGCGAACGGGCATGATCCCGGAGGTGCGGCAACAACGTGCTGAATCCTGAATAACGTTGTGGCACAACGGTCCTGGAAACAGCGAAGCCCCCGGCCGGAACCGGGGGCTTCGTCGTTTCTGGGTCTCGTCAGGTGAGGAAGGGCTCGAGCTCGCGGAGGAGCTTCGGCTTCGGCATGGCGCCGACGATCGTCTTGACGATCTCGCCGTCCTTGTAGACGTGCATCGTCGGGATCGAGGTGATGCCGAGCTTGCCGGTGATGGCGGGGTTCTCGTCGGTGTTGAGCTTCACGACGTCGAGGGTGTCGGCGTGGTCACGCGCGATCTCCTCGAGGACGGGGGCGATCGCCTTGCACGGGCCGCACCAGGGCGCCCAGAAGTCGACGAGGGTGACCTTGGTGTTCTTGATGACGTCGGCGTCGAACGACGCGTCGTCGGTGGTGCGGGTGGCTCCCATGGCGGGGGTCCTTCCTGGGTTGTCGCGGTTCAGGGGTTCAGGGGGTGGGTGGAGGTCAGTGGGGGTCGGTGGCCGGGTCAGGGCGCGATGAGAGCGGCGTCGGGAGCGGGGGCGCCGGCGTGCTCGGAGGCGGCGAGGAACCGCTCGGCGTCGAGGGCGGCGGCACAGCCGGAGCCGGCAGCGGTGATCGCCTGACGGTAGGTGTGGTCCACGAGGTCACCGCAGGCGAAGACACCGGGGAGGTTGGTGCGCGTCGAACGGCCCTCGACGAGGACGTAGCCCTCGGCATCGAGAGCAACGCGGTCGACGTCGTCGGTGGTCTGGAGCAGCTCGTTGCGCGGGTCGTGCCCGATGGCGATGAAGAGGCCGGTGACGTCGAGCTCGCTCGTCGCACCCGTCTGGATGTCGCGCAGGGTGATGCCCGAGAGCTTGTCGCCGCCGTGGATGGCGGCGACCTCGCTGTTCCACGCGAAGCGGATCTTGTCGTTGGCGAGGGCGCGCTCGGCCATGATCTTGGAGGCGCGCAGCTCGTCGCGACGGTGCACGATCGTCACGGTCCGGGCGAACTTGGTGAGGAAGGTGGCCTCCTCGACGGCCGAGTCGCCGCCACCGATGACGGCGATGTCCTGGTCGCGGAAGAAGAAGCCGTCGCAGGTCGCGCACCACGAGACGCCGTGGCCGGACAGGCGCTTCTCGTCGGGGAGCCCGAGCTCGCGGTAGGCGGAGCCCATGGCGAGGATGACCGACCGGGTGCGCCAGGTGCGGCCCTCCCCGTCGACGACGGTCTTGAACTCACCCTCGAGCGAGACCGACTCGATGTCGTCGGTGATGATCTCGGTCCCGAAGCGCTCGGCCTGCGCGCGCATCTCGTCCATGAGGTCCGGACCCATGATGCCGTCACGGAAGCCGGGGAAGTTCTCGACCTCGGTCGTGTTCATCAGGGCGCCACCGGCGGTGACCGCGCCCTCGAAGAGCACGGGCTGGAGGTTGGCGCGAGCGGCATACACCGCCGCGGTGTAGCCGGCCGGGCCGGAGCCGATGATGATGACGTTGCGGACGTCCTGGTCGTCGGTCGCGATCGCAGTCGCGTCGGCGGAGGAGCTCACGAACACCGTCCCTTGTGTCTTTCATGGAGGATCACCGCTACATACGGTGGTCTGGTCCAACCGATCCTAGGCGCTCGGTGTTCCCGACCCGCAGCCCGACCCGCGGTCAGGACAGGGGGACCGGGCCGGCGAGCAGTGACGGGTTGCCGGTGGTGCACTCACGGCGCACGGCGTATGCCGTCCGCTCACCCTCGACGGTCACGACGAGCACCGCCGCAGGCGCGCCGTCGACGCGGGCGAGCTCGACGTCGGCCGCCGTGTCACGCGGCAGGCCGAGCGCCTCGAGGCACGAGCGGACCCCGAGCTCGCTCCCGATCGGACCGATGGCGGGGGACTCCGCGGTGAGGGGGCCGGTCTGGGGGCTCACCTCCGGGCCGATGATCCGGGCTGCCACCTCGGTCGACAGGCTCGTCGAGGAGTAGTCGCGCTCCGAGAGCCGCACGACGACCGGACCGGGCAGCGTCACCACCCCCGAGGTGTCGCGTTCCTGGCCGGAGTCGGCTCCTGCGGCCCCCTGCTCCTCACCACTGCCCCCGGCAGTCGACTCGCTCGCGGTGTCGCCCGCCCCCGCTCCCATGCCGAGCAGGTCGTCGGCGAGGACGCCACCACCGATGACGAGGACGGCCGCCACGGCGAGCTTGCCTCCGTGCCGGGCCAGCCAGGAGCCGCGATCCCGGCCACTGGTTTCACGTGGAACGCCGGCCGAGCCCGGCGCCGCGGGCTCGACGTCGAGCGGACCGAGGTCGGACAGGGAGGCGTGGATCCGGGCCACGAGGTCGTCCGGCATCGGCCCGGGGTCGGGCATCGAGCGCAGCAGGTCGCGCATGCCCGTGGGGTCCGGCTCGTCGTCGCGCACGCTCACCACCCTCTCCTCGTTCCCGTCCCTGGTCGGTCCACCGGTCTCGCGCGCTCGCAGCGGCAAGCCGAGCGATGTCGTGAGTAGGACGTCACGGGCGCACCTCGGGTTCCCGTGTCGCGCCGAGCAGCTCCGCCAGCGCGGCCCGGCCCCGGGCGCACCGGGACTTCACCGTGCCCTCGGCGACACCGAGCGTCTGCGCGGCCTCGCTCACCGGCATACCGTGCATGTCGACGAGCACGAGGGCGAGCCGCTGGTGCTCGGGGAGCCGAGCGAGTGCCGCGCGGACGTCCATCCCGGTCTCGGCCTCGTCGTGCCGGTCGTGCGTGTCGGCGATGTCGAGGTCGGCGGCGTCCCCGGCCCGGCGCAGCACGTCGCGTTCGCGGCGCAGCCGGTCGAGGCAGGCGTTGACGACGATCCGGTGCAGCCACGTGGAGACGGCGGCGTCGCCGCGGTAGGACTCCGCCCGGCGGAACGCGTTGACGAAGCCGTCCTGGACGCCGTCCGCGGCGAGCTCCCGGTCGCCGGTCGTGCGCACGGCCACCGCCCAGAGCCGGTCGCGGTGACGGCGGAAGATCTCCCCGAACGCGTCGGGGTCCCCGGCGACGTGGCGGGCCATGAGGTCGCGGTCGGGGGCGTCCTCCAGCCCGTCCATGTCAGTTCTTGACCTCGACCTCGCCGAGGATGGCGCGGAAGCGACCGCCGTCGTCGCGGGTGAGGCTCGTGAACCAGACGATGACGTACTGACCGATCGTGCCGGCGGGCACCGGGAAGGACACGGTGCCGTCGGCTCCCGGCTTGGCGCCGACCTTCGTGGCGCCCTCGAGCGAGCGCTCGCCGCTGACGTAGACCTCGACGTCGGCGCGCAGGCCCAGCGTGAGGCTGATCGTGCGGGCGGCGACGTTGGGCCCGAGGTCGACGCTCACGCCGACTCCGCTCTTGAGGCCGCCGAGGCGCGCCGAGCCGTAGCCCTCCGACTGCCAGGCCGTCGACCGGTCGCCGTCGAAGACGCGCGGGGCACGGGTGCCGTTCTCCTTGCCGTCGCCCTCGGGGTCGAAGCCGTCGGCCGCGAGGATCTGGAGGGCCTCACCGGTGGTCGCGCTGGCGCTCGCCGTGGGCCCGCCGCTGCTCGCCGAGGGGCGGGCGGAGGGGGAGCCGGCCGAGCTGCCGGGGACCCCGCCGAAGTCGAGGTCGGTGTTGGAGCCGATCTGCATGACACCGCGGATGCCGATGACGAGCGCGAAGACGAGGAAGGCTGCGACGATGCCGAGTGCGAGCCGGGACTCGCGCCGGTTGAGCGGCTGGGCGGGGACCAGGGGAGCCGGTGCCTCGAGGTGGGTGTCTCGGCCGGTGCCGGGGCGGACGCGGTCTCCGTCGGTGGCCAGTCCCGGGGCGTTGGGGGCGGTGATCCGCTCGCGGAACTCGCGACGCTCCGCGGCCTTCTCGGCGGCGCGCTCGCCGACCTGGCGTCCGAGCGTCCCGACCTTGGTTCCGGCCCGGTTGACGGCTCCGGCGACGACCGAGCTCGCGCCGGCCAGCGCCGCCCCGGTCGCGGCGGCTGCCGCCGCAGCGCCCTCC
>NZ_AVPL01000033.1 GCF_000768695.1 Knoellia aerolata DSM 18566
CTTGCGCCCGGCGTGCCCGGTGTGCCCGGCGTCGGGCGTCGGGGCGGGGTCGGGCGTCGGCTCGGGTGCGGGGGCGGGCCCGGTCCGGTCGTGGTCGCCCGGGCTCGTGCCGTCGCCGGGGTGGCTCACGCCGACGCCTCCGTGAGGCCCGGCAGGGCGAACCGGTCACCGGGCACCGGCTCGACCAACCCGTCCTCGATGAGGCCGGCGAGGCACCGGTCGACCTGTGCCTCGTCGTGCGTCGGCGCGAGGTCGGGGCGCGGGACCGCCGTGGGCAGCTCGCGCAGGGTCTGGAGGATGACGCCGCGCACCTGCCGGTCGGTGCCGTGCCACTTCTGCCCCCGTCGAGGCGGACCGTCGTATGCCGGCCGCCCCCCGAGCACCCACGCGCAGCTGCCGCTCACGGGACAGACGTCGCACCGGGGGCTGCGAGCCGTGCACACGAGGGCGCCGAGCTCCATCACCGCGACGTTCCAGGTGGCGGCTGCCTCGTCGTCGTCGGGCAGGAGGTGCCCGGCCAGGGCCACCTCGGCCCGGGTCATCGCCGGCGAGGCCTGAGCCGTGCCGGTGACGGCTCGGGCCTGCACTCGGCGCACGTTGGTGTCGACGACGACCGAGCGGTCCCCGTAGGCGAAGGCCGCGACGGCCGCCGCGGTGTAGTCGCCGATCCCGGGCAGCGCCCGCAGCTCGGTCTGGTCGCGGGGCACCTGTCCATCATGCCGCTCGGTGATGGTGGTCGCGGCCTCATGGAGTCGCAGGGCGCGGCGGGGGTAGCCGAGCCGTCCCCACGCGCGCACCACCTCACCGGGCGACTCGCGCGCGAGGTCGGCCGGTGTGGGCCAGCGCGCCATCCAGTCGCGCCAGATCGGCTCGACCCGCGCGAGCGGGGTCTGCTGCGACATCACCTCCGAGAGCAGGACACCCCAGGGTGAGCACGACGGGTCGCGCCACGGGAGCCGGCGCGCGCGGACGGCATACCAGTCGAGGACGGCCGCATGCAGCGAGGCCACGTCGGGACCCGAGGAGAGCGAAGCACTCACGATGCCCGGTCCCGGTCAGACGTAGCGCTCGAGGATGCTGCTCTCCGCGAGTCGTGACAGGCCCTCGCGGACGAGGCGGGCGCGGCCCTCGCCGACGCCCTCGACGCCCATGAGGTCGTCGACGCCGGCGGCGAGGAGCTTCTGGAGGCTGCCGAAGTGCTCGACGAGACGGTCCACGATGGCCCCGGGCAGGCGCGGCACCTTGCTGAGCATCCGGAAGCCGAGCGGGCTCACCGACGAGTCGAGGGCGTCACCGCCGACGGTGAACCCGAGCGCCTTGGCGCCGGCGACCGGGTCGAGGAGCTCGGTCGCGTCGATGTCGGTGAGGTTGGCGATGGCGTGCTCGAGGTCGGGCTCGCCGCGGGACTCGTGGAGGTAGTCGCGGATGACGAGCCCGAGGTCGTCGGACAGACCTCCGGTGAGCTCCTCGAGCTGGAGGCTGAGCAGTCGGCCGTCGGTGCCGAGCTGGAGGACGTAGTCGCTGATCTCGTCCTTGATCCGGCGCACCATCTCGAGGCGCTGCAGGACGTTGGCGACGTCACGGACGGTGACGAGGTCCTCGATCTCCAGCGCGGACAGGGTGCCGGTGACCTCGTCGAGGCGCTGCTTGTAGCGCTCCAGCGTCTGCAGGGCCTGGTTGGCGCGCGAGAGGATCTGGCTGGAGTCCTCGAGGACGAAGCGGCTGCCGCCGACGTAGAGCGCGACGATGCGCATCGACTGGCTCACCGACACGACGGGGAAGCCGGTCTGCTTGGCGACGCGCTCGGCGGTGCGGTGACGGGTGCCCGACTCGCTCGTCTCGATGCTCGAGTCGGGGACGAGCTGGGTGGCGGCGCGCAGGATCTTGGTGACGTCCCGGTCGCAGACGATGGCGCCGTCCATCTTGGCCAGCTCTCGCAGCCGCGTGGCCGAGAACTCGACGTCGAGCGGGAACCCGCCGGTGGCGATCTCGTCGATGACGCGGTCGGTGCCGAGGACGATGAGGGCGCCGGTGCGACCGCGCAGGATGCGCTCGAGACCGTCCCGCAGCTCCGTCCCGGGGGCGACGGCGGCCAGCGTGGTGCGCATCAGCTCGTCCTCGTGCAGCGGCGTTGCCACGTGGTCCCCTTCGGTGTTCGTCGCAGGTCAGGTTCCCCCGCCTCGCCCGCGAGTCTAACGGCGCGGGTGGACGCTCCGGTCCGCCCTGCGGGTCACGTCCCGGTCACCGGACGGCGGCGGAAAGGGCCGGAGCGGCCGGAGCGGCCGCGACGGTCACGGCCTCGAGGACGGTGGCGACCTCGACCACGCGCATCCCGTCGGGGACCGGCCCACCCCCGACGACCCCTCGGGGCACGATCGCGGTGGTGAACCCCAGCCGGGCGGCCTCGGCGAGCCGCCGGTGCGCGCCCGTGACGGGTCGCAGCTCTCCGGCGAGGCCGACCTCCCCGAACGCGACGGTGCCGGTGGGCAGCGCCTGGTCGGTGAGGGCGCTGGCCAGCGCGAGCGTGAGCGCGAGGTCGGCGGCCGGCTCGGTGATGCGCACGCCACCCACGGTCGAGACGAACACGTCCTTGCGGCCGATGGGCGCCTTGGCGCGGGCGCCGAGCACGGCCAGGATCATCCCGACCCGGGCCGAGTCGAGACCGCTCGTCGCGCGGCGGGGGTTGGGCATCTCGGTCTGGTCGACGAGGGCCTGCACCTCGGTGACGAGGGGGCGGCGGCCCTCGAGGGTCACCGTGACGCAGGTGCCGGGGACGGCGGCGGTGCGGTTGGAGAGGAACAGCCCGCTGGGGTCGGCGAGACCGGTGATGCCGACGTCGGAGAGGTCGAAGCAGCCGACCTCGTCGGTCGGGCCGTAGCGGTTCTTCACGGCGCGCACGAGCCGGAGCCGGCTGTGCCGGTCTCCCTCGAACTGCACGACGACGTCGACGAGGTGCTCGAGCACCCGCGGACCGGCGATGGAGCCGTCCTTGGTGACGTGCCCGACGAGCATCGCGGCGATCCCCCGCGACTTGGCGGTGGCGATGATGCTGGCGGCCACCTCGCGGACCTGCGACACGTTGCCGGCCGCGCCCTCGACGTCGGCGCTGCTGATCGTCTGGACCGAGTCGATGATGACGAGCTCGGGCTGGACCTGGTCGATCTGTCCGAGCACGGTCGCGAGGTCGGTCTCGGACGCGAGGAAGAGGGTGCGGGCCATCGCCTCGATCCGCTCGGCCCGGCTGCGCACCTGCGCCGCCGACTCCTCGCCGCTGATGTAGAGGACGCGCCGCTCGTGGCCCGGCTCGCCACCCCGGGCGGCCCGGCCGGCGACGTCGAGCAGGAGCGTGGACTTGCCGATGCCCGGCTCCCCCGCGACGAGCACCACCGCGCCGGGGACGAGCCCACCGCCGAGCACGCGGTCGAACTCGGGGACCCCGGTCGGGCGCGCCTGCGCGCGGGTGACGTCGACCTCGCCGATGGGGACGGCGGGGCGCTCGACGCTCTTGGCGGCGGTCGTCCTCGCGCTGACGGCGCCGACCTCGGTCACCGACCCCCAGGCCTGGCACTCGCCGCAGCGACCGACCCACTTGACCGTCGTCCACCCGCACTCCGTGCACCGGTATGCCGGTCTCGTGCCCTTCGCTGCCATGCGGGCCAACCTAGGCGAGCCGACCGACAGGGTGGGGACGCAGGGCGTGGCCGGCGGCCAGCGCGAGCGATCCTGCGGCGCAGGCGAGCCAGAGCGGACCCACCCCGGCGGCGAGCAGGGGGGCGCCGACGAGGGGTGCCACGACGCTCGCGACACCCCAGGACAGGCCGAACACCGTCATGACGGCGGCGCCCAGACCCGGTCCACCCATCCGCGCCGCGGTGGCCTGGTAGGTGCCGAGGAGCAGAGAGCCGCTGGCCCCCTCGAGGACCGCGCCGAGGACCAGACCGGCGAGGTCGCCGGTCGCCCACATCGCCAGACCCGCGGCGAGCATCACGTGCCCGACGACGAGGGCGGTCGCAGGCGGCATCCGCGTCTCGAGGCGGGAGAGCACTCGCTGCGCCGCGATGGCCGCGGCAGCGGCGACGGCCAGGACCCAGCCGGTGGTCGACGTCGAGTGCCCGGCCCGGTCGACGGCCAGCGGCAGCATGAAGACGATGACCATGACGAGGGTCGCGTGGGCGGTGCCGATGCCGGTCCACACGAGGAGCCGCCGGGACAGGGCGGCGCGCCACGGCGAGTGGTGGCGCTCGGCCCGGGCGGACGGGAGCAGGACGACGGCCGCCCCGGCGGCCAGGACGCTCGACACGGCGTCGCAGACGAAGATGGCCGAGACGCCCCACCGTCCGAGCAGCGCCGCGAGCAGTCCGGAGACGACGCCGGCGACCGCGAGGGTCGACCACAGGAGGGCGAACGCGGAGGCCTGCCTCGGAGCCGCCACGGCCTCGGCGATGATCGCCTGCGTCGCGGGTTCGATGAGCTCGTAGGCCAGGCCCAGGACGAGCACCGACCCGACGACGACCGGGACGGTGTCGCCCACGCCGATCCCGAGCAGGGCGGCCGCGCAGGACAGCAGGCCGAGCACGACGGTCCACCGGGCCCCGAGCCGGGTCGCGAGGACGCCGCCGAGGATGCGGCTCGGGATGGTGCAGGCACCGAAGACGGCGAGCACGACGCCGACCGACGACAGGGACATGCCGAGGTCGCGGGCGAGCCGCAGGCCGAGGAAGCTCATCCCGAACCCGCCGAGCCGGTTGACGACCCGCACGGCGACGACGGCGCGCAGCACCGAGGTCGGGTGGGTCAGCGGCACGGCGCGACCCTACGCGTGCGCACCGACGACCCGCGCCACGGCGCACGTCCCGCGTCCCTGCCGCCCTCGCTGGTCCATGTCGCTCTCGCCGGTCCATGCCGCCCCAGGGCCATGCCTGAACGGGAACGACGTGGTCGGTCGGGACCTGCAGGAGACGCGACAGCGCCCCGGCTCGCAGGGCGAGTCGGGGCGCTGTCGGCGAGCGGGCTTCGTCAGCCGGCGACGACGTTGAGCGTCACCTTGGCCTGCACCTCGGGGTGCAGGCGGACGAGGGCCTCGTGGGCACCCGTGCTCTTGATCGGGGTCGGGACCTCGATCTTGCGCTTGTCGAGCTCCGTGCCGATCGCGGCCTTGACCGCGGCCGCGATGTCGGCCGAGGAGACGGCACCGAAGAGGCGTCCCTCCTTGCCGGCGTGCGCGGGGACCGTGACGGGCTTCGACTCGAGGTTGCCCTTGATCGACTTCGCCTCCTCGAGCGACTTCACCTCGCGGACCTCGCGGCCCTTGGCGATGGAGTCGACCTGCTTCTGTCCGCCCTTGGTCCACGCCGTCGCGAGTCCGCGACGGAAGAGGAAGTTGCGGGCGTAGCCGTCCTTGACGTCGACGACGTCACCGGCGGTACCGAGGCTCGAGACCTCGTGCGTGAGAATCACCTTCATGTTTCAGCTCCTCCTTCTGGTGCTTCGGTCGCCGCGTCAGCGGGACGAGCTGGAGTAGGGAAGGAGCGCCATCTCACGGGCGTTCTTGACCGCGTTGGCGATCAGACGCTGCTCCTGGACGGACACGCCGGTCACCCGACGAGCGCGGATCTTGCCGCGGTCGGAGATGAACTTGCGCAGCAGCGCCGTGTCCTTGTAGTCGATGTTCTCGACCTTCGCCGCCTTGAGCGGGTTGGCCTTCTTCTTGGGCTTGCGCACAACTGGCTTGGCCATCGTGGTGCTCTCCTTCTGCTGAGCTCTTCAGCGGATGAGCCCTGGTCTCCCAGGGATGGTGTGGAACGGTGGAGTGTTGAGCTGTGGCTCAGAAGGGGGGCTCGTCGTAGGCCGGAGCGTTGCCCCAGCCTCCCTGACCACCCTGCTGACCACCTGCAGGCTGGCCGCCCTGCGGCGCGCCACCCTGTGACGAGCCGCCGGCCGACTGACCGCCGGCAGGCTGGTTCCAGCCGCCGCCCTGGCCGCCCTGCGAGCCCCCACCCGAAGGTGCGGATCCGCCGGTCGCCCACGGGTCCTGCTGGGCGCCGCCGCCGTCGCCGCCGAAGCCGCCACCGCCGCCGCCACCGCGTGAGGTCTTGTTGACCTTGGCGGTCGCGTACTTCATCGAGGGGCCGACCTCGTCGACGTCCATCTCGATGACGGTGCGCTTCTCGCCCTCCTTGGTCTCGTACGAACGAGACTTCAGGCGACCGGTGACGATGACCCGCGTGCCCCGGGCGAGGGACTCGGCGACGTTCTCGGCAGCGTCACGCCAGACCGAGCAGCGCATGAACAGCGTCTCGCCGTCCTTCCACTCGTTGCTGGCCTTGTCGAACGTGCGCGGCGTGGAGGCCACGGTGAAGTTCGCGACGGCAGCACCCGAGGGGGTGAAGCGCAGCTCGGGGTCACCGGTGAGGTTCCCGACGATCGTGAGGACGGTCTCGCCTGCCATGGATCAGATCCCTTTGGTCTGTGAGCGGTGAAGCGGTTTCAGGGTGCGCCGTGGGGCGCGGTCAGCGTGGAACGCTGTGACGAGAGTCAGGCAGCGGGACGAAGGAGCTTCGTCCGCATGATCGACTCGTTGAGCCCGAGCTGACGGTCCAGCTCCTTGGCGGTGGCCGGCTCCGAGGTGAAGCGGACGACGGCGTAGATGCCCTCGGCCTTCTTCTTGATCTCGTAGGCCAGACGACGGCGGCCCCAGATGTCGACGTTGTCGACGGTGCCCCCGTCCTTGGTGATGACGGTGAGGAACTTGTCGAGCGACGGCTGGACCGTGCGGTCGTCGAGCTCCGGGTCGAGGATGACCATGAGTTCGTACTGACGCATGCGTTAACCCGCCTCCTTCGGTCTGAACGGTCACGGTCTCTCCGTGACAGGAGGGTATGCAGCGCTGCCGACACCGCCGTGGAGTTGTCCACAGGGCACAGGCAACGTCGCCAAGGGTACCGGCAGGACGGCATACGGCTAAATCCGGGCCGCCCCCACCTCCGGGACCGGCTCCGGCACCCCCCGGGGGTCGTCCTCGTCGCCGACGGACGGCCCGGTCGCCGTCTGCCACGCCCGCGACGCGAGGTACACGACGGCGGCCACGCGCAGGAGGAGGGCCAGCGCGTACCAGCTCGGCGGCAGCGACCGGTTCGCGTCCCGGAGCCCGGCGAGGTAGAGCCAGACCGCGACGAAGTGGATGCCCTCCGCGAGCGCCCACACGAGGTGGTCGCGCCAGCGCAGCCCGGCCAGCGCCACGAGCGGGACGAGCCAGAGCGAGGACTGCACGGGGAAGGAGCGCCCGCTGACGAGG
This sequence comes from Knoellia aerolata DSM 18566, assembly GCF_000768695.1. Taxonomy (GTDB): domain Bacteria; phylum Actinomycetota; class Actinomycetes; order Actinomycetales; family Dermatophilaceae; genus Knoellia; species Knoellia aerolata. The sequence continues at coordinate 7,295 of NZ_AVPL01000033.1, forward strand.
ACGACCGCGACGACGACGAGCGCCACCGCGCCGAGTCGTGGCGTGCGCGGCGCCCCGAGCACGAGCACGCCCGCGAGCACCACCGCGAGGGCGACCCCGAGCACGCCGAGGACGGTGAGCGTCGTCGGCGACCACGCGTTCCCGTCGAGGGTCGGGAGGTACCAGACCGAGCCCAGCCCGGCGCCGTTCTCGAACGACGCCGCCCACGCTCGCGTCACCGTCGACGGCGAGGTGAGGAGCAGCGGTCCGGCGACGACGGCCACCACGCCCAGCGCTCCGCCGGCGACACCGACCAGCTCACGCTCCCGGCCGGTGCGCCACGCGTGCATCGCCACGACGACCAGGAGCAGCGCCGGGTAGGTGCGGGCCATCACCCCGGCACCGAGCAGCGCCCCTGCCAGCACGGGGTGACGGCGGCTCCACGCCCACAGCCCGCCCGTGGCGAGCACGACACCGAGCAGGTCGGGCGACAGCAGGAGGGTGAGCGCGGCGACGGGCGCGAGGGCGACCTGGAGCGGGTCGACGTCGCGATGACCCGGGCTCGTGCGCACCCACCAGGCCATGAGGACCAGGGCGGCGACGGCGAGCAGCGCCCACAGCCCGAGCACCCAGCGCTGCGTCGCCAGCGCGCCGCTCCCGGGTGCCAGACCCGCGACGAGGGAGACGACCGCGCCGGTCAGCGGCGGGTGGTCGAGCGGGACGTCACCCGCGAAGAAGGCCCGGACCCCCCGGTCGGCGCCGCTGGTCTGCACCGAGACCGCGAGGTCGGAGTAGCAGAAGCGCCAGAACGGCTCCTGCCCTCCCCACCCCCGCTCCAGGCAGGGCCCCTGCCTCCAGACGGAGGCGAGCACCGGCAGCGCGGCGAGCAGGGCGACGGGAGCGAAGGCCGCCGCCGCGCCGCCACGCCGCACGGGCACGGGTCAGCCCTGGGGCTCGTCGCCGGTCGAGGGCGTCGGTCCGGGGAGGGTGGGCACGGGAACGGTCGGCTTGCCGGGCTTGGTCTTCGTCGGTTCCGGGGTGGGCTCGGGTTGGACCGTCGGCGTCGGCGTCGGCGTCGGTTCGGACGTCCGGGTCGGCGTCGGCTCCGGTGCCCGGGTCGTCGGCCTCGGGGTGTCACCGGTGTTGCCGCCGGTGCTCTGGGGCCGCTGGGTCTGCTTGGGAGCGGCGTCCTTGTTGATGTACGCGGGCTCCGGGAACTTCAGCTTCTCCATGCCCTCGGTGGCGACGCGCATGTAGTCGGTCCAGAGCCGGACCGGGATGGTGCCACCGGTGATGGCGCCCCACCCGGGGACGTCGTCCATCTGGTTCTCCTCCTTGACCGACCCGTCGCCCTTGTACATCCCGACGGCGGTCGCCAGCTGCGGGGTGAACCCGTCGAACCAGGCGGAGTAGTTGTCGCTCGACGTCCCGGTCTTGCCGGCCGCCTCACGGTCGAGCCGGTCGCCGGCGTACTCGCCGCTGCCCCGCTCCACGACCTGCTGCATGGAGTAGACGACGTCGGAGACGAGGTCCTCGTCGAAGACACGCTTGGTGACCGGCTTCGCCTTGAAGTCGAACGAGTCGTCGGTCGAGGCGACCTCCTTGACGTAGTACGGCGTCGCCCTGACCCCCTTCGCGGCGAGCGTGGCGTAGGCGTTGGCCATGTCGATGACCTTGACGCTGTCGCTGCCGAGGACGTTGGCGTAGTTGGCATTGAGCTTGGTCGTGATGCCGGCCGCCGCTGCGGCCGCTGCCGTCTTCTTCGGGGTGGCGATGATGTTGAGGCGGGCGAAGATGGTGTTGACCGAGTTGGCCGTGGCCTGCGGGACGGTGAGCCGGCCCCAGTCGCGGTTGTTGAAGTTCCGTACGCCCCCGCGGCGGTTGAAGTCGGTCTCGCCGGCGGGGTTCTCGAACTCGTCGAAGTACTGCGGGCTGGAGCCGTCGAAGCTGTTGCGGATGCTTACGTCACCGCTCTGCAGGGCGGCGATCAGGGTGAAGACCTTGAAGACCGACCCGGCCTGCATCGTCGCGTCGGTGGCGGTGTTGAACTGGTTCTTGGCGTAGTCGGCGCCGCCGTACAGCGCCTGGACCGCACCGTCGCCCGGCTTGATCGAGACCAGCCCGACCTTGAGCCCGGTCGCACCCTCCGGCATGCGGTTGTCCACCGCGTCCACCGCGGCCTGCTGCTTGGGCTTGTCGATCGTCGTCGTGATCCGCAGGCCACCGCTGGAGATGTCGGCCTCGGTGAGCTTGACCTTCTTGGACAGCTCGTCCTTGACGAGCTGGACGATGTAGCCGTTCGGGCCGGCCGCCGACGGCGCCTGGTAGGGGATGAACTTCGGGAAGACGGCGGCGGTGCGCTGCTGCGGCGTGAGCCAGCCCTGCGCGACCATCGCGTCGAGGATGTAGCTCGAGCGGGTCTGCGCGTTCTTGGTCTGCTCGGTTCCGAGGCGGGGGTCGTAGAACGACGGCCCGCGGATGGCGGAGGCGAGGAAGGCTCCCTCGGCCGGCGTGATCTTGGAGACGTCCTTGCCGAAGTAGGCCTTCGAGGCGGTCTGGATCCCGTAGGCGCCGCGGCCGTAGTAGATCGTGTTGAGGTAGTTCTCGAGGATCTGGTCCTTGGACTGCTGGCCGTCGATCTTCACCGAGATGAGGATCTCGCGCGCCTTGCGCTGCAGCGTCCGGTCCTGGCTGAGGAAGTAGTTCTTGACGTACTGCTGGGTGATCGTCGACCCGCCCTGCGTCGCCTGGCCACCCTTGACCGCGACCCACACCGCGCGCGCGATGCCGGTCGGGGAGATGCCCTTGTTCTCGTAGAAGTTGCGGTCCTCCGCGGCGAGCATGGCCCGTTGGACGTGGATCGGGACCTGGGCGAGCTTGACCGACTCGCGGTTGTACTCGGAGATCCGGGCGAGCTCGGACTTGCCGTCGGAGAAGTAGACGACGGAGGTCTGCGCGGTCGCGACCTCGTTGGGCTTGGGCACGTCGGTCATCGCGTAGGCGACGCCCAGACCGGCCACGCCGAGCACGAACAGCGCGAGCAGCGTCCACAGGATCCGACGGGGCCACGAGCGGCGGTTGCCGCCCTTGGACCGCTTGGCGGGGGTCTCGCGGCGGCGGTTGGCCTCGGCGCGGGATCGGGATGTGGAGCTCATGAAGGACTTTCGGGACGACCGGTGCGGGCAGGGCGGCACGCCCCTATCACGCGGGTCGGCCGCATCCAGTATGACGTGCCGAACCTGAGAGCCGTGCTCAGGGAACTCTCAGGTGAGCTCTCAGGTGCTCCGCGCGACGGCGGCCGTGAGCTGGGCGCTGACGGTCCGAGCCTCCGCGAGGAGGGCGTCTCCGCCCTCGATCCGGAACGGCACGGGGACCCGGGCCAGCCATTCGCGGACGTACATCGCCGGGTTGCTCGTGCTGCCCTCCAGGACACACCCGACCGTATGCCGTCCGAGCCGTCCCATGGCCGGGTGCACCCACCGCTCGACCTCCTCCACCGCGGCCTCGAAGACGACGCGGGTCTCGTGCTCCCACCCCACGCCGAGATGCTGCTCGAGCGCGGCGACCGGGTCGAGGTCGGCCGGCCGGTCGAACTGCTCGTGGAGCGTCTCGACGGCCCGCACCCGGTCGATCCGGTAGGTGCGCACGGCCCCGGCCCGGTGTGAGTGGCACAGGAGGTACCACCGCGTGTGCCGCACGACCACGGCCCACGGGTCGGTGGTGTCCTCCCACGTGGACCCGGAGTCGCTCGCGTAGGTGAGCCGGACCCGGCGCTCCTGGGCGCTCGCGGAGACCAGCGCGCTGGTCGTCGTCGGGTCGGGCCGGCTGGGGTGCCGGTCCGGGGCCGCGGAGGCGTGGTCGCGCAGGGCGGTCGCCTCGCGGGCGGCGCCTCGAGGCAGGGCGCGCACGACCTTGTCGAGGGCCGAGCCGACGTCGTCCGCGCCGCCGGACGTCGCGGCGCTCGGGTGGCTGTCGATGACGGCCATCACGAGGCTGAGCGCCTCGGTCTCGGTGAAGACGACAGGGGCGAGCGCGGCGCCGCGCCCGAGCGCGTAGCCGCCGTGCGGTCCCCGCGTCGACACGACGGGTATGCCGGCCTCGCGCAGGATCGCGACGTGCCGCCGGGACGCGCGCTCGCTCACCCCGAGGCGGCGGGCCAGCTCGGCGGCGGTCACCCCCGGACGGTTCTGGAGGATCTCGAGGGTGCGCAGCGCTCGCGCGGTGGGGCTGATCTCGCCGGGCACGGAGGTCACGAGGACACGCTCGCACGACCGGACGGCATACCGGAAGGGGTTCGTCCGGATCGCCTCCTACGGTGGCGGGATCAGGAGCGACGACCACCACCCCAAGGAGATCGACATGCACCTCGTCCTCATCGGCGGACTCTGGCTCGACGCGGCGGCGTGGGACGCCGTCGTCCCCGAGATCGATGCGCTCGGCCACACGGCCGTGCCGGTCCAGCTGCCCGGCCAGGGTGACGGCTCTGCGAGCGCGACCCTCGCCGACCAGGTGGCGGCGGTCGTCGCCGCCGTGGACGCGGCTTCCACTCCCGTCGTGGTCGTCGGGCACTCCGCGGCGTGCAGCCTCGCCTGGGCGGCCGCCGACGCCCGCCCGGACGCGGTCGCCTCGGTCGTCTTCATCGGGGGGTTCCCGGTCGCCGACGGTCAGACCTACGCCGACTTCTTCGAGCCGACCGGGGACGCCGTGCCGTTCCCCGGTTGGGAGACCTTCGCCGGACCGAACTCCGACGACCTGGATGACGAGGCGAGGGCACGGTTCGACGCCCTCGCGGTCCCGGTGCCGGTGGCGGTGACCCGAGGGGTCGTCCACCTGCGCGACGAGCGGCGCTACGCGATCCCCTCGGTGCTCGTCTGTCCCGAGTTCTCGCCGGCGCAGGCCCGGGAGTGGATCGACAGCGGCGACGTCCCCGAGCTCGCCCGGATCCCCCACCTCGAGCTCGTCGACATCGACTCCGGCCACTGGCCGATGTTCACCCAGCCGCGCCGCCTCGCCGAGCTCCTCGTGGCGTCGGTTCCGACCACGGGCTGAGCCCTCCCCCACACACCTGCTCGATCGGCGCTGTGCACTGCTGCGCTGAGCCGCAGCAACGCACACTCCCCCGGCCCGCGCTGTGCACTGCTGCGCTGAGCCGCAGCAACGCACACTCCCCCGGGCCCGCGCTGTGCACTGCTGCGCTGGGCCGCAGCAGTGCACAGCGGCGAGCTCTGCTGCGCTGGGGCGCAGCAGTGCACAGCGGCTCGCGGGGAGGTACTGGGCGTCGGGATGTATCGGGGCGATATAGCCATCAGGTACAGTTCGGGTGACAAAGGCTGACTTTGTCAGTGACGAAACCCGGACGAGAGCGAGGTGGTGCGGCGATGAGCAAGCGCTCCCAGCTGCTCGACTTCGCGCTCCTCGGGCTGCTCCACGACGGCCCGACGCACGGCTACGAGCTGCGCCGCCGGCTCAACGAGGCGCTCGGCGCGTTCCGCGCGCTGTCCTACGGGACGCTCTACCCGGCCCTGTCGGGCCTGCTCGAGCGGGGCCTCATCGCCCAGCAGGCGCCGCCGTCCACCTCGGCCGCTCCGGCGACGACCGGGACCCGGTCCCCCGGACGCAACCGGATCGTCTACGAGATCACCCCGGCGGGCAAGGAGGCGTTCGAGGAGGCCGCTCGGCGCACCGACACCGCGGCCTACGACGACGACGGCTTCGGTGTCCGCCTGGCCTTCTTCGCCCGCACCGAGGCCGACGTGCGGATGCGCATCCTCGAGGGACGGCGCTCGCGGGTGCAGGAGCAGCTCGAGACCGTCCGTGAGAACTCCGAGCGCGGCCGGGAGCGCCTCGACTCCTGGACAGCGGCGCTCCAGCGCCATGGCGAGGAGAGCACCGAGCGCGAGGTGCGCTGGCTCACCGAGCTCATCGACGCCGAGCGCCGCCACCCCACCGACCCCGGCCCCCAGCCGTAGCCGGCCCACCCGAACCACCCCCATCAACCCGAGGGCCCCAGGCGCACGCCGCGGACCCCGCCGCAGGACAGACAGCACCACACCATCACCGAAGGAGCACCACCATGGGATCGATCCGCGTCGCCATCGTCGGAGTCGGCAACTGCGCGAGCTCGCTCGTGCAGGGAGTCGAGTACTACAAGGACGCTGACGCCACGGCGACAGTGCCCGGCCTCATGCACGTCACGTTCGGCGACTACCACGTGAGCGACGTCGAGTTCGTCGCCGCGTTCGACGTCGACGACAAGAAGGTCGGCAAGGACCTCGCCGAGGCCATCAACGCCTCCGAGAACAACACCATCAAGATCGCCGACGTCCCCACCACCGGCATCGAGGTCCAGCGCGGCCACACCCTCGACGGGATCGGCAAGTACTACGCGCTCACCATCGACGAGTCCCCGGCCGAGCCGGTCGACGTCGTCCAGGTGCTCAAGGACGCCAAGGTCGACGTGCTCGTCTCCTACCTGCCGGTGGGCTCCGAGGCGGCCGACAAGTTCTACGCGCAGTGCGCCATCGACGCCAAGGTCGCCTTCGTCAACGCCCTCCCCGTCTTCATCGCCTCCGACCCCGAGTGGGCCAAGAAGTTCGAGGACGCCGGCGTCCCGGTCATCGGTGACGACATCAAGAGCCAGGTCGGCGCGACCATCACGCACCGCGTCATGGCCAAGCTGTTCGAGGACCGCGGCGTCACGCTCGACCGGACCTACCAGCTCAACGTCGGCGGCAACATGGACTTCAAGAACATGCTCGAGCGCGAGCGCCTCGAGTCCAAGAAGGTCTCCAAGACCCAGGCCGTCACGTCCAACCTCACCGGCTCGCTCGCCGGGCTGACCGACAGCCGCAACGTCCACATCGGCCCGTCCGACTACGTCGCCTGGCTCGACGACCGCAAGTGGGCCTACGTCCGCCTCGAGGGTCGCGCCTTCGGTGACGTGCCGCTGAGCCTGGAGTACAAGCTCGAGGTCTGGGACTCCCCCAACTCGGCCGGGATCATCATCGACGCCATCCGTGCGGCGAAGATCGCCAAGGACCGTGGCATCGGCGGCGCGCTCATCAGCGCCTCGTCCTACCTCATGAAGTCCCCGCCCGTGCAGCGCGAGGACACCGAGGGCCGCACCAAGCTCGAGGCGTTCATCGCGGGCACCGAGGAGCGCTGACCCGGCGCTCCGCACCCGCACCTCGTGCGCAGAACACCGCCGGGCCCCCGATCTCCGGGGTCCGGCGGTGTTCTGTGCGCCGTCGGTCGCGGCGGCCAGGTGTCGAGGGGGGTCAGGCGGCGGTGAGAACGACGACCGCACCGGTCGTGGAGGTGCAGCGCACCGGCTCACCGCCGTCGCAGCTCAGCGAGTACCACTTCTTCGTCACCGGGCTGAACGCCCGCAGACTCGTCGCGTCGCCCGGCGTCCCCGCCTTGCGGTATGCCGTCCGTACGGCTCCCGCGAACTCGCAGGACGTCCGCTCGGTGCCGGCGTACGCGGTCGCGACCGCGTCGTCGCCACTCGTCGAGCACCGGGTCGCGTCGACGCGCACGGGACCGTCCGACTCCGTGGCCTCGTCGGACGGCGACGGGGAGGCCGACGGCGTGGCGGACGGCGAGGGGGCGGTCGCACTCGTGCCCGGCTCCGTCCCGCCCTCCGAGGGTGTCGTCGCTCCCGCGCCGGCCGACGGAGCCTCCGTGCCAGCGCCGGCCGAGGCGTCGGAGGACGCGCCCGCGGTCACGCTGGGCGCGGGCGAGCCGGTGAGGCGGGTCAGGGCGAACGTGCCGAGGACGGTGAGCATGACGAAGGTCGCGACCATGGCCACGATGCTGCTCCGCGAGTGCGACCGGGCCCGGTCCGGCTCGGACGCCGGTGCGTTCGGCGGCAGCGCCGCGACCCGCGGCAGCTCCGCGGTCCGGGCGAGGTCCGCGGTCCGGCCGAGGTCGGCGTGCGCGCCGCGGTCGACGTGCGTGCCCCTGTCCGCGTGGTCCTGGCCAGCCGGGGACGGGTCGCGCAGGGGCACGGGCGGCAGGTCGACGCCGACCCCGAGCAGGGACGCGAGCTCGACCCGGGAGCCGCAGCGCGAGCAGTAGGCGGCGTCGGTGGAGAGGGCGGTTCCGCACGAGGGGCAGGGCATGTCAGGGTCCTTCAGGGGTGGGGCCGGCACCGCGTGGGTACCCGAGCAAGCCGTCCACGGTAACGGCCCTTACCGGGCCGAGTCGAAACGCGAGACGTCGGCACACCGCCGCCCCCGGGCGTGCGCCACCCTGGTGCGACCACGTCCGCGCAGGTCAGCTGGCGTGGACGTCAGGGACGGAGAACACGTCGCGTCCCACGCGATCCCGGGCACGCGCCGGGCGCGCGGCAGCCCTCACGCCCCGCCGCAGCGACGTGCCCCTGTGCCGTGACCCGCAGCCGGAAGGCGGGTTACCGGTGCGTAGTCGGTACGGTCGGGCGTATGCCGCACCACGTCGTCTCCGACCTCGTCGCCAACGTCCTCAGCATCGCCGTCCACGTCGGCGACACCGTCGAGGTGGGCACCGAGATCGCCCTGCTCGAGTCGATGAAGATGGAGATCCCCGTGCTCACCGAGCAGGCAGGCACGGTGAGCGAGGTCAAGGTCGAGGTCGGCGACGTCGTCCAGGAGGGCGACATCCTCGCGGTCATCGACTGACGAGCATCAACCCGGCCTAGCGTCGGACCGTCCTGGTGACGTCGGGGCTGCCCGCTCTCGACATCGTGATGACGAGGTCCCCGCCCTTGGCCTCGACGAAGTAGTTGCCGCCCCACGTGTACCCGTTGCCGGCCGGCCCGACGTTGACCTTGCTGGCGCTGGTGAAGCTGCCGCTGTAGCCCTTGTGGTTGAAGTTGATCGTCCACGACGTGTTGCCGGGGAAGTCGCGGATGTCGAAGTCGATGTAGTTCGCGGCGCTGAACCGGACGTTGTAGATCTCGGGGTTCTTGGGCTCCGGGACCGTCGTCGCCCGCACGCCCGTGGTCGCGCCGCTCCAGCCGTCCACGCTGTGGGCCCGGACCCGGAGGCCGTGCTCCTCCGAGTAGCCGAACGTCTGGCTGTGGCTCTCGCGGTTGTCCGGCGCACGCCAGTTGCCGCCGTCGGTGCTGATCTGCACCTGGTCGATCGGTCGACCGTTGGTCCGCAGGTTCCACCGCCAGGTGATGGTGCGGCCGTTCACCGAGGCCGACACGTTGGTGGGCTCGAGGGTCGGGCCGTACGGCTGGACCTGGCCACTCGTCGCCTCGCTGGACTCGCGGCCGCCGGTGTTGACCGTCCTGGCCTTGATCGTCAGCGGGTCGATCCCCATGTTGGGCAGCGTGAACGTCACGGTCGTCCCCGGCGCGCACCCGCACGCGTGCGTGCCGGACTTGCCGCCGCCGCGCCACCGGATGGCCTGGAAGGCGCCCGCGCGCGGCTGGCCCACCTGCACGCTGACCACGACCGACTTGTCGGGGTTGGGCGTGCTGGCACCCACGCTCGGGTTGCTGGGGACGCCGACGGACGTGTACGTCCACGGCGTGCCCTGGGGCGACTCGAGGTCGGCGCCGTTGGTGGCGGTGACGGAGTAGCCGTAGCGCCGCCCGTCGTAGGGGATCGTGTCGCCGAGGGTCCGCGTCTGCGCACCCACACGGCCGATCTGCGTCCAGCCACCGCCGTCGACGTTGCGGTAGACGGTGTAGTGCTTGAGCGGCGGACCGTTGGGGTTGGTCTGCTGGTTCCACGAGACGGTGATCGACTCGGAGTCGAAGCCCGCGCCCGGTCCACGCGTGGCGCCGTTGACGCCGGACACCGCCGGCGGGGTTCCGGCCGACTGCATCTGCACGGCGGGGCCGAACGGTCCGGCGCCGGCCTTGTTCCAGGCCTGGACCGCGACCGAGTACGGCGTGTTGTTGTCCAGGCCCGTGGCCGCTGCCCTCGTCGCCGTCCCCGCCGCCTGGACGGTGCGCGCGGAGGCGCCCGAGCTCGTCGGGACCAGCCGCACGACGTACTTGGTGATCGCCGAGCCCTTGTTCGGGGCGGGTGACCACCCCACGGCCAGGGTGCCGTCGCCCCGGCTGAGCATCCCCACGCCGGAGGTCGCCTCGGGCTTGGTGTCGGGCTGCACGACGTTGCTCGCGGCGCTCGGGGGGCTGTCGCCGACCGCGTTGCTCGCGACGACGGTGAAGGTGTAGTCCTTGCCGTTCGTCAGGCCGGTGACCGTGCACGGCGAGGAGGTGCACCGCAGCGGGCTGCCACCGCCCCACCGGACCGTGTAGTGCGAGATCGTCACGCCGCCGTCGTAGCCCGGCGCCACCCAGGAGACCCGGGCCTGGCCGCCGGCGATCCGGTCGGCCACGGCGCTGACGCCCGTCGGTGCGGTCGGCTTGCCGCGCATCGTGATGGTCACCCGGCCGGCGGCCTGCCGACCCGGGCCGTCGGCGACGAGCAGCGACACGGTGGCGTTGGGGCTGGGCTGCGAGGTCGCGCGCAGGGTGAGGGTGCAGCCGCTGCGGGAGACCTCGATGCCGGTGCCGCTCTCGAGCTGGGCGGCGGCGATCGAGCACGACGGCTTCTCGAGCGGCGAGTCGAGGTAGCGGCTCACGTCGATGGACTCGGACTCGCCCTCGTTGAGGCCGTCGACGCGGATCGGTCGCAGGCGCGGCTGGCCGACCACCGGCAGCGGCTTGCCGTCGGGGCCGAGACCGGCTCCCGCACCGGCCCCGGCGGCATCGCCGTCACCGGCACGACCCAGGACGCGCACGGGGAACGTCACGGACGGCATACCGGGAGAGGTCACGGAGACCGCACCGGTGCCCGAGGGCGCGCGCCCACCCGCGCTGAGGGTGACGAGCCGCCCGCCGCTCTCGGCCTGCTGGAGGTCGGCGCCGTCGGGCTGGGGCTCCCACTTCGCGGTGAACTCGAAGTCGTCGAGGGCGGTGCCCACCGGGAGCCACGCCCGGCAGTACGTCGGGATGTCGACCTCGCGCGCGCGGCCACCGGCGGCGAGGACGATGGGCGCGTCGGGGCAGCGCAGCAGCGGCACCTTCGGTCCGACCTGGACCGGGACGGAGACGTATGCCGTCCGCACGTCCTTGTCGTCTCCGCTCTCCTGGTCGCTCACCTCGAGCATGAGCGCGGCCGGGCCGATGTAGCCGCCGCGGGAGGTGAGCCGCACCGCGTCGCTGCCCTCGGCCTCGGCCTCGGCGGAGACGAACTGTCCCGGGGAGGCCGAGACCGTCGCGGCGGCCGTGATGCCGATGACCTTGTTGCGGGGGGACTTGACGTAGTCCCTGAGCGTGACGGTCCTCGTCGAGTCCTGGTCCATCTCGATGAGGGCAGCGTCGACGACGAAGGGGGCGCCCTTGTCGCCCGGCGGGACGAAGATCAGGGCCATCGCGCGGGCCTCGTCCTCGTCCTCGATGACGTAGGGGACGGTGTGCGCGTGGTCGAGGAGGGTGACCCGCACCTTGCCGGCCTCGATCCTCGCGTGCGGGGAGAGGACCTCGACGACCTTGAGCGTGGCCGGGTCGGAGTCGATGTCGGTGTCGTTGACGAGGGCGTCGACCAGCGCCGTGGTCTCACCGGCCGCGGGCTTGGCGACGTCGTCCTGGGCGATCGGCGGGTTGACGAAGCCGACCTGGCCGCGCACGAGCAGCGTCGTGCGGGACGGGTCGAAGATCCCGTTGTCGATGCCGTAGACGAACTGGTGGGTCGCGGCGTCGGGCTGGGGGGCGACGGTCGAGATGGTGTCGTCGTCCTCGTCGACCGTCCACTGCTTCTGGGTCGCGCCGGGGTTGAGGTCCTCGTGCTCCATGCGGACCGCGTCGCCGCGGGCGATGAGGTCGTTGCGCAGGACGTGCGCGGTGACCTTCTTGCCGGGGGCGGCCACGACCTCGTCCTCGACGGCGACCGGGGGCTGCGGGTCGCCGGGGCGCACGACGCCGACCCGGACGAACGCCTGGCTCGTCGCGCCGAACCGGTCCTGGACCTCGTAGCGGATGAGCTCGGTGCCGGCCGAGTTCGGGTAGCCCTCGTAGCGGATCGTCGACGGGCCGACGGAGACCACGCGGCCGTGGGTGAGGTCGAGGGCGTCCGCGTCCTTGCCGACGATGCCGCGCAGCGTCACCGAGTCGCCGTCCGGGTCGACGCCGGTCGCCGGGATGGTCAGCGTGACCGACTCACCCGACGTCACCGACCCGGAGAAGCTGCGGGCGATGGGCGCCTGGTTGGGCGTGGTCCGCGTCGGGAGCGGGTTGACGGTGACGGTGAGGCGGCCGGTCTTGGCCCGCTCGGGTGCGCCCTCGGCGTACGCGGCGTACTCGATGACGACGTCCTTGGGCGCGGTCAGGCCGGCGAACTCGGGGACGTAGCGGACGAGGTTGCCCGAGGCGAAGGCCCGGGCCTCCCCGCCGCCGACGACCTTGACGCTGTCCGGGGCGAGCACGAGCGGGATGCCGTCGGCCATCGTGTCGTTGTCGAGCACGCCGACCGAGACGCTGTCGCCCTCACGGACGGTGGCCCGGTCGTCCTCGACGGTCGGCGACGCGCCGGGGAGCGGCGGGCGCTGGACGACGTTGATCGTTCCGGTGGTGCGCTTCGTGCCGTCGCTGATCGCGTACTGGACGGTCCCCTGCCGGCTGCCCTCCCCGCTGATCGGTGACGGCTCCAGGGCCTCGATGCGGACCCACCGTCCCTGGTAGACCGTCGCCCGCAGCCACGTGCTGTCACCGGCCACCGTCGCGCTCTGGGTGACGATGACGTCGGCGCGCGGGCTGTAGTCGTTGGCGAGGGCGTCGATCATCGACGGCGCCTGGTCGCGCAGCGAGGCGCTGTCGGGCACCGCGACCGGCGGGGCCTCGGGGTCGCCCGGCTCGACGACGTCGATCCGGATGCGGCCGGGGCTGACCGTGCCGCCGGACTGCGCGGCATACGCGAGCTCGGTCGTCCCGAGGCCGTTGGGCGTCACGGTGACGACGCCGGTCGTGAGGTTGGTGTCGACGTCGAGGGGGCCGGAGGGAGCGACCTCGCCGGCGAGGCGCATGCGGGCGTCCGGGTCACCGGGGTCGGCACCGGGGATGTCGTTGCCGAGCGGCTCGAGCTGCACCGGCTTGCCGAGGACGGCGCGCACGACGTCGGGCTGGGTGCGGGGCGGGACCGACGTCGGTTCCGCCAGGTCGAGGACCGTGAGGTCGATGTCGCCGCGGGTGCTCTGGCGGCCGTCGGTGACGGCGTACTCGACCGTCGCCGGCCCCGGCTTGACCGGCGCGGTGACGCCGACCCGGCTCTGGCCGTCGATGACGGTGGACGGGTCCACGGCGTCGACCGTGAGCGGGTCGCTCTCACCGTCCCGCCAGTCACCGAGCACCGAGGCCGAGACCCGGCCGCCGGAGACGACCGGGTAGGTGGTGCGGGCGAGGTCGGCCTTGCCGTCGCGCACGCGAGGCGGGGTGTTGATCTCCTCACCGACGACGGTGAGGACGATCCGGGCCGCGCCCTTCTGCTTGGCCTTGCCGTTGCTCACCTTGTAGGAGAGCGTGATCGTCGACGAGGACGGGTTCGCCGGGACGGTGACGTCGACCGTCTGCCCGTCGCTGGAGACCGACGCAGTGACGTCGGACGCGCTCGGTGCCGTGAGGTCCTTGGGGTCGATCGCGAGGATGGAGCCCTTGGCGTCGGTGTCGTTGTCGAGCGGGTGGATCTTGCTCGTGCGACCGGGGCGGACCCGGAGGTTGTCCGGCATCGCCTTGGGCGGCTGGCTCACCTGCTGGTCGTCGACGACGTTCTCGTCCTTCTTGTCGTTGTCGTCGTCCTTCTTCGTCGGCGGGATGAGCGAGTCCCAGTTGTCGATCTTCTGCTTCGTGGAGTCGAGGTCCCACAGCTCGCCGGTGTCGAGGTGGTTGAGGACGATGTTGCCGCGGTTGACCCGGAAGGCGACGCCGTCCCGGACGACACCCTTGCTCGCGTCGCCGAGGGCACCGGCGGCCACGGCGTCGGTGCGGCCGCAGTTGGCGCCGTAGAAGACGTTGCCGGTCTCGGCCCACGCTGCGTGCAGGCAGCCGCGCAGCACGACCGGCCGCGTGACCAGCGGTGGATCGACCGAGCGGTTGGCCTGGTCGCGCACCTCGACGCCACCGACGTCGGCGGCGTCGCCACCGCTGAGCCGCACCGCCCGCGCTGCCGTCGCGTTGGCGATGACGACCGTGTCGGCCTTCGCTCCCGGCTGCTGGAGGGCGGCGTATGCCGGCCCGTCGCCGAGGGCTGCTCCTGCGCTGACCGGCTCGTCACGCCCCTCGACGTGCAGCTCATCCTTGCTGGGGTCGTAGAGGACCCAGGTGTCGCCGACGGCCGTGAGGTCGAGGAGCGCGGCGCGCACCGGAGTCGCCACCGTGACCGGCTTGGCGAGCCCGTCGCCCGTGGGCGCGATCGTCAGCACCGTGCCGGTGGCGCCGGAGGCGGCGATGACGCCTCCCCTGGTGTCGACGGCGATGACGGCGTTGCCGCCGATGGTGGCCAGCGGCTTGGTCGTGGACCCGACGCCCTCGAGGGAGGTGATGCCGTCCCTGGTGTCGACGCGCTGCGCCCACACCTTGCCGGTCTTCGGGTCGACCGTCGCGATGGTGCCGCCGCGCAGGTCGACCGTCGCCGGGGTGAACTGGCCGGCCTTGGCCGGCAGCGGCGCCGGGGCGGCTGCCCCCGACTCCTCGGACGTCGCGGTGCGCACGTCGATGGGCAGGAGGGTGTTGCCCGTCGCCACGCCGACGACGGCGGCGCCGTCCTGGAGGATGTCGACCTTCGAGCCGTCGGCCAGGGCGGTGGAGACCCCGGCGTCGAGCTGGCGGGCCTGGGTGTTGAGCCGGCCGAACTTGGCCTGGGCCGACGACGAGACCCACACGCCGCCGTCGCCGACGTCGGCCTCGTGCACGGTGGAGCCGCTGCTGGTCACGGCGGCATACGTCAGGAGGGACGCCGCGATGGCGACGACCCCGACGGAGGCGACCCCCCGCCGTCCCCGGGGCGCGACCGCGACCCGACGTTGACCCTGCTTCATGACCTGACCCCGCTCCAGGGGGCGGTGTCAGCCCCACCCCGACGCGAGCCAGTTTCGCACGCGCCGGCGCCGTTCGGGATGGGGAGGACTCCCCGGCGCATGACGCCGATCCGGATCAGAACGGCACCCACGGCGAGTAGACGTCCTGGCTGCCGTTCCACAGGTGCATCCGGACCTGGCCGACGCCGCCCCGGGCGAAGAGGCAGTAGCGCGGCATCGAGTAGCCGTTCCCCGAGCCGTCGATGTTCGCCGTACGGGTGGTGGAGTTGCCCGCTCTCTCGGACTCGCACACCGCGTTCCAGGACGTGTTCGGCGGGAAGTCACGGACGCTGTAGTTCACCTTGGGGCAGGTGGAGGTACGACACGTTCCCACACCGGCCGGGTCGTTGTACTGCTCCGGGCTCGGCCCCACGTTGTAGATCTGGGGCTGGGGTGGGTTGTCGGTGCGCCGCGTCATCTGCAGGACCGGCGACTCGCCTCCGGCGGAGTACGCCCGGATGTTGATGGTGAGGTCCTGGGCGAAGTTGCCGCTGGCGCCGATCGACGTGATCGGTTCACCGTCGTGACTGGCGGCACCGGTGACGACGACCCGGGTGACCGGTCGGCCGTTCGTGGGCAGCGTCCAGTTGTAGGTGACGTTCCGTCCCGAGGTCGAGCCACCGTTGGGGTCGGGCCGCGGGGTGGGGCCGTAGGGCTGGACCTGGTTGCTGCCACCGGACGGGTTCGACGAGCGGGTGCCGTTGTCCGTGGTCACGGTGAACGTCTGTGGCGAGGTGCTCAGCTGGCTCGTCGTGATGGTGACCTGGCCGCCGGCGGGACAGGACCCGCACGGGAAGGTGCCGCTGGCACCCCCCGACGAGCGCCACGTGACGGACGTGAAGCCGCCGGACCGCGGCTGGCCGAGGCTCACCGTGAGCCGGACCCGCTCGTCGTTGTCCGGCGTCGCGGCGCTCACCGACGGCGTCGACGGCTGGCCGATCGACGTGAACGACTGCGGGTTGGTCTGCGGTGACGTGAGGTCGGCGCCGTTGGTGGCGGTGACGACGTAGTCGTAGCGGCGGCCGTCGTAGCGGACCTGGTCGTTGGTGCTGGTCGTCCCCGGTGCCGTGGTCCTGATCGCCGCCCAGCCCCCGCCGTCGACCCGGCGGTGCACCGTGTAGTTCTTCAGCGGCGGCCCGTTGGGACGGGTGGTGTCCCAGGTGATGGCGATGGAGGCGAGGTCCTTGTTGGCGCCGACACCGTCCGGGGCGAGCCTGAGGCCGGTGACCGCCGGAGGTGTGCCGGCGGACTGCATCGTCACGGCCGGGCCGAAGGGCCCGGGTCCGGCCTCGTTCCACGCCTGCACGGCCACGGAGTACTGCACCTCGTTCTCCAGGCCCGTGACCGGGATCCGGTTCGCGGGGGCCGCCACCTCGACCGTCCTCGCCGAGCCACCGGCGGCGAGGGGGACGAGCCGCACGACGTACTTGGACACGGCACTGCCCTTGTTCTCGGGCGCTGACCACTGGATGGTCAGCGAGCCGTCGCCACGGCCGGCCATCGTGACACCGGGCACCGGCCCGGGCTTGGTGTCCGGTCGGGCCGCGGTGCTCGGGCCACCGGGGTCGGACTCGCCGACGACGTTCGTCGCCGTCACGGTGAAGAAGTAGTCCTTGCCGTTGGTGAGGCCGTCGATGGTGCACGGCGAGGCGGTGCAGTCGAGGCTGCCGGCGGACCCGCCGGTCCACGAGGCGGTGTAGGTGCGGATGGGCGCGCCACCGTCGTAGCCCGGCGCGGACCAGCTCACCCGGGCGCGGCCACCGGCGGCCCGGTCGGCCTGGGCGGCGACGGCCGTGGGCGCACCCGGACGACCGAGCATGGTCACGGCGACGGCGCCGTTGGCCGAGCGGTTGGGCCCGTCCGAGACGGTGATCGAGACGCGGCCGGTCGGGCTGGGCCGCTCGCCGGCGGAGACGGTGAGGAGGCATCCGTCGCGTGTCACGGTGAGGCCCTCGCCGCTGGTGACGGTGGCCGCGGTGAGGGTGCAGGAGGCGTCGCGCAGCGGGGAGTCGAGGTAGGAGCGGACGTCGACCTGCTGGCTGTCACCCTCCTGGAGCCCGTTGACCGAGATCGGTCGCAGGCGCGCCGCTGGGAGCGTCGCGTCCGGGCCACCGGCCGAGGCCTGGGCCTGGGCCGGGGCACCGATGACGGTGACCTTGACCGGCGCGGTGAGGTCGGAGCCCTTGGCGCCGATCCGGAGCACGCCCTCGCCGGAGCGCGCGTTGCCGCCGGCGCTCAGGGTCACGGTGCGGCGGCCCGCACCCGACTGCTCGAGGCGGACGTCGTCGGCCTCGCGCTGCCAGGAGGTCGTGAACTCGACGTCGTCGAGCGTGAGGCCGACCGGAAGCCAGGCGCGACAGAGGGTGGGGATGTCGAGGGTGCGCTCGAGCCCGCCGGCGATGAGCGAGACGGCGGACGTGGGGCAGCGCAGCAGCGGGACCTTGGGGCCGATCTGCACCGGGATCGAGACGTATGCCGTGTGGACGTCCTTCTGGTCGTCGCTCTGCTGGTCGGTCACCTCGAACATCACGCTCGCCGGGCCGACGTAGCCGCCCGAGGAGGTGAGGGTGAGGCTGCCGTCGGCGTCGGCGGTCACGGCCAGCCTGGACCCGGGCGCGGTGGAGATCGTGCTGGCCGACGTGATGCCGAGGACCCGGGACTGCGGCGACCTCACGTAGTCGCCGAGGCGCACGGTCCGGCTCGCGTCCTTGTCCATCTCGATGACCGACCCCTCGACGACGAACGGGGTGCCCCCGCTGCCGCGCGGCACGTGCACCACCGCCATGGCGCGCGCGCCGTCCTCGTCCTCGATGACGTAGGGGACGCTGTAGGGGTGGTCGAGGATCGCGACCGAGACCTTGTTGCCCTCGATGCTCGCGTTCGGGGAGAGCACCTCGACGACCTTGAGGGTCGCGGGGTCGGAGTCGATGTCGGTGTCGTTGGCGAGGACGTCGGTGACCGTGGCCGTCTCACCGGGCCTGGGCTTGGCGATGTCGTCGAGGGCGGTCGGCGGGTTGAGCCAGCCCTTCTGGCCGCGCACGAGCAGGCTGGCGCGGGACGGGTCGAAGAGCCCGTTGCTGATGCCGTAGACGAAGTCGTGGACCGGGGCGCCCTCGTCGGGGACGGTGGTCGTCACCGTGGACTCGTCGACGTCGACCTTCCACTGCGACTTCTCGGACGAGGGGTTGAGCTCCTCGTGCTGGAGCTCGACGGCGTCGCCACGGGCGATGAGGTCGTTGGCGGTCACCGCTGAGGTGACCGTCTTGCCCGGCGCCGCGGTGACGGTGTCGTCGACGGCGACGGGGGGCTGCGGGTCACCGGGGGCGACGACGCCGACCCGGACGAAGGCGCGGCTGACCGCGCCGAACCGGTCGACGACCTCGTAGTTGATGACCTCGGTGCCGCTGGACGTGGGGAAGGACTCGTAGCGGATCGTCGACGGCCCGGTCGACACGACGCGACCGAGGCGCAGGTCGACCGCTCCCCCGCCGGTCCCGACGACGCCCACGACACCGACGGTGTCGCCGTCGGGGTCGACACCGGTCGTCGGCACGGTGATGGTGAGCGGGTCGCCGGCGGTCACCGACGAGGAGAAGCTGCGGGCGACCGGAGCCTGGTTGGGGACGGCCGTCGACGGCAGCGGCGTGACGCGGACGGTGAGGCGACCTGTCTGCGCGCGCTCGGGCATCCCCTCGGGGTGGACGGCGTACTCGACGGTGACGAGCTGCTCGGTCCTGAGGCCGGTGGCCGCCGGGACGAACCGGATGACGTTGCCGGAGGCGAACGCCGTCTGCTCGGCGCCCCTGCCGAGGACCTTGACGCTGAGCGGGTCGAGGCGCAGCGGGATGCCGTCGGCCATGGTGTCGTTGTCGAGGACGGGAGCGGCCACGGTGTCGCCCTCGCGCACGACCGCCTTGTCGTCCTCGACGACCGGGTCGAGGTCGCGCGCCGGCTTCTGGGTCACCGACAGCTCACCGGTGGCGGTCTTCGACCCGTCGCTCACGGTGTAGCGGATGGTCCCGCGGCGGGTCGAGTCCGCGGCGGGACCGGCCGGGTCGAGCGCGACGACGCGGATCCAGCGCCCCTGGTAGATCGAGGCCCGGAGCCAGGAGTCCTCGCTCGTCGCGGTGCTCACGCCCTGGGTGACGAGGACGTCGGCGCGTGGGCTGTAGTCGTTGGCGAGCGGGTCGACGAGGGTCGGCGCCTGGTCGCGCAGGGTCGCGGTGTCGCCCACGGCGACCGGCGGGGCCTCGGGGTCGGCGGCCTCGATGACGTCCACCCGGATGCGACCGGGAGTGACACCGCCACCGACCTGGGCGGCATACGACAGCTCGAAGCTGCCGGGGCCGCTCGGGGTGACGGTGACGACGCCGGTGTCGCGGTTGCTGTCGACGGTGAGGTTGGCGACGGCCCGCACGTCGCCGGCGAGGTGCATCGAGTCGTCGGGGTCACCCGGGTCGGCTCCGGAGATGTCGTTGCCGAGCGGCTCGATCTGCAGCGACTTGCCGACCACCCCGCGGATGACGTCGGGCTGGGTCACGGGAGGTCGGGCGCGCGTCTCGGTGAGCGCGACGACCTCGACCGGCACCGCGCCCTTGGTCTGGCCGCCGCGACCGTCGTCGACGACGTAGTCGACGTCGCCCTTGCCGGCCACGGGCGGCGCGAGGTAGGCGATCCGCCCCTGTCCGTCGATGCTCAGCCCGTCGCCGTCGACCGAGGCGATGACCGGGTCCGACTCCGGGTCGCGCCAGTCGGCGATGACCGGGACGCTGAGGCGCTTGCCGGCGAGGACGGGGTATGCCGTCCTCGCGAGCGTGGCCTGGCCCTCGCGCAGGAAGGGGGCGTTGTTCGTCTGGTCGGCGACGACGGTGACCTTGACGGCCGCGCGGGCCTTGGCCTTGACCTTGCCGTTGCCGACGAGGTAGGTGAACTGGAACGGCGTGTTCGACCCGGCGGGGACGGTGACGTCGATGCTCTGACCGTCGGCCGAGACCGAGGCGCGCACGTCCGGGTCGGAGACGGCACTGACGTCGCGCGGGTCGATGGCGAGGACGGAGCCGGCCGCATCGGTGTCGTTGTCGAGGACGTGGAGCTTGCTCGTGCGCCCGGGACGGACGGCGAGGGTGTCGGGCTTGGCGGTCGGCGGCTGCTGCGCAACCGCGTCGTCGACAACGTTCTTGTCCTTCTTCTTGTTGTCCTCGTCGCGCTGCGGCGGCGGGATGAGGGCGTCCCAGTTGTCGATCTTCTGCTTGTCCCGCTCGACGTCCCAGGCGCTGCCGTTGTCGAGGTCGTTGAGGGCGACGATGCCGCGGTTGACGCGGAAGGCGACGCCGTCGCGCAGCGGGGTCTCGCTGACGTTGTCGATCGTGCCGGTCGGGACCGGCTGCTCGCGGCCGCAGTTGGCGCCGTAGAAGACGCGACCGGTCTCGGACCACGCACCGTGGACGCACCCGCGCAGGACCACCGGGTGGGCGGGCAAGGGCACCGCGCCGCTGCGGTTCACCCGCTCCTCGATCTCGATGCCGCCGGTCGGCGCGCCCCCGTCGAGGCGCACCATCCGCAGGCCGTTGCCACCGGCCACGGCGACCGCGTCGGCGCCCGGTCCGGGGAGCTGCACCGCGGCATACGCCCGCTCGCCCTCGGCGGAGGCGAAGCCGGCGGCGACACCCTCGGTGCGGCCGCTGCTGTGGAGCGCGTCGCGCTCGGGGTCGTAGACCGCCCACGCGGAGCCCACCGCCGTGACCTGGAGCTGGGAGCCCTTGGCGCCGCTCTGCTCGGTCACCGGCTTGGCGAAGGCCTCGGCGGTCGGGCGGATCGTCGTGACCGTGCCCTTCTGGCCGGACGCGACGTGGATGGCGCCGTCCTCACCCACGGCGAGGACCGCGTCGGCGCCGACCGTGGCGAGCGGCTTGGCGCCGGTGGCCAGGCCGGAGAGGTTCTCGACGCCCTTGCGGGTGTCGACGTGCTGCGCCCAGACCTTCCCGGTCCTGGGGTCGACCGCGGCGAGGACGCCGGCGCGCAGGTCGACGAGGGTCGGGGCGACCCGGCCGGGCGCACGGGTCGGGACCCCGGGCGCGGTGGCCGTCTCCTCCCGGAACTGCGCGGTGCGGACGTCGATGGGCTGCAGCTGGGCGGTCGCCCGGGACCAGGCGATGACGGCCATGCCGTCCTGGAGGACGTCGAGGCCGGAGCCGGGGGCCACGTCGGCGGCGACGCCCGCGTCGAGCTGGGCGGCGGCCTTGTTGAGCCGGCCGAACTTCGCCTGCACGTCGGAGGTGATCCACACGCCGCCGTCACCGACGTCGGCCTCATGGACGGTCGCGCCCTGGGAGGTCACGGCCGCGTAGCCGATGGTCGCGCCCGCGAGGACGACGACCATCGTCGACGCGACGCGCCCCCGGCTGCGCCCGCGCCGCGACGAGCGCGACAGGGAGGCGGGGCGAGCGGGACGGCGGAAGGGCTTCACGCGGATCCTTCGGCGCCACGGGTGCCGCGCATCGAGGTCAGGGAGGGCAGGGAGGGCAGTCGCGAGCCGGACCCACGGGGGCGGCGGTCGCGCTCGAGGAGGGGGCGCACGCTGAGGTCGGAGCGCAGCCGGCGCCACCGCGAGACCGAGCCGCGCAGCTGGCGGCGCACGTCGTCGGCCTCGGCGAGCAGGGCGGTCGCCACCTCGGGCTCGGGGTCGCCGGGACCGAAGACGGCGGCGTTGGCGCCCACGGCGATCGGCCGGGCCGTGGCCGTCTCGGGCAGGGAGGCCGCCTGCTCGAGCCGGGTCGCACGCTGGGGGACGGCGATGCCGAGGCTGCGGGCGTCGCTGACGAGGTCGCGCCAGACCCAGGCGGCACGCGACGCGGTCGGACCCGTCGTGGCGTGCCGGCGTCGGCGCCTCGCCTTGAGCCAGCGGATGAGGCCGTAGGCCGCGAAGGCGAGGAGGACGGGCAGGACCAGGGCGAAGACGAGGAGCTTGAGCCACAGCGGCCAGGCGCCGATGTCGAGCGGGTTGCGCTTCTTCTTCTTGATGTCCGTGGCGTTCTGGGCCTGGTCCGGTCCCTGGAGGACCGAGGGCGGGTTGACCCCGGCGGGCGGGGGCACCTGCGCGCCGACCTTCTGCTCCTCGGACTTCAGCTGCTGCTCGTTGGGCTTCTTGTTGCGGTCGGGCAGGAAGGTCGACGGGAGGAGGGCATGCCACGTGCCGTTGTCCTGCTGGACCTCGACCCAGGCGTGGACGTCCTTGCCCTTGACGACGCCGCCGGACCCGGGGATGGCCCCCATGACCACGCGGGTCGGGATGCCGATCCGGTTGCCGGCGAGGGCGAGGGTCGCGGCGTACTGCTCGTCGTTGCCGGCAAGCTGGGTCGAGCCGACGAAGCGGCCGAGGCGGCCGAGGCCGTGGCCGGGGAGGTAGACCTTCTCGTAGGAGTTGGCGGTGCCGCCGTCGGTGTAGGCGCCGTCCTGGGTCATGACCTTGGCGACCGCGGCGAACTTCTCCCACGAGCTGCCGGCCTGGCCGGACCAGGCGTCGAGCTTGGCGTCGAGGAAGCTCGTGTCCTCCGCGAGCGCACCACCGCTCGCGACGTCGAGCTCGGCGGGCATCGTCGTCGAGACATCGTCACCGAGGACGGTGTCGAACGAGTAGGAGTCACCCGGCCGCACGAGCGCGGGCACGACCGCCGTCTCGGTGGCGGTGTTGAGCCACAGCGCGTCGGCGAGCTCGTCGCCGCGGGCGCCCTCGAAGCGCACCCCCGTCGTCGACCCGGCGAGCGGGAGCCAGGCGCCGTCGTAGCCGCCGTCGGGCACGGTGACCGTGGCCGTCGCGGTCGTGCCCTGGGTGCGCGGGGCGATGCGCGAGCCGACCTGCTGGTACGGCGTGCCGTCGGTCGCCCGGTCGGCCGCGCCCCAGACGAGGCCGTCGTAGCTGTCGAGCGTCGCGAAGCGGACCGGGGTCCCCTCGGGCAGCCCGGTGACCCTGAGGATCTCGGTGTCGAAGAGGTCGGCGGAGTTGGGCTCGGTGTAGCGGCGGAAGCCCGACAGTGGGCTGGTGAACTGCGCGACGTCGTAGGGCGGGGTGAGCTGCGTGCGCACGACCGCGCGGGCCGAGCTCTCGTCGGTGCCCGGCAGGAACTGGCCGAGGAAGGTGCCGGCGAGGGCGGCGACCGTGAGGAGCACGAGGCCGGTGACGGCGCGGGCCTGGCGCCCGGCACCGTTCTGCATCGCCGCGCGGGTGCGGCCGGCGCGCACGACGAGCCAGAGGATGAGGACGAGGGCGAAGAGCACGCCCTGGACGAGCTTGGCCGCGGGCTGCTGGGTGCCGAGCGCGATGCTCCCGACGAGGAGCAGGACGGGCACCACTGCGGCGGCGCCGACCCCGGCGAAGCGCCGGGCCACGCCGTAGGCCGCGGCCGAGCCGAGCAGGCCGGTGACCCACGGGAGCGCGACGAGCGGACCGCGGGCGTCGACGGGCGGGAGCAGCGTGAGCCACTCCTTCCACCCGGTCACCGGCGCCACGGCGAGGTCGGTCAGCGTCTGCAGGCTGGGGATGACCCCGGCGACGAGGTCCCCGCGGACGGCGAGGGGCCCGCCGAGCAGGAAGTGGGTCGCGAGGAGGACGAGGGTGGTGAGGAGCAGCGACCAGGTGCGCACCGTCGCCACGTGGGCCACGGCGGCGCCGAGGACGACGCCGGCCCCGGCCGCGAGCACCCACTCCCACCCGATGAAGCCGGTGCGGAACCCGACGAGGGCGATGGCGACGAGGACGAGCGCGAAGGCGAGGTCGACGAGGGCCGGGCGGGACGGCATACGGAGCAGTGCCGGACGGTCCGGGCGCGGTCGGGACACTCGCTCGCCGGAACGAGCGGGGGCGTAGGTGTTCATGCCAGGGCTCCACTGAAGAGGACGCGGCGCAGGTCGGTGAGCTCGCGCACCGTGAGGATGGTCAGCCCGCCCGCGTGGCGGACACCGACCTGGGCGTCGGGGTCGATGACGAGGGCCACCTTGATGACCTCGACCTCGAACTGGGCGAGGGCCCGCTGGACCTGGATGAAGGGACGGTGCGAGCCGGTGACGAGGATCGCGACGCTGGCGTCGGGGGCGAGGGCGGCGGCGTCACCGGACGCGGCGAAGACGTCGATGGCCCCGATGCCGGCGCGGGCGAACGTGTCGAGGGTGAGCGCCGCGGTCGAGCGCGAGATCTGCTGGTCGTGGCAGACGACGGTGGTGTCCTGCTCGTCGAGGATCGAGCGCAGCGCCAGCGAGGCGGCGCACGAGATGGCGAGCTCGACGGCCTCGTCCTCGCCGGTGTAGACCTCGGGCGAGGTGTCGACGACGACCGCGAGGTGCGAGCGCCGGGTGTCGAGGAACTGGCGCACGAGCAGGCGACGGTGCTTGGCCGTCGAGCGCCAGTGGATGTAGCGCCGGTCGTCGCCGGGCTGGTACTCGCGCAGGGCGTGGAAGGCGAGGTCGGACATCGACAGGTCGGGGGTCACCTGGCCCTCGAGGTCGCGCAGGAGCCCGGCGCCGAGCGGCTCGAGCGACGTCGTCAGGGGGTGCACGAAGAGCTCCGTCCGCTCGGTCCACTCCATCGTGCGACGGACGAGGCCGAGGGGGTCGCCGTGCACGGTCGTCGCCGGGCCGACCTGGATGACGCCGCGGCGCTCGGTGGGGACGACGAAGAGCTCCTCGTGCGACTTGCCGGAGCCGAGCGAGGGGAGGGTGAAGCGGGCGGCGGAGCGGCCGACGGGCAGCTCGACGAGCAACGGCAGCATCCCGCGACCCGAGAGGTTGCGGACCTCGATGCGTCCGGTGGCGGGCTCGCCCACGGTCACCCGCGTCGGGTCGACGTCGGTGCGGATCTCGACCTTGGCGTGGCCGACCGCGAGCGCGACGCAGGCGAGAAAGAGGACGAGGCACGCGACGGCGATCATCGCCAGCTCGGTCCACTCGTAGCGGCTCGCGAGGAACCACGCGAGCAGGCCGAGGAGGCAGACGGTCCAACCGAGCGCCGACACCCACGCGATGGTGCGCAGGACCGGGCGCCAGACCGGCTCGGAGCGCTCGGCCAGCGGGCGGATGCGATCGCCGGTGAGGTCGAGCAGGCGCGCGCCGGTCTGGGTGATCGCGGTCGGGATCTGCACCCGGGGCAGGGTGATCGTCGGGAGCTCGGGGCGACGACGGGTCGAGCGGCTGGCGGGGCTGGCGGGGCCGGTGGAGCCGCCCGCGGCCGCGCCCCGGGGCTCGACGTCGTGCCGGCGCACCGACTGGGTGTCGTCGTCGGACGAGCGCCGACCCAGCAGCGCGCGCCAGCGGGACCCCCCGGTGGCGGTGGCCCCGGAGGACCGCCGCCGGCTCGGCTGGTCCTGGGCGGGCCGCACCTTGAGCGAGGACCGGGAGACGGTCGAGTCGTCCTGGTCCACGGCCGTGCCGGGGGTCGACGAGGACGACCCGCGCAGGTCGGATCGTCGGATCGTCGCCGACTCGTCGTCGGGGCCCCCCTGGTCGGACATCGTCAGGCGACGCGCTCGGTCGGGGGTGCGACCTCGCCGAGGATCTGGCCGATGACCTGGTCGACGGTGATGCCCGCGAACTGCGCCTCGGCGGTGACGAGGAGGCGGTGGTTGAGGACGGGGTGCGCGAGCAGCTTGATGTCGTCGGGGATGACGTGGGTGCGGCCCTGGCCGATGGCCCAGGTCTTGGCGCACCGGATGAAGGCGAGGCAGCCACGCACGGACAGGCCGAGGCGGACGCTGACGTGGCGGCGGCTCTCCTCGGCGAGGCGCGAGACGTACTCGAGGATCGCGTCGTCGACATGCACCTCGTCGGCGAGCTCGGCCATGTCGAGGACGACCTGCGAGGTGACGACCGGCTCGAGGGCCTTGGTGCGGTCACGGGTCTTCGCGTCGCGCAGGACGCGGACCGTGGCCTCGTGGTCGGGGTAGCCGAGCGTGGTCTTCATGAGGAAGCGGTCGAGCTGGGCCTCGGGCAGGCGGTAGGTGCCGGCCTGCTCGATGGGGTTCTGGGTCGCGATGACCATGAACGGCTCGCCGACCTCGTGGCGGACGCCGTCGACGGTGACCTTGCCCTCCTCCATGACCTCGAGGAGCGCGGACTGCGTCTTCGGCGAGGCGCGGTTGATCTCGTCGGCGAGGACGATCGTCGCGAAGATCGGGCCCTTGTGGAACTCGAACTTCTTGATGTTGGGGTCGTAGATCGTCACGCCGGTGACGTCGCTGGGCAGGAGGTCGGGCGTGAACTGGATCCGGCTGTTGGTCCCGTGGACCGTGCTCGACACCGCACGGGCGAGCTGGGTCTTGCCGGTGCCGGGGAAGTCCTCGAGGAGGAGGTGCCCTTCGGAGAGCATGCAGGTGAGGGCCAGGCGGATGACGTGCTCCTTGCCGAGCACCGCCTTGTCGACGTTGCTGACCATCGCCTCGAAGGTCGTGGTGAACCAGGCAGCCTGGTCATGGGTGACCGTCATCGGGTCCGGGTCCTCTCGTCGGGTGGCGTGAGGCGGCACCGTTTCCCGGCCGACGACCACGTGGTCCCGCGCCGGGTGGCGCCACCCCCCATGGGTGCTTCGGCACGCGGCGCACCCTCTCGGTGTGAAGAAGTGACGCGTATGCCGAGTCGCATGCTACCGGCTGCCGCCGGCCTCCCACCCCCACGCTTCCGCGGAAAAGGAGGTGGTTGAACCCTCACCTTTTCGTGCGCCCCAGCGTCCGCAACCCTGGTCCGAAACCCGACCACCTCTGCGGACGCACGCGGGGAGACCGACGCCAGCGTCCGCAACCCTGGTCGCGAACCCGACCACCTCTGCGGACGCACGCGGGACGAGCGCGCGTATGCCGTCCGCTCCCGTCAGCCGGACCAGCCTCGGCTTCGCAGGAGGGCAGCGAGCGAGGTGAAGAACGGCTCCGGGTCGACCCGCAGGGTCAGGACCGACAGGGGAAGAGCGGCTTCGCCCCGTGTCTGGAGGTCGGCGAGCCGCACCTCGTCGCGCATCGAGGTCACCAGGTGGTCGTGGCCGACGCCGTTGACCTCGACGCACACGCCGAACCGGTCCCAGAAGGCGTCGAGGACCGCGCCCCCTGTCGACAGCCGCCGCCGTACCTGGCGGGACGGCTCGGGCAACCCGCGGAGGCGGCACTCGGCAGCGAAGTCCAGCTCGTTGAGCGAGTGCACGCCGAGGAGGAGGTCCGCGGCCACGGCTCGCAGCATCGCCCGGAACTCGTGCCGGGCGACGCGGTCGAGCTCGGCGACGAGGTCCTCGGCACGAACGAGTCGTTGCTGCAGCGGCATGACGAGACAGAGTGCGGCCTGGCGGCGGGACACCGCCCACAGGGCAGCCTGGACCGCCGCCACGGGTGCCGTCGACCGACGGATGCCCACGCTCGTGCAGTCTCCCGCGCCCCAGCGGCGCGTCTCGTGCAGGACGATCCCGTCGGGGAGGTCGCGGCCGTCCTTGGTGAAGCTCTTGCTCACCCAGATGTGCGTGCGTGGCTCGTCGAACCCGGTCAGCCCGTGGGCCTGCAGCGCGGTGACGCCACCCAGCCGAGAACCGGGGCCGACGCGCACCAGCGCCGCCCGCCACGCCTGTTCGCCGACCAGTGGACCCGTGTGCAGCACCACGCCCTTCGCGCCGATCGGTCGCCAGTGGCCGGCCCGGATCATGCTGCGGCGCAGCGAACGACTCACCCCCGCCGTGCGGAGCTCGGCCAGGGTTGCCACCCCGTCGAGCTCGAGGCAGAGCCGCCCCGCCACCTCGCTCCGGTTCGTCATGACGGCAGCGAATCGCCTCCGCGCGGAATCCACCATCTCCGACGACCCGGGCTGTGGACGGATGGAACGCCCGAGTCGAGCTGTGGACGATCAGGCCGCTGGCCGGCATACGCCAGCGTCCGCAACCCTGGTCGACAACCCGACCACCCTTGCGGACGCAATCCCGAAGAGCGACCCCAGCGTCCGCAACCCTGGTCGACAACCCGACCACCCTTGCGGACGCAACCCCGAAGAGCGACCCCAGCGTCCGCAACCCTGGTCGACAACCCGACCACCTCTGCGGACGCAAAGGTGAGGGCGGCGTGACACGGCATCGGGCCCGCATCCCCGGAGAGGGATGCGGGCCCGATGACTCGGTGCGCCCTGACTACTCCGCGCTGGGCGGGGTGATCTTGATGAGGGCGGCCGTGTTGCCGCTGAACGCCTTCGCGACGTCGACGATGGTTCCGTAGCCCACTCCGTCGTCGGCCGGGTTCCCGGAGCCGAACGGCCCGAGCCCGATGTCCAACCCGTCGTAGTCCGGAAGGCGGTTGCCTTCCAGGTCGTACAGCGGCGTGGAGTACTGCTGGTTGCCCACCGACGGGACGACCGTGGAGGCGTCGCGGTCACGGTAGAACAGCGCACCGTCGGACTCGCGCAGCGCGAACCCGGGCACCCAGCCGAGGTCGTCGGTGAAGGTGCTCACCGGCGCCTGGGCCGCGAGGTCGGTGCAGACCTCCGTGTACGAGCCCGTCGGGGTGAGGCACTCCCTGAAGGGGTACGTCCTGCCCAGGCCGAACGCGGCGTTGGACGACTGGGCCCGGGACGGGATGACGTTGAGCGTGGACGGATCGAGTGCAGCCGCCGCACCCGTGCGCTGAAGCGGGTTGAAGTGGCTGTCGACGATGAGCAGTCCGCCCTTCGCACCGTAGCTCGGCAGGGCCGCCTCGTTGGTGGTGACGTGGTTGGTGTCGCCGTACGAGGTGTCGCGGTACCAGACGAGCGCACCGGGAGCGTTGTACTTGATCTTCTCGACCTTCCACGCACCGTCCTCACCCAGCTTCTGGTAGGTCGAGTCGTAGGCGTACTTCAGGCCCTCGTCGAACCCGTCGAAGTTGCGCCACTCCACCATGTAGTACTGAGCGCGAGAGCTCGAGCCGGTGTCGATGACCCAGCCCGCACCCAGGGCACTGCCGTCGACCCACGTGCCCCTGGTGGCCGTCCAGCCGGCGGCGCCGCCCTCGACGTCGTCGGACCACGTCGTGGCTCCGCCGCCGGTGACCGCGAAGTCGTCGGCGAACCAGCCGCGCTCGGTGAACGCCGCATCCGTGGCCTGCATGAGCCGGACCTGGACCGTCTGACCGGCCCACGGGGACAGGTCGATGTAGTCGTGCCGCCAGCCGTGGCTGTCACCGGTCAGCGCGTTCTTGCGGTTGCCGAAGGTGGCGAGGTTGCCGTTGGGGTCGGGGTAGGTGTCCGGGGTGGTGACGAGGGCGCCGGCCTCGTCGAACACCTTCTGCGGAGTCCACGTGGCACCACCGTCGGTGGAGACCTCGACGAAGCCGTAGTCCCAGTCGACCTCGATGACGTAGTTGTTCCACATCCAGAACTTGCTGTCAGCCGCGTTCGGGACGTCGACCGACCTGGACAGGGTGTTCATCGCCCAGCTCTGGTCGTTGTTGCCCCACCACATCTTGGCGCCGCTGTGCGGAGTGGCCAGGGTCTGGTCCTTGTTCGGGAGGTTGACCTTGACCCCGTCGGCCGAGCCCACGGGGGTCCGGCTCGTCTGGCCGACCTTGACGGCCTTGGGGTCGTCACCCGGGTTCATCTGCACCGGGTCGGCCCAACCGAGGACCCACTTGTCCCAGATGCCCATGTGGGTCGGCATCGACTGGAAGACCGGCCCCGAGTGCGAACCCGAGCTCATGAGGTCCCAGAAGTCGACGTCGGACTCGCCGCCGCCGGAGGTGTCGTAGAGGTCCGGCAGACCGAGGTCGTGGCCGTACTCGTGCGCGAACACGCCGACACCCGAGTCCTCGGGCTGGACGATGTAGTTGGACAGGCGCAGGTTGGTGCCGGGCACGGGTGCGCCGCCGGCCACCGCCGAGGAGTGCGCCCAGATGGCGTAGGGGCCCTCGGCTCCGCCGCCACCGGACTTGTCCTCACCGGCGTGGACGAGGACGACGTGGTCGATGACACCGTCCGGCTCGAGGAGGTTGCCGTCACCGTCACGGTCGCCCTGGTCCTCGACGTCGTAGTCGGCCCACGGGAAGTTGGGCTGCGCGTCGGAGAGCGCCTTGACGGCGTCGATCGGCAGCTGGCCCGGCCCGAGCGGGTTGTCCGGGTGGCCCTGCATGTCCTGGACGCGCGTGAACTCCCACTCGCCCTCGGCGTTCTGGAAGCACTGCGTAGCGCCGTACCAGCCCTCGGAGTGGGGGACCGTGATCCACGGCGTCGCCGCACCGCTGACGGTGTAGGCGCCCTTGGACATCTCCTCGTACATGTTCTTCATCGTGTAGCCGGAGATGTCGATGCCGGGCTTGCCGTCGGGACCGGTGAGGTCGGGGCGGACGCGCTCGGTGATGCCGGTCTTGGTGTAGAGCATCTTGTTGAAGTGCTCGGACGAGAAGTCCCTGACCCACATCGAGTTGTTGTCGGCGAGCTCACTGCCGGCCGGGTTGGGGATCTGGTTGTGCGTCGGTCCGTTCTGCACGGTGCCGGGCACACAGGTCGCGCCGTCGTAGCCGTCGGGGACCATGACGCCGGTGAAGTCGTCGTTGGCCTGCTCGCTGAACTCGACGAGGATGGTGAGGAGCTTGGCCTCCTGGGTGGTCTTGGCCTGCTTGAACTTCTTGGCCTTGATCGCCTTCGGGCTCTTGCCGGTCCTGATCGCCTCGGCCTCGAGCTTGGCGAGCTGCCTGGCAGCGACCGGGTTGCCCTGGCTGTGCTTGCGGTCGAAGGCCTTGGCCTTGGCCAGCGACTTCTGCTGCGCGGCGATCTTCTTCGTCGCCGCCTTGTCGCCCAGCTTGGCGGCCTTGTCCTGCGCGAACTTCTCCTCCAGGCGCGGAGCCACATAGTTGATGTAGCCGGCGGTGGAGTCGGCGCCCGCTGGGGCGGCGGTCACCTCGGGGGTGGGGTTCGCCGCCACGGACGCCGACCCGACGGTCAGTCCGGTGGCAGCCAAGGCGAGCGCGGGCACGACGGCGAGCGAGCGCCACCGTGTCCTGGGAGATCTGCGTAGGGTCATGTTTCTCCTCAGGGAACCGGGCAAGGGGCCCAGACGTCCGTGCGCCATTGCACGAACTTCTGTGCATCCTGCTCCTGAACTGCCTAGGAGGGAAGGACTAGTTCGGAAATGATCAGTCCAGAAGGACCAGATCCGCCTCGGTCACCATGCGGGTCGACAGGGCGTGCTCGACGAGCCGCGACTTGCGGTTGCTCGCGAGCTTGCCGGGGCCCCCGTGCAGGCCACGGGTGCCGGCGTCGGCAAGCTTCTGGCAGACGTTGTCGAGCTTGCGGTTGAACTTGGTCGTCGTCCACCCCAGCCGGGCCGCGGCCTGGGCGGAGGACGGGATCTGGCCCTGACCGGCATACGTCGTCCGCAAAAAGCTCTCGCACAGCGCGACGACGAGCAGCTTCTGGTCCGGGGTCATCGACACGCGGCCGACGGTCGTCTCACCCGGGGAGTCCTCGGACTCGAGCTCGGGCTCGGTGACGATCGAGGTGAAGGTCGCGTCGTCGACGGTGATGTCGAAGTCGTAGGTCGTCGGGCCGGCCGTGAACCACACCGTGAACGCCTCGAGCGCGAGCGGGATGCGGGCACCGGGCGAGAGCCACGCCTGGAAGAGGCCCTGGCGGTCGCCGACGGTCGCGGTGAGGTTCGAGCCGACGTTGGTGAGCCACCACAGGTCGTGCTCGCGGTGGACCTGGAGGAAGACGCGGTGCAGGTAGGGGTTGTCGTCGATCTCGACGTCGGCCACCCGGCCGATCGTCAGCGGGGCGTCCTCGGACGCCTGGAACTCCTCACCGCAGAACTCCACGGTCACGGACATCGCGTCACCCTCCGGTCAGGCACTTGACGGCCGAGTAGGCCGAGGACGCGCCGGCCGCGCGCGCCACCGCGACCTGGGCGCAGACGACCTGGCCGTTCGCCGCCTTGACGGTGTGGGGCAGCGCGCGCACGGTGAGGACCTGCGCCTCCGGCACGGCGGCCTCGCTCGCGGCCGCGCGGACCCGGTAGTAGTCGCCCTTGCGGACCCCGGCGTACTGCCACGTGAACGCGACGCCGCCCGGGACCGTGCGCCCGTCGATGAGGGGCTGCTCGGGGAGGTCGACGACCGGCCCACCGCCACCGACGGTCGCGGAGGCGGAGGGAGCGCCGGTCGAGGCCTCCGTGGGGTCGTCGCCCCCGCGGAACCCGACGGCCCAGACGAGGGCGCCGACGAGGATGAGGACGAGCACGCCGACCCCGGCGAGCAGGGCGCCGCCGCTGATCGTCGCCGGCTGGGTCTCGTCGTCGACGCCGGTGTCGGCCGTGGGGTTCGCGGCCGGGCTCGGCGTGAGGGCCTGCGGCGAGGTGACCCTGGGGGCGCGCACGCTCGTGCGGTCGGGGTCGGGCTCCTCGGGGTCCGCGCGGCTCGTGCTGTCGGCGACCGTCGTGTGCCCGGACTCGTCGAGCACGACGATCGGGGTGCGCGCGAACCGCTGCTCCTGCTCGATCGCCTGGAGCCCGCGGGCGAGGTCGATGGCGGTCTGCGGGCGCGCGTCGGGCTTCTTGGCCATGGCGTGGCCGAGCAGCCGCTCGAGACTGACCGGCACGTCCGCCCGCCCGGTCTGCGGCACGGGGGTCGCGCGGATGCGCGGCATGAGGGCGTATGCCGAGTTGTCGCCTCCCGGTTGCTCGAACGGCGAGCGCCCGACGAGGAGGTGCCACAGGGTCGCGGCGAGCGAGTAGACGTCGCTGCGGGCGTCGCCGTTGCTCTGCCCGTAGAGGACCTCCGGCGGGGACCACGGCACCGAGACGCCGACGTCCTCGTCGTGCTCCTCGGGGCCGAGCGCGCGGCCGGCGATGCCGAAGTCGGTGAGCCCGGGGGCGCCGTACTGGCTGATGAGCACGTTCGCCGGCTTGACGTCGCGGTGGATGATGCCGGCCCGGTGGGCGGTCTCGACGGCGCTGGCCAGCTGGATGCCGGTGCGCAGGACCTCCTCGACGCTGAGCCGCTCGCGCTTGGCGCGGGTGGCCAGGTTGGGCGGCGGGTAGTACTTCATGACGAGGTACGCGCCACCGTCGGCGAGCTGCTCGCTGCGGAAGACCTGGACGATGTAGGGGTGGTCGGCGAGCTGCGCCATCGTGTTCGCCTCCTCGACGAACTGGCGCAGGATCGACGGGGTCAGGCCCTCGCGCTTGAGCACCTTGACCGCGACCGGCATCCGCGGCTGCTGCTGCTCGTAGAGGAAGACGTCGGCGTAGCCGCCGGAACCCAGCGGCTGGCGGTAGACGAGCCCGGGGATCTCCGGGGGCGTCCCGGGTGCTGCTCGGGTCACTCGGAGACCTCGTAGGTCAGCGAGACCTCGTCGGCGAGCGTCACGACGGCCCCGGGCTCGATGCCGAAGTCCTCGGTGGGGCGAAGCCGGACCGGCTCCTGGCCGGGGAGGGTGACCGTCGTGCCGTTGGTCGAGCCGAGGTCGCGCACGAGGACGTGCCAGCCCTCGAGGATGACCTCGGCGTGGTTGCGGGAGATGTCGTTGTCCTTCGACGCCAGCCGCACGAGGTGGGGACGGCTGCTCGGGGGCAGGTCGGAGTTCACCTTGGGCGCGCGGCCGAGGAGGATGCCGCGGTCCAGGGGCACCTGGCCGCCGGCCGAGACGTGCAGGACGCCGAGCTGGGGCCGCGGGGTCTGGAACGGCTGCTGCGTCGGGATGTCGCGGTCGCACACCCGGCAGGCGCTGGCGTGTGGCGACGAGTGGTGGCCGGCCGGACAGAGGACGGCGAGGACGATCGGGCTGTCCGCCGGTCCGTCGAGGCCGGGAGTGAGGGCGCTGCGGTCCATCGTCACGTCGGTCGCCGCGGCCGCGGCTGCGGCGGGCGCTGCGGGTGCGGGGTCGTCCGCCGAGGTCTGCTGGAACGGTGCCGGGCCGGTCATGCCCCAGTTGTCGGGACCGGTGGGGCCGTCGGCCGGTGAAGGGGCCGGCTCGGACGGCACGGGCGGCTCGGACG
>NZ_AVPL01000034.1 GCF_000768695.1 Knoellia aerolata DSM 18566
GGTTGTCACCTATTGGTGCAGCAGTCCCGCTTGCCCTCAAGCGTGTCTTCAGTCACGAAGAAGTTGGAGTCAGTCTTGACGACTTTGTAGGTGAAGCGCTGTCTGTCCCGACGGCCCGGAGCAACCTGCGAATCTCCGTTCTCATCCACGAAGTTGATAGCGCTGACATCCACGCACGCCGTCACCACATAGGTCGTGGCGGCCGTTGAGCTCGCCGACACGTCACTTACTGCAGCCGTGCCCGTCTGGGTCCAACCCTTGGCCGCATATGTGCTCAACGCAATCTGCCGTTGGGACCTCGCCTGATCACGGGCCACTGGATCGAGAAGGTTGGGGCTTTTCTCCGGGTGCGCAGCGAGGTCGTCGAACACAGCCCAGTACTTCACCACCACCTCTCCAGCGAGGCGTTCGTCCCGCGCCTGTGGAGTCTCGCTCCGGGCCGGCGAGGGCGAAAGACTGCCCGCGGTGCTTGAGGATGCTGTCGACGGCGAAGCCCCGGAAGGGGAAGAGTCCGCCGGGGTCTGCTCGGCGCTGCAGGCCGTCACGCACGCGACGGCCAGAAAAGCAGCAATGGCGGCAGCCGGCACCCGCCTTACCGTGCGAACAACATGACCCGTCATCGGGGCCTCCCCAAACGATCCCGCCAGCCTGGTGTCACCCCAGGTGCATCTACCGTGGCACACGATCTCGCGATCGTCACGCCTTGATCTGGCCTGTGGAGAGCTGACGACGCCGGAGTCGACCTGTGGACAGAACGATCCGCGCGGCCTTAGCGGTTCACGAGACGGTCTCCGCACGTGGCACTGCAGATCCGCGCTACGCCGGCCGCTATCGATCACCGTCGCGAGAACCCGGTCGGGATGGGGACCAGCAACCGATCGACATCACCGGGATCAACGCGGATCAGGCGCCCGGTCCGGTAAGCGGCCAGCTGCCCCCCTGCGATTCGTCGGCGCAGCGTCCGGATGCTGACGCCAGTTCGGTCCGAAGCATGGGCTAGGGATTCGTACGAGCGGTGCTGGGTTGTCTGGTTCATGTGGCACCTCCTACACACCTACGCCACTGCGGAACGGTTTGCGGGCCACTCCTGGCGCTTGGACTCGCAACTCGCGCTTTTCGTGCCTGTGGCAAGAGCACCCCATGGTCCCTTGCGAGGCGCCTCCGTTCTCCGGCCGAGCCGCTCCGATGTACAGCACTCGTTGTGAAGGCCTTCGTCAGGCACGGCAGCCCGGGTGCCAAGCGAGTCATTCGAGCAACGAAACTGGCGAGGCTGCTCCCCGCTCATCACCCGAAACGGACAGCCCGGCTAACCTCACGGGGCCATTCGACGCCTGCCCGCTTGGAGCCTTGAACCAGCACCTGGGTCCTGTGAAGGATAGGCGAATGGGCCGGGGCCACCACGCCTGATATGTAGCGGTTCCTGTCAAGTGGGCAGGGTGAAGCGGGGTCCTTCCTGGCCGGGAAGGACCCCGCTTCTCGTTCACGGGTGGTGTGCCGGGAGAGAGCGTGTCAGGCGACGCGCGGTCAGTCTGATATTCGCGGGTTGGGTACCGCAGGGCCCTGGTTTCGGCTGGAGAGGCTGAGCTGGTCTGAGGTCGAGCGTGCCCCCGGGTGGGGGTGCTCACAGGCGATTCGCGGGTCCTCTCCTCGCGCTGCTGCTCGGACACCGTGGGTGTCTCGTGAACGGGCTTGGGTGGGTCAGTGGTCCATGACGGCCAGGGACCAGCACCAGCCGGCGAGCTCGCGGGCGATGGCGGTGTTGGCGACGGTGTGCCGCTTCTTGTGGGCGGTCAGGATGTCCCAGCGCCGGTGCAGCCGCCGGTTCCCGGCGTCGCCGCGCGCGGCTGCTGTGGCCGGGGCCAGAGCCCACCGGTCCTGCATGGTCTTGCCGGGCTGGTAGAGCGGCTTGTGGTGCCAGGCGGCTTCGATCAGCAGCCGCCGGGCGTGGCTGTTGCCGGTCTTGGTGATCCCACCCTGCATCCGGGAGGCGCCGGAGGACGACTCGGACGGGACGAGCCCAAGGTAGGACCCGATCGTGGCGCCGGTCAGCCGCTGCAAGTCACCGATCTCCACGGCCAGGGCGAACCCGGTGGTGGTCGAGATCCCGCGCAGGCACCCCAGCCGTCGGGTCACGGCCGTGAACTCGCTGTCCGCGGCCTGTTCGGTGATCATCGCGTCGAGCCGGTCCCGGCGGGCCAGGGCGTGACCCACGGCGTCGTAGGCGTCGTCGAACGCCGCCAACGTCCCGGACCCGGCGAGCGGGAGGTGGTCCTTGCGGGTCCGTCGCAGCCACGCGTCGTGCTTGCCGGTCCACGCCTGGCCGCCGTCGTACACGTGCCCGTGCCGCAGCAGCAGCTTGGACAGTCGGTGCCGCCCGGCCATCAGCACCATCCGGGCGTCTTCCCGGGCCCGGACCAGGTCCCGCGCCGACTCGGCCGCCACGGTCGGGATCGTGACCGCGACGATGTCGTCGTTGCGGGCCAACCGGGCCAACAACAGCGCGTCGCGCCGGTCGGTCTTGACCCGGTCCCCGGCCGGCCGCAGCAGCTTCGAGGGCGCCGCGACCTGGCAGCGATGCCCGGCCGCGAGCACCGCCCGCGCCAGCCCGTACCCCGTCGGGCCCGCCTCGTAGGTCACCAGGACCGGGCCATGGTCAACGGCGAGCTCGTCGACGAACGCGACAATCTGCTCGGTCACCGGCGAGATCGACCGCTCAATCAACTCACCCGTGACCGAGTCGATCGCCGCCGCCCGCACCGATCGTGCGTGAACATCCAAGCCAACACTCGTACGATCTATGAACACCGGGGCCTCCTATGCATGTCGGCACCGGCCAGCCACTCTGGTCGGTGATCCACGAATCACTGCATACGCGAGGCCCCGGCCTCAAGACCCGGACCCGCGACCCTCATAGGGTCTGAGGCAGCCGGGCTGAGGGAGGCCAGCCCATCTGTGTGTGTCCCCTGCCGCGCCAACCACACAGGGTGACGTCAGGTGCGCGAGGGCGCCGCGCACCTGACGTCGCCGTCGGTCCGCTCGCGAGAAGAGACAGACGCGTTCGGGATCACGCGCCACGGCGACACCCTTGGCGCCTGACGCCGTCATGCCGCTGGCCGGGGGCGTCCCCTCGGCTGGGACGTCGCTCCGGACGTTCCTGACCCAGACCTCGACCCGGCTTCTCGCGCCACAAGGCACCAGACCGGTTCCGGGTCGTGCCAGCTCCCGATCGCTCCCTAACAGGGGATGCTCCCCGGTGGGCCATTGGGCCCTCGGCGGCTCCCAACAGCCGGTTGTCGGCCTTCCAGGGAGCCCGTTTCACGGTCAAAACGAGCCAGCGATCCGACACGTATCCGACACGTTTGGGATCCGACACGACGCAAAAACCGCGTCTCCGCAGGTCAGAGGATGTTTCTGCTAGTGGACGTGAAGGGACTCGAACCCCTGACCTCTCGCGTGTGAGGCGAGCGCTCTAACCAGCTGAGCTACACGTCCGTGCCCGCTCGTGAGCGGGCGGACCGAGGATACCCGGCGGGTCTCCCGGGAGCGAAATCCGGTCCCGCCGACCCCCCGGGTCAGATCCGCGCGGTGTTGCGCATCCAGCTCTCGAGACCGTCCGGGAAGAAGCCGGGGATGCCCGAGAAGTGGAACGTCAGCCACAGCACGGTGGCGATGAAGGCGATGCCGACAACGCCGACGAGCGCCTTGACCACGGGGTTCTGTCGCTTGACCCACTCCTCCCAGAGGCGAAGGTGCCGCTTGACGAACTCCAGAACGCGCTGCGCCCGCTCGAACTCGGTGGACCAGATGGCGAGGCCGGCGATGACGATGAGCCAACCCGGCCCGGGGAAGGGGATGAGCAGCAACCCGCCGCACACGACGACGAGACCGACGACGAAGACGCCGATGCGGTACACCCTGGCGGTCGCGGGGTTCGCCCGGATCCGACGACGCCACGCCCAGTCGTCCTTGGTGGCCACGGCCGCCTCCCGGTCGAGGTTCTGGCTCACGGGTCCATCCCGAGGTCGGCCTCGGCCGTGCGCCAGATCTCGACCATGCGTGCGGTGACCGGGCCGACGGCGAGCTGCCGGTCGTCGACGAGGTGAACTCCCTGGACGTCGCGCGACGAGTTCGTGATGATGACCTCGTCGGCGGTGCTCAGCACCTCGAACGGCATCGCCTCCTCGACGACCTCGAGCCCCGCCTCGCGGCACCACTCGATGGCCAGCTCGCGGGTGATGCCGGCGAGGCAGCCGCTGTCGAGGGGCGGCGTGCGCAGGACACCATCGGTGACGACGAACACGTTGGACGCCGTGCCCTCGCAGAGCTCACCGCGGGTGTTGGCGAGCAGGGCCTCCTCCGCCCCGTGGGAGCGCGCATAGGTCACGGCGATGACGTTCTCGGCGTAGGACGTGGTCTTGAGACCGACGGTGGCCGCGCGTTCGTTGCGCACCCACGGCACCGTGACGACCGCCGCGGACGGCGCGTGGGCCGCCGACGGCGTGGCGGCGACGATGACCGTCGCGGGCGAGTCGTGCCGGTCGGAGCCCAGCGGGCCCGCACCACCGGTGACGGTGATCCGCACCCGACCGAACCCGATCGGCTCCCCGGAGGACAGCACCTCCTTGACCCCCTGGCTCACCCACGCGTCGTCGACCGGCGGAAGGCCCAGCCCCGCCAGCGTGCGTCCGAGCCGGCGCAGGTGCCGCGTCAGGGCAAAGGCCTCACCGTCCACCACCTTGCAGGTCTCGAAGGCCCCGTCGCCCACGGTCAGCCCGTGGTCCAGCGCCCGCACCGACGGCACGTCGGGTCCGACGAGCTGACCATCCACCCACAACCGGATCGCGTTCATGGGTCCACCATCCCAGATGCACCTCCGTGGCCCCATGAGGACATCCCCTGAGTCAGCCCCGAGCCGTCCCGCGCGCGAGCGAGAGGAGGCGGCTGGCCTTGAGCTCGGTCTCGGCCAGCTCACCCTGCGGGTCGGACGCCCACGTGATCGCCGCCCCCGTGCCGAACCTCAGCATCCGCCGCCCGGCGCCGTCCCGCTCCACCCAGAAGGTCCGGATGCCCACCGCCAGCAGCGCCTCGTCCCGGTCGGCGTCGATCCACCCGATCGCCCCGCAGTACGGTCCGCGCGCCTCCGGCTCGAGGTCGGCGATCGCCTGCAGCGCCGTGTGTTTGGGCGTGCCCGACACCGACCCGGGCGGGAAGGACGCGTCGAGCAGCTCGCGCCAGCCCATCCCGTCGCGCAGCACCCCGGTCACGTCCGACACGAGGTGGACGAGCCCGGGGTGCGCCTCCAACCGGCACAGGTGGTCGACGCGGACGGTGCCCGGACGACACACGTGCTGGAGGTCGTTGCGGACGAGGTCGACGATCATGACGTTCTCCGCGTAGTCCTTGGGCAGCAGCCGGTCGGCCGTCACGGCCGTGCCCTTGATCGGGCTCGACGTGACCGTCCGCCCCCGCCGCACGAGGTAGACCTCGGGGGACGCGCAGGCGATCTCCAGCCCCGCCTCGGGGATCTCGATCGTCGCGGCGTACGGCGCCGGGTTGCCCCGGGCCAGGACGTCGCCGAGGTCCCGCACCGACAGGCCCTCCGGGATCTCGCTGCCGAGGATGCGGCAGAGGTTGACCTGGTAGACCGTGCCGCGCGCGATGCGCTCGCGCACCTCCTCGACACCCTCGACGTATGCCGTGTCGCCCAGGCTCGCGCTCCACTCACCGGAGGCGCCGGGCCAGGTCGACGACGAGGTGGTCGGGCCGGGGCCGCGGGTCACCGACGACATGCGCACGGCGGTGAGATCCCCCTCGAAGGTCAGGACCACCGCCCAGAAGCCGGAGTCGACGTCGTCGATGTCGTGCGTGACGGCATCGACGCCGCTCGCCTCGATGACTCCCCCGTCCAGGGAGCTGAACCTCGCCCACGCCACGGCCCGATGCTAGGGGGCGGACGATCCGGGTGTGAGACGGTGTCGCCGTGCGTGAGACCCCGGCCCGCGACGTCCTGAGGACGCTGGGCCTGCTGCGGGAGTCGGACGGCCGCGCCTGGCTGGAGCTGCAGACCTCCGGCACCACGGACCGGCCGCGCACCGTCGTGCGGTCCCTCGCCTCGTGGGAGGACAGCTTCGACCACCTCAGCCGCCTCACCGGCGTGACGTCCGCGGACCGCGTCCTCGTCCCGGCGCCGCCCACCGGGTCGATGTTCGCCTTCGCGCTCGCGCACACCGCGCACCTCGGTGCGGAGGCCGTGAACCTCCCGCAGTGGAGCCCGCGTGGGGCCGTGGCCGCGTTGCGCACCTGCACCGTCGCCCACCTCACCCCGGCGATGCTCGCCGGACTCGCCGGCAGGGACCTCGGACGCCTCCGCACCGTGGTGTGTGCGGGCTCGGCGCTCCCCGCGCCGGTCCGCGAACGCGCGCACGAGGCCGGCCTGCGGGTCGTCGACTACTACGGCTCGGCCGAGCTGAGCTTCGTCGCCATCCGCTCCGGTGCCCGGCTCGCTCCCTTCCCGCAGGTCGAGGTCGAGGTCCGCGACGGCGTCGTCTGGGCCCGCAGCCCGTGGCTCTGCCAGGGCTACGCCCCGGGCCAGTCCGGTCCGCTGCGGCGCGACCGGGACGGGTGGGCGACCGTCGGCGACCGGGGCCGTCTCGACGACGACGGCGGACTGCATGTCGTCGGCCGGGACGACACCGTGACCACGGGCGGGGTGAGCGTGCCCTGCTCCGACGTCGAGGCCGTCCTCCGGTCCATCGACGGGATCACCGACGCCGTCGTCGTCGGCACCCCGCACCCCGGGCTCGGCGAGCTCGTCGAGGCCGTCGTCGTCGCGCCGGCCGCGTTCGACCTCGCGTCGGCGCAGTCGCGGGCCACCGAGCGGCTCGCCCCCACCCACCTCCCCCGTCGCTGGCACGTGTGGACCGACCTGCCACTCACCCCCGTCGGCAAGGTCGACCGCCCCGAGGTCAGGCGCCGTCTCGTGGCCGCTCGCGAGGCCGGGGTGCTCCCGTCGTGATCGACCCCAGGACTCCGGTGATCGTCGCGGCCCGGCGCACCCCGATCGGGACCGCCGGGCTGGCGCTGCGGAACGTCGACGCGGTCGGACTGGCGCACCCGGTGCTCCGGACGGTCGCCGACGACGTGCTCGCCGGCGGGCCGGCACAGGTGGTGCTCGGCAACTGCATGGGTCCTGGTGGCAACATCGCCCGGGTGGCCTCGCTCGCCGCCGGCTTCGGCGTCGGTGTCCCTGCCATGACCGTCGACCTCCAGTGCGGCAGTGGGCTGGCCGCCATCACCACCGCCTGTGCGCTGGTCAGATCGGGGTCGGCGGACACCGTCGTCGCCGGAGGAGTCGAGAGCGCGAGCACGGCACCGTGGCGGATGTGGCCGCCGGCAGACGGTGCCGCACCACGGCGATACACCCGTGCCCCCTTCTCCCCCGCAGAGATCGGCGACCCGGAGATGGGCGCGGCGGCTGATGACCTGGCCCGGAGCTCGGGCATCAGCCGCGAACGGCAGGACGCGTATGCCGTCCGCTCCCACACGCGCGCCGCCGCCGCCCGGGCGGCCGGCAGGTTCGACGACGAGATCGTCGCGCTGCCCCAGCTCGACCACGACGAACGCGTGCGCGACACGCTGCGTACCTCGACCCTCGCTCGCCTCCCGGCGGCGTTCTCCGCCGGTGGCACCGTCACCGCGGGCAACGCGTGCGGCATCA
Source organism: Knoellia aerolata DSM 18566 (assembly GCF_000768695.1). Taxonomy (GTDB): domain Bacteria; phylum Actinomycetota; class Actinomycetes; order Actinomycetales; family Dermatophilaceae; genus Knoellia; species Knoellia aerolata. Next base: position 7,718 of record NZ_AVPL01000034.1, read on the forward strand.
ACGACGGCGCAGCGGCCGTGACGATCGTGAGCGAGGCACGCAGGCGCGCCGACGGCATACCGGGTCTGGCCTGCCTCGACTGGGAGATGGTCGGCTGCGACCCCAACCTGCCCGGCCTCGGTCCGGTCCCGGCGATACGAAACCTGTTGCACCGCAACGCGATCCAGCAGGACGACGTCGGCGTCATCGAGATCAACGAGGCCTTCGCGGCGCAGGTGCTCGCCTGCTGCGATGGCCTGGGGATCGACGAGCAGCGGGTCTGCGTCGAGGGTGGCGCACTGGCGCTGGGACACCCGTGGGGCGCGTCCGGCGCGGTCCTCGCCGTGCGGATGTTCAGCCAGATGGTGCGGGTGGACGGTGCGGAGCTCGGGGTCGCCGCCATCGCCGTGGGTGGCGGGCAGGGCGTCGCGTTGCTCCTGCAACGCGTCGGCTGACCGGGAGTGTGGGTGGGCGCCACTGGGTAACCTCGGCGCATGGAGGCAGCGCAGCCCAACGAGGACCGTCACGAGACCGAGACCGAGCGGCTCGACCGCAACTGGGACGAGCTCCTCCAAGAGCTGCGCGTCACCCAGACCGGGGTCCAGATCCTCGCCGGCTTCCTGCTCACCCTGCCCTTCCAGCAGCGCTTCTCGACGCTGGACGACGGTCAGCGCGCGGCGTACCTCGTCTCGCTGGCGGCGGCCGTCCTCGCGACCGCACTGCTGGTCGCCCCGGTCAGCGCACACCGGATGTTGTTCCGGCAGAGGGCAAAGCGAGAGCTGGTCGCCTTCGCGGACGCTGCCGCTCGCATCGGCCTGGTGGCCCTCGCGGTGAGCATCGTCGCCGCGACCTTCCTCATCTTCGACGTCGTCGTCGGAGGGGGCGCGGGCGTCACGGCGGCCTCGGCGACCCTCGCGGTCTTCCTCGTGAGCTGGGTCGTCGTGCCGCTGGTCGTGCGTTCACGGCTGTCCCGGTCGGAGTCCTGAGCCGACGGACGGGGCGGACGGACCAGGCCCTCTGCGCCCTTCCCCGGGCGCGACCCCGGGTCTAGTCTGCGGAAATCCGGCCGGATCCGGGCGCCGGACAGACCCCCGGGAGTACATCGTGAGATCGAGATCCGTCCTCGCCGTCGCTGCCAGTGCTGCGTTGGCCACCACCCTCGTGGCGTCCGTCGGGACTCAGGCCACGGCGGCACCGAACCCCAACTCCCCCGCCAAGCTCACCAAGGCGGTCACCCTCGACGGCCTCCTCTCGCACCTCGAGGCGCTGCAGGACATCTCCGACGAGTTCGGAGACCGCGCCGCGGGCCGACCCGGCTACGACGCCTCCGTGGACTACGTCGTCGAGCAGCTGACGGCCGCGGGCTACACGCCGGAGGTGCAGGCATTCCAGTTCGACTACTTCGAGGAGAACTCGGAGCTGTTCCGGACCAACCCGGACAGGACCTTCGTCAACGAGGTCGACTTCCTCCGCAACACGTTCGACTCCGGCACACCGGAGGGGACGGCGACCGGCGTCCTCTTCCCGGTCGACCTGAGACTCGACGCCCCCACCCTGCCGCCCAGCACGTCGACCAGCGGGTGCGAGGCATCCGACTTCACGGGGATGCCCACGGGAGCGATCGCCCTGGTGCAGCGCGGAACCTGCGGGTTCAACGTCAAGGTCCTCAACGCGCAGGCCGCCGGCGCCGCCGGTGTCGTCGTCATGAACGAGGGTCAGCCCGGGCGGACCGGACTCCTCAACATGATCGGCGACGCCACCGGCCTGACCATCCCGGCCGTCTTCACGACCTACGCGGTCGGCGCCGAGCTGGCCACCACCCCGGGTCAGTCCGTGACGGTGACCGTGGACTTCGCCGCGGAGGAGCGGACGGCCTACAACGTCCTCGCCCAGACGGCGGCCGGCAACACGTCGAACGTCGTCATGGCCGGCGCCCACCTCGACAGCGTCCAGGGCGGCGCCGGGATCAACGACAACGGCTCGGGCAGCGCTGCCCTGCTGGAGACGGCGATCCAGATGGCGAAGGTCAAGCCCAACAACGCCGTGCGCTTCGCGTGGTGGGGCGCCGAGGAGTCGGGCCTGCTCGGGTCCGAGCACTACGTCGCCGAGCTCAGCGATGCTGAGGCGGACGACATCGCCCTCTACCTCAACTTCGACATGGTGGCCTCGCCGAACTACATGTTCGGCATCTACGACGGTGACAACTCCGGCGGCACCGCCGCTCCGGGCTTCATCCCCGTCGGCTCGGCCGAGATCGAGGACGTCTTCGAGGCCTTCTACGACAGCCGTGGGCTCCCGTCCCAGGACTCCGAGTTCTCGGGCCGGTCGGACTACGGTCCGTTCATCGCCGTCGGCATCCCGGCGGGTGGCCTCTTCACCGGGGCCGAGGGTGTGAAGACGGCAGCCGAGGCAGCCCTCTACGGTGGCGTTCCGGGCGCGGCGTACGACCCGTGCTACCACCAGTTCTGCGACAACCTCACCGGTGAGGGACAGGACGCGGCGCTGTACGCCGCGCTCGAGGCGGACTACGACCTGGTCGGCAACGTCAACACCGAGGCGCTCGACGTCAACGCCGACGCGATCGCCACGGCGGTGATCACCTTCGCGTTCGACACCTCGAGCGTCAACGGGGTGCGGGTGCCCGGGAAGTCGCACGGCGCCGGTCGCAGCGTCGACGCGTTCAGGGACAGGTTCGCCGGCTGACGGGTCCCATCGAGATCGACCACAGGGGCGCACCCGGTGCCGCACCGCCGGGTGCGCCCCTCGACGCGCTCCCGGGCCCTTGGTCCCTGTCCTCTCAGGCGCCGGTGCACGACGGTGGGGTCCATGGACAACGAGACGGGACCCGCACCCGAGCAGGACGAGCCGACGCCCATTCGGGAGACGACCGTCAGCGAGTCGTGGGCGCTGTTGCGGGAGGCCGTGATCGGTCGTCTCGCGGTCATCCACGACGGCGCTCCCGACATCTTCCCGGTCAACTTCGCCGTCGACCACGGGACCGTGGTGCTCCGTACCGCCGGCGGGACCAAGCACGACGCTGCCAGGAACCACCCGGTCGCCTTCGAGGTGGACGGCTACGACGCGGGGAGCGGCGAGGCCTGGAGCGTCGTCGTGCGGGGCCACGCGGTCGAGGTGCGGGACGTGGACGAGTCGATCGAGATCCTCAACCTGCTGGACCCCTGGCAGAAGGGTCCCAAGCCCCACCTCCTGCGCCTCGTCCCTGTCACCCTCACCGGCCGTCGGTTCCCGGTCAGTGGAGGCGTGCGGCACCCGTGAGCCATCCCACCACGACGTCTGACGTCACCACCGCCCTTCGGGACAGGGCGCGTCGCCTCGACCGACCCCTGCGCGTCGTGGTCGGGGGGAACGCCTCCGTCCCCTGGACCCTGCTGCGCCTCCTCGACGAGGGCGTGACGGAGTTCGAGCTGTTCATGCTCAACGCTCCACGCGGCATCCCCACGCGAGCGGGGGTCCGGCTCGTCACGCCGTTCGTGGGTCCCGGCATGCGGGGGCAGCCGGGCCTGTCCTACCTGCCGGCGCGCCTCTCGCACGTCCCGACGCTGATGTCCCGGCGCTTCGTCCCGGACGTCGTCCTCGTCACCGTGTCGGCTCCCGACGGCGTCGGCGCCTTCTCGCTCGGCGCCGAGGTCAACATCCTCCCTGCCGCGATCGAGGCGTGCCGTGCCTCCGACGGCCTCGTCCTCGCCGAGTCACGGGCCGACATGCCGTTCACGTTCGGCGACGCCGAGCTCGGCGCGCACGACCTGGACGCCGTCCTCCTCGACGTGCACCCGCCGGCCGGCAACGGTCACGTCGCGGTCCCCGTGTCCCCGGAGGTCGACCGCATCGGTGAGCACGTGGCCGTGCGGGTGGGGTCCGGCGCGACCCTCCAGCTCGGCATCGGCGCCATCCCGGACGCCGTCGTCCCCCGCCTCACCGACCGGCGGCGCCTCGGCGTCTGGAGCGAGATGGTTTCGGACGGCATCCTCCACCTCGACGACGCGGGGTCGCTCCACCCCGACCGCGAGGTCGTCGCGTCCTTCGCCGTCGGCGGACCACGCCTCATGTCCTGGCTGCACGGGAACCCGCGGGTGCGGATGCTGCGGACCGAGGTCGTCAACGACCCCGGGCACATCGCGGCCAACCCCGCCATGACGAGCATCAACACCGCCCTGAGCGTCGACCTCTTCGACCAGGCCAACGGCAGCCATATCGGCTCCCGCCTGCACTCCGGCTTCGGCGGGCAGTGCGACTTCGTCGTCGGAGCGATGGACTCCCCCGGCGGCCAGGCGATCCTCGCCGTGCGGTCGTGGCACCCGCGTGCCGACGTGTCGGCCATCGTCGGCCTGCTCGAGGGACCGGTGACGTCGTTCCAGCACACCGCCGTCGTCACCGAGCAGGGCTGCGCTGACATCATGGGGTGGGACGCCCAGGCCCAGGCACGCCACCTCATCGAGCATGCTGCTCACCCGTCGGTCCGTGCCGAGCTCTGGGAGGAAGCCCGTGACCTCGGGCTCGGCGAGGCGCAGCCCGCCTCAGGAACAGGAAAGGCAGGCCACGCATGCTCGTCGCCGACGTCATGACCTCCCCCGCCCTCAGCCTCCCCCTGGGGGCTCCTCTCGAGGAGGCCATCGCGATCCTGGGCCGCTCACGGATCAGCTCGCTGCCGGTCGTCGACGAGCACGGCGTCGTCGTGGGCATCGTCTCCGAGGGCGACGTCCTGCGCGACCAGCTGCCGCGCGACCCGCGGGCACACCTGCGCGCGTCCTTGCCGACCCTGGCCCGCGACCGCACGGTGGACGACCTCATGACCGCCGACCCGAGGTGCGTGACGTCGGCGACGGACAGCTCGGAGGTCGCCCAGACCCTCGCGGCCAAGGGCTGGAAGAGCATGCCGGTGGTCGACGACGGCGGGCACCTCGTCGGCGTCGTCAGTCGCAGCGACATCCTGCGGGCGATGGCCGTGCCCGACGTCGAGCTCGTCGCGGCCATCCAGCAGGCCCTGGCCGAGGCCGGGTTGCCCGAGGTGACCGCGAGCGTCACGGGTGGGCACGTCACCGTGCACCCGGACCGCAGCGACCTCGGCCCGGCCGCGATGGCGGTGGCCGCCACGGTCCCGGGGATCCGCAGCGTCCAGCTCGCTCCCTGAGCGTCCAGCTCGCTCCCTGAGCGACCGACTCACCGCCGGGCCTGCGCGGTCCTCGGTGGCCTGTGCCGGCCTGCGCCGGCCTGCGCCATCCTCAGTGCGGAAGGAGCTCGCGCCCGGAGATCTGATCGGGCCGGACGCGGACCCAGACCGAGTCGGTCCGGTCGCCCACGGGCCACGGCGCGGTGTCGAGAGCCTCGAGCTCGTGCACGAGGTCGTCCTCGTCCACCAGGGAGGCGACCCCCGTGAGGGTCACGCTCCAGCCGGTGACCGTGGCGCGGTCGTACTCGTCGACCTCGAAGCCCACCGGATCGTGGTCCGACGCCGCCTCGATCTTCGAGCCGCCGCTGGTGCGGAAGTAGACGTCCACCCCGTGCACGAGGTGGTGCACGGGCAGCACGACCACCTCGCCGGCGACGATGAACCCCAGCCGGCCGATCCCCGCCGAGGCGAGCCGGTCCAGGCACTCCTCGGTGCTCATGACCCGCAGGCCGCTGTGGTCGGTGGGGGCGTCGACGTCACTCACGGCGCCACCGCCGACAGTGCGTGGACGACGGCGATCGGGCACGGGCGGTCGCGGTGCAGGAGCCCCTGGCTGACCGAGCCGAGGAGCAGCCCGACGAACCCGCCGTGACCACGGCTGCCGACGACGATGAGCTGGGCACCCTCGGACTCAGCCAGCACGGCCTCCACCGGGAGAGACCGGCGCAGGACGGTGCGCACCTCCACCTCGGGGAACTTCGCGGACCACCCGGCGAGGGCGACGTCGAGCCGCCCGCGGTGCAGGTGCTCCAGCTCGGCGACCCGCTCCTCGCTCAGCCACGGGGCGTCGAAGGTCTGGGGAACGTCGACCCACCAGGAGTGCACGGCGGTCACCGACGCGCCGAGGGCAGCCGCCCGCTCGAAGGCGAAGCCGACCGCCGGGTCGTTCGCGGACGAGCCGTCCACGGCGACGACGATGGGCGCCTGCGGCGACACGTCGAAGTCCTTGTCGACGACGACCACGGGGCAGGACGCGTGGGCTGCCACCTGCGACGAGGTGGAGCCCGAGAAGGCCTCTCCCAACGCCGACTGCCGGCGCCGTCCCACGACGACGAGCTCGGCCTCGCGGGAGGCGTCGACGAGGAACGAGGCGGGCGTGCCCGCCACGGACTCCACGACGACGGCCCGCTCCGGAGCCATTCCCGCCACGCGCTCGCGCGCTTCGTCGACGAGCTCGCTGTCGAACTCCTCCGGCCAGGGGGTCGTCAGCCCGTAGCCGGCCGCGACGGGGTAGAGCATCCCGCGGGCCACGAGGACGTGCAGCGGCAGGTCTCGGCGCGTGGCCTCCGCGACGGCCCAGGCGAAGGCCGCGTCACCGGGCGGCGACCCGTCGAATCCCACGACGACGGGGCGTGCGCTGGCAGGGGTGTTCATGGGTCCTCCTGTGCTGAAGGTCTGGTCCTCCGAGCGTGCCGCGAGCGAGGGTGACGGCACAGGGCCCTTGGTCCCGGCTCAGTGCTGGCGCTCGCCCCGCCGTTCCTTGCTGGCCATGTAGACCGCGGCTTGGGTGCGACGTTCCATGCCGAGCTTGGCGAGGACGGACGTGACGTAGTTCTTGACCGTCTTCTCGGCCAGCCCCAGCGCTTCGCCGATCTGGCGGTTCGTGAGGCCCTCCGCGATGTGCTGCAGGATGCGCCGCTCCTGGGGGGACAGCGCGGTGAGGCGAGGGTCGTCGACGTCGTGGCCCCACTGGGCACGCAGCCGCGACACCACGGCGTCGTCGAGCAGGCTCTCACCGGAGGCCACGCGCCGGATGGAGTCCACGAGGCGACTGCCGCGGATGTCCTTGAGGAGGTAGCCGGCGGCCCCGGCCAGGACCGCCGAGCGCAGGGCCTCGTCGTCGTCGAAGGACGTCAGCACGATGCCGGCCACCGACGGGTCGACCGAGCGGACGTCACGGCACACGTCGATGCCGGAGCCGTCCGGCAGCCGGGCGTCGAGGATCATGACGTGCGGTCGGAGCGCGGGGATGCGCCGGGTGGCCTCCTGGGCACTGCCCGACTCCCCCACCACCTCGAGGTCGTCCTCGACCTCGAGCAGCTCACGCAGTCCACGCCGGACCACCTCGTGGTCGTCCAGCAGGAAGACCTTGATCATCTCCACACCCTTCGTCGGCTCCGACCACCCTAGACGTGAGGTGTCAGATTCCACTGTCCCGCACGACGGCGACCGGCAGATCGGCCTCCCGCAGGATGGCTCTGCTCACCGAGCCGAGCTCGAGCCCGGCGAAGCCTCCCTGTCCTCGCGACCCCACCACGAGCAGGCCCGCGCCCTCCGACTCCTCGAGCAGCACCTCCTGGGCGAGGCCGTGCGGTGCGCGCGTCACGACGCGGACGTCGGGAAACCACCCGTCGACGAGGAGGACGGCCTCCTGCAGGCTGTCCGCGGCCCGGCCGGACGCACCGTCGGACAGCCTGGCCGCCGCAGTGCGCGAGTCCGGCCAGAGGTCGGCCATCCAGGGCTCCTGACGGGGGCCGGACCAGGCGGAGACGACCACCAGCTCCGCCCCGGTCGCGGACGCCGCGGACGCCGCGAACTTCAGCGCTCGCGTCGACGGCTGCGACGTGTCGACCCCGACGACCACAGGCCGACCGGGCCCGATCTCCTCCGTCGAGGAACCTTGCACCACGGTGACCGGGCACCGGGCGTGCATGCCCAGGGCGAAGGACACCGATCCGAGGCTGGTGTCGGCCCTCGACACGCGCCGACCGACCACGACGAGGTCGGCGGACTGCGACATCGCGACGAGCTCGGCCGCGGGGCTGCCCACCGCTCCCAGCGCCCGCGTCTCGAGGTCCGGGTGTCGTCGACGGGCCTCGTCCGCGCCACGTTGGGCGATGCGCTGGGCGGCACGCCCGAGCACGTCGGGTGTGGGGGTGAGGGACACGGACGACCACGTGAGCGCGGGCGGCGGGCTCACGGCATACACGACCACGAGGGCGGCGCCTCGCGCGCTCGCCCAGTCGGCAGCCCATCGCAGCGCCGAGCCGGCCTCCGCCGACTCGTCGTAGCCCACGACGACGGGTCCGTACATCGGACGTCGCCGGGCGCCCTGCAGGGTCGCGCCCTCCTCGGGGCGGGGAATGGTCATGCGACGAGCCTCACCCGGGCACCGGTGCACGACTAGGGAACTAGGTCCCGGGCCCCTCCACGCTCCAACGGGACGCACCACACGAGCGACGTCCCGGAGGGGACCTGGGCCTCCAGCGTGAACGTGCCGCCACGGTTCTGCGCCCGCCGCGCGAGGTTGGCCAGGCCCGAACGGACCGCGTCGGACGGCAGTCCGCGTCCGTCGTCGGCCACGACCACCCGCACGTCGTCACCCACCTCGACGGACACGTGGGCCGAGCTCGCGGAGGCGTGGCGCGCGACGTTGCTCAGGGCCTCGCGCACGACCGCCAGCAGGTCGGCGGAGACCGAGTCGGGGATGTCGGCCATGCGACCGGAGAGACGGAGCTCGGGCGCGAAGCCCAGGGTGACGGCGGCGTCGCCGCACACCGTCGCGATCTCGGCGCTGAGCGGCCTGGCCCCGGGGACCCGGTGCAGTGCGAAGATCGCGTGCCGAATGTCCTTGATGGCGGCGTCGAGCTCGTCCACCGCCGACTCGAGCTTGCGCCGGACGTGGGGTTCGCTCATCGGTGCGGCCGACTGGAGGGACATGCCGGTCGCGAACAGTCGCTGGATGACGTTGTCGTGCATGTCCCGGGCGATGCGTTCGCGGTCCTCGAACAGCTCCGAGCGCGCGCGCTCCGACCGTGCGCTGGCCGCCCCCAGCGAGACCGCCAGGCCCCGGCCGAAGTCGGCGAGGTGGGTGAGGTGACCCGACTGCTCACCCTCGGCCCAGTCGACCACGAGGATCCCGAGTGGCGTCCTGCCCAGCGCGAGGGGAACGTGGGCCCGGGTGGCCCGGGTGCCGCGTGCCACCAGTCGCGGCGGCTCGAGGAGCGCCGCACGCAGCTCGGCGTCCTGAACCGGCTCCCTCGCCGCCGGTAGGTCGCCGTCAGGGGCGGGGCCGTTCGTCGTCGCGGCCACGACGAGCTCGGACTCGTCACTCAGGGCGATGAGGCACGCGGACGCTCCGGTGAGGTCCTGGATCCCCACGACCACCTCGGCCAGGACCTCTCCCTGCGGGCGGCCGGCGAGAAGGGACTGGGTGGCGTTGCCGATGACCTCGCCCCACAGCTGCTGGATGCGCACGCCGTCGTAGAGGCGGGCGTTGTCGATGGCGACCCCGGCAGCGGCCGCCAGCGCCCCGAGGATCGCCTCGTCGTCCTCACTGAACTCGGGGCCCGTCCGCTTGTCGGTGAGGTAGAGGTTGCCGAACACCTGGTCGCGGATGCGCACCGGCGCCCCGAGGAAGCTCGTCATCGGTGGGTGGTGCGGTGGGAAGCCGTAGGAGTCCGGGTGCTCGCCGATGTTGCGCACGCGCTGGGGCTTCGGGCTCTCGATGATGAGTCCGAGGAGCCCGTGGCCACGCGGCAGCGGGCCGATCGCCTCCCGCTCGTCGTCGGTGAGTCCGTGGGTGACGAACTCGACCAGGTCCTCGCCACCCGGACCGAGCACCCCGAGCGCACCGTAGGTCGCGTCGACGAGCTCGCACGCGACGACGACGATGCGGTGGAGCACCTCGGCCAGGTCGAGGTTGGAGCTGACGGCGAGGACGGCGTCGAGCAGCGAGCTGAGACGCTCCTGGGACTCGCGCGCGGAGCTGGCCCGCCCTCTCAGCTCCTCGACGAGGTCGTCGAGGTCGAGGGACGACAAGGGCCAGCGGGGGGCCTCGGTCGGTACGTCTGCTGCCGCCCGGGCCGCAGGACCCCGCGGCGGTTCGGCTGCCATGTGGCGATCGTAGGCGCACGGCGGACCGCGGTGTCGCAGCTCCGCAGGATCGGCGATCCCCCACCGACCGCGCCGGGATGTCGGCCACCGCGGTCGGGACGGCGCCTCCCGCCGTCCCGGGACTTCGGACCCTGTCTCGCTCGGTCCAGCCAGCCGTCGAATGGACGTGGGTGACAACACGGTCACCCCGCGACGAAGGGAACGCTCATGAAGGCACTCGTCTACCACGGCCCCGGGCAGAAGGCGTGGGAGGAGGTACCGGACCCCACCGTGCAGGCCGACACGGACGCGATCGTGCGCGTGGACGCCGTGACCATCTGCGGCACCGACCTGCACATCCTCAAGGGTGACGTCCCGGCGGTCACGGACGGCCGGACTCTCGGCCATGAGGCGGTCGGCACGGTCACCGAGGTCGGCGCAGGCGTCAAGAACGTCGCCGTCGGCGACCGCGTCCTGGTCTCGTGCATCACCGCGTGCGGCTCGTGCCGGTTCTGCCGTGAGGGCAGCTACGGCCAGTGCCTCGGCGGTGGCGGCTGGATCCTCGGCCACCTCGTCGACGGCACCCAGGCCGAGTACGTCCGGGTCCCGTTCGCCGACACCTCGACCTTCAAGATCCCCGACGGGGTGAGCGACGAGGAGGTGCTCATGCTGGCGGACATCGGACCCACGGGCTACGAGGTCGGGGTGCTCAACGGCCGGGTCTCCCCCGGTGACACCGTCGTCGTCGTGGGCGCCGGTCCGATCGGTCTGTCGGTGATCATGGGTGCCCAGCTCTTCAGCCCGGCCCACATCGTCGCCGTCGACCTCGCCGACTCGCGGCTCGAGGCGGCCAAGCAGTTCGGTGCCGACGTGACGGTCAACCCGTCGCGCGACGACGCGGGCGAGGTCGTGCGAGCGCTCACCGACGGGCTCGGCGCCGACGTCGCCGTCGAGGCGGTCGGCATCCCCGAGTCGTTCGAGCAGTGCACCGCACTCGTGCGGCCGGGAGGCACCGTCGCCAACGTCGGCGTCCACGGCGCACCCGCCACGCTCCACCTCGAGGACCTCTGGATCAAGAACGTGACGATCACGACGGGCCTGGTGGACACGTACTCCACGCCCACCCTGCTCAAGCTCGTGGCGCGCCACCAGATCGACCTGGGCCGCTTCGTCACCCACCGGTTCCCAATGTCGAGCTTCCTCGAGGCCTACGACGTCTTCTCCGCGGCCTCGGAGACCCGGGCCCTCAAGGTGGTCCTCACTCGATGAGGCGCACCACACGGTGGGCGGGTCTCGCGCTCGCCCTCCTCGTGCTGCTGGCGGCGTGCGCCGCCGGCGGCAACGAGGGCGCCGGCACGGCGAGCGGCCAGCCGGGCTTCTGGCTGGGGCTGTGGCACGGCGTCATCAGTCCGATCACCTTCCTCGTCTCCCTGTTCCGTGACGACGTCGGGATCTACGAGGTCGCCAACTCCGGTGGCTGGTACGACTTCGGGTTCCTCTTCGGCGCCTCCATCGCCTTCGGCGGGTCCGCGCGGTCCGGCGGGGCCGCCCGCCGCCGAGGCGCGTCCCGCGGTCGCGGGCAGTGACGGCTCCGGTCAGCCGAGCCGCGCGCCGGGACGCGGCACGACGGCTCGGTCGACGAGGCGCTGAGCCGCGCGCCCGGTGAGGACGGCCACCGTGGTGGCCATGCCCAGGGCGGCGACGAGGCCGACGAGCACGGCCAGCGCCACGCCCTGCCCGGGTCGCCACAGCGGTGTCGCGACGAGCATGAAGACGGCGAGGCCGACCAACCAGGCACCGGCCGTCGTGAGGATCCAGGTCCAGCCGCGGGTCACGTGCCGTCGCAGCTCGAGCCACTGCGCTGTCCCCAGCGAGCCGAGCAGGACGATGCCCCCGACGACGGCCGCCGCCACGAGCAGGGCGGTCGGCGCGTCCGTCCCGGCCCATCCCGTCGAGGACGGCAGCATGCCCACCAGGTAGGCGAGCGACGCCGCGCCGGCAGTCAGCAGCGCGAACCTCCGGACGTCCAGTCCGGGGAGAGCAGACGAGAGGACGTGCGCCTGCGCGGCACCGAGCAGCAGGCCCTCCACCGCTCCCGCCGAGACGAGGGCGGGCAGGGCGACCCGCGTCGGCGAGCCCGCGGTGAGCACGCCGACGACGGCTGGCGCGCCGAAGCCCGCCATCTCCCCGGCGATGGTCCAGGCGACCCAGCGGCGCACGAGCGGGCTCATCGTGGGCTTCCGGCGCCGGCGGGCGGCTCCGGATGCGCGGCCGACCACGCGGCATACCCGTCGACGGCGAACGGCAGCGTCATGAAGACCCGCTCCCTCCCCACTCTCGCGACAAGGCCGGTCCGCTCGAGCTCCTCGCGCAGGTCCTGCTTGACCCGGGCCAGGGCGAGAACCACTCCTCGCCGCTCCAGCTCGACCCGGAGCATCTCGAGCGCGTCGGCGGCGGTGATGTCCACGGTGACGTTCGCCTCCATGTTGAGCAGCAGCCACCGCGCCGGTGTCGGAGCCCGGTCGACCGCGTCGATCGCCCGGGTCACGAAGTCGTCGGCGTTGGCGAAGAACAGCGGCGAGTCGTAGCGGTAGACGACGAGCCCGGGCACCGTCGTCGCGGTCGGGTAGTCGTCGATGTCGTGCATGCCCGCCACCCCGGGGACGTGGCCGAGGATCCCGTCGTGGGGTCTGGTCACCCGGTGGAGGAGGTCGAGCAGGGACAGGACGATGGCGACGAGGACTCCGGGCAGGATGCCGACGACGAGGACGGCAGCCGTCGTGCCCACGGCGAGCGCGCCCTCGGTGCGCCGGAACGCGAAGATGCGGCGGAAGAGGGGGACGTCCACGAGCCGGATCCCCGCGTACACCACGAGCGCTCCCAAAGCTGCGGACGGGAAGGCCGCCAGCACCGGGTTGAGGACGAGCACGGCGACGACGACGCTCGCCAGCGCCACGAGGGCGTTGAGCTGGGTTCGGCCACCGGCCGAGTCCACGATCGCCGTGCGGCTCCCGCTGCTGCTCACCGGGAACCCCTGCGTCGCCGCCACGGCGAGGTTGACGGTGCCGAGTGCCAGGAGCTCCTGCTTGGCGTCGAGGGTCGAGTCGTGGCGCTCACCGAACGCTCGCCCGGTGAGCACGTTGTCGGTGAAGGCGACGACGGCGATGCCGAGCGCCGCAGGGAGCAGCGTGCGCACGTCGGCGAGGGAGAGCTCGGGCACGCTCAGCGACGGGAGCCCCCGAGGAACGGGTCCGACCACGTCGATCCCCCGTGAGCCGAGGTCGAGCACGGCGACGGCGCCGGCGGAGAGCACGACCGCGAGCAGCGGACCCGGCGCCCGGGGCCACAGGCGGTTCGTCAGGAGGAGCAGCGCGAGCACGATGGCGGCGAGGACCACCGTCGGCCCGTGGACGTCGCCCAGCTGACGCAGCACCGAACCCACCTCCTCCGCCGCGGTGTCGCCCGTCACCTCGAGGCCCGTCACGGTGTCGAGCTGGCTCACGACCATGAGCGCGGCCACGCCCGCCATGTAGCCGGCCAGCACGGGCCTCGAGAGCAGCTCCGCGAGGAAGCCGAGGCGCAACGCCCAGGCGATGAGGCAGATCACCCCGACCATTCCGGCGAGGGCTGCCGCCAGCGCGGCGTGTCGCTCGGGGCTGCCCGCGGCGACGCTCCCGAGCGCGACCGCGGTCATGAGCGCAGTGGTCGACTCGGGTCCGACGGACAGCTGCCTGGAGGAGCCGAGGAGGGTGTAGAGGACCATCGACACGCACGCCGCCCAGAGACCCACGACGGCAGGCAGACCGGCCACGCCGGCATACGCCATCACCTGGGGGACGAGGTATGCCGCGACTGTCACGCCCGCGAGCACGTCCCCGCGCAGCCAGGTCCGGTCGTAGCTCCTCAGCGTCGCCAGGCCGGGCGCGGTCGACCCGGCACGCCGGCCGTCACGTCCCGCCACCGCTCCCTCCCGTCGCTCGGTCGCGGCTCAGAAGAGCCCGACGACCTGGCCGTCGGCGTCGAGGTCGATGGACGCCGCCGCGGGGTGCTTCGGGAGTCCCGGCATCGTGCGCATCTCGCCGCTGATGGCGTAGACGTAGCCGGCGCCGGCCGCGACCCGGACCTCACGCACCGGCATCCGCCACCCGCGCGGGTCCCCCCGGAGGGAGGGGTCGGACGAGATCGACAGGTGCGTCTTGGCGATGACGACGGGGAAGGCTCCGTACCCGAGGACCTCGAAGCGCGCGAGGTCCTTCGCGGCCGCGTCGGAGAAGTCGACGCCGTCGGCGCCGTAGACCCGGGTCGCGACGGCCTCGATCTTGTCCCGCAGCGGCTCGTCGAGCTCGTAGGTGTGGCGCAGCTGGTGGGGGTCGTCGCAGGCCTCTGCGACGACCGCCGCGAGGTCGGTCGCGCCCTTGCCGCCGTCGAGGACGTGCGTCGACACCGCGACGCGCGCGCCCTCCGACTCGGCCAGGTCCGTGATGACGGCCAGCTCGGAGTCGTGGTCGGTGGGGAACGCGTTGACCGCCACGACCGGGGACACCCCGAAGGACCGGACGATCTCGATGTGCCGACGCAGGTTGGCCGCACCGGCCCGGACCGCGTCGGGGTCCTCGAGCAGCATCTCGGGGGGAAGGGGGCGGCCGGCGACGACCCGGAACCGGCCCGAGTGCGCCTTGAGCGAGCGCACCGTCGCGACGAGCACCGCCGCGTCCGGCAGGAGCCCCGAGACCCGGCACTTGAGGTTGAAGAACCGCTCCGCGCCCATGTCCGACCCGAACCCGGCCTCGGTGAGGAGGTAGTCCCCGGTGTGGATCCCGATGCGGTCGGCGATGACGGACGAGTTCCCGGTGGCGATGTTGCCGAACGGCCCCGTGTGGATGAGGACCGGGGTGTTCTCGGTCGTCTGCAGGAGGTTCGGCATGAGCGCGTCCTTGAGGATGACCGCCATCGCACCGGCGGCGTGGAGGTCCTCCGCGGTGACGGGATGCCCGGTCGTCGTGAACCCCACGACGATGCGCCCGAGCCGGCCGCGCAGGTCGGTGAGCGAGGTGGACAGCGCGAGCACGGCCATCACCTCACTGGCAGCGGTGATGTCGAAACCGGACTGCCGGGGCACCCCGTCGATCCGGGCGCCGAGCCCCTCGACGATGCCGCGCAGCGCCCGGTCGTTGACGTCGAGCACCCGGCGCCACGAGATGCTCCTCGTGTCGACGTCGAGCTCGTTGCCGTGGTGCAGGTGGTTGTCCAGCATGGCCGACAGGAGGTTGTGGGCGGCCGTCACCGCGTGGAAGTCGCCGGTGAGGTGGAGGTTGAGCGTCTCCATCGGGAGGACCTGGCTGAAGCCCGCTCCGGCCGCACCACCCTTGATCCCGAACGTCGGGCCCATCGACGGCTGGCGCAGGGCGAGGGTGGCCCGGTGGCCGAGCTGGCTGAGCCCTTGGGCGAGGCCGACCGCCGTCGTCGTCTTGCCCTCGCCGAGCGGCGTCGGCGTGATCGCGGTGATGACGACGTAGCGCGCCCGCGGCTTCCCGGCGAGGTCCTGCTCGGCGGCCAGGTCGATCTTGGCGACGTGCCGGCCGTAGGGCTGCAGCCGGTCCAGCGGGATCCCGGCGGACTCGGCCACGGTGGTGATGGGTTCGAGGTGGGCGGCACGGGCGATGGCGAGGTCCGAGGGCGGTGCGGTCGTGGTCATGCAGCCACCGTCCTCCTTCTCGTCCGGGTTGTCTCGGGCCAAAGGGCCCGGGTCTCCCCACGGCACGATCCGGGGGTCCCGGCTCTGCGGAAGACCTTCCCGTCGATGCGACACCGGGTCTACCGTGGTCTGCATGTGGCCCCGACGGCACACCCTCGACGGCCGGCTCAGCGCGTGAACGCACTCGCGAGGAGTCGGGATCGCCGATGATCCTCGTCGTGGGCGCCACCGGTGACCTGGGCCATCGCATCGCGGACCGTCTCCGCTCCGACGGACAGCCCGTCCGCTGCCTGGTCCGTGCCGGTTCCGACGCCTCCACCCTTCGGGCGTCGGGCGCCGAGATCGTCACGGGAGACCTCACCGATCGCGCGTCCCTGCAGGCGGCCTGCCGCGGGGTCGACACGGTCGTCGCCAGTGCCACGGCCATCGGCCGCCGGCTGGAAGGCGCCAAGGGACCCACCATCCGCGAGGTGGACGAGGTGGGCATGCGGCATCTCGTCGACGCGGCGGAGGACGCGAACGTCCGACGTTTCGTCTACGTCTCGTATGCCGGCCTCGACGACTCCCTCGGTACGCCCCTCGAGCGAGCCAAGCGGGCCACCGAGGCCAGGCTTCACACCTCCTGGATGCAACGCGTGGTCGTGCGACCCGATGCCTTCCAGGAGGTGCACCTGGCACCCCTGGGTCGGTTCGACGTGGCCGCGGGCAAGGTCGCCACCTTCGGCAAGGGCGACACGAAGAGGAGATGGGTCGCCACCGACGACGTCGCGGCCCTCATCGCCGCCGTGGTGACGGAGCCCCACCCGCCGCAGCTCATCGAGTTCGGCGGGCCCGAGGCCCTGAGCCGCAACGATGCCGTCGCCCTCGCCGAACAGGCGTCCGGCAGGTCGATGAAGGTCAGACGGGCCCCCATCGGGGTGGCACGTCTCCTCATGAAGGTGCTCGCCCGCCGCAACGACGCGATGGCGAGCATCCTCGGCACCGGGGTGATGATGGACCGCAGCGAGGTCAGGTGGGACGACGGGCCGCTGCGCGAACGCGGCATCACGCCGCGCCCGGCCAGCGACTGGATCACCGAGCAGGCGGCACACTCCGGACCGGCCTGAACCGGGGGCGGCGTCGAACGCCAGGCGCGCCATGCACCCACCCCACCACCGCTGCACCCACATCTCGGGACCAAGTGCCCTGCGCCGTCCCCGCCCCGGCTCCTAACGTCGTCCGTGGAGGAAGACCCAAGGAGCGAGACACGTGAGACGACTGCTGGTACTCGGTGGAGGCACTGCCGGGACGATGATCGTGAACAAGCTGCGGCGGCGGCTGCCGGCCTCGGAGTGGGAGATCACGGTGGTCGACCGTGACGACGACCACCGCTACCAGCCCGGCTACCTGTTCCTGCCGTTCGGCACCTACTCCCCGGACCAGGTCGTGAGGAAGCGGCACGCGTTCATCCCCGACGGGGTCGAGCTCGTCTTCGGCGAGATCGACCGTGTGGACGCCGACTCGGCCTCGGTCCACCTCGAGGACGGGCGCACGCTCCCCTACGACTACCTCGTCATCGCCACCGGGACGACGCCGCGACCGGACCAGACCCCCGGGATGCTCGGGGAGCAGTGGCGCCGGAGCGTGTTCGACTTCTACTCCTTCGAGGGAGCCTCGGCGCTCGCCGCCGCGCTGCCGGCCTTCGACCACGGGCGCCTCGTCGTCCACATCACCGAGATGCCCATCAAGTGCCCCGTCGCCCCCCTGGAGTTCGCCTTCCTCGCGGACTCGTGGCTGCGGGACCGCGGCATCCGCGACCGGGTCGAGCTCGTCTACGTGACACCCCTCTCGGGGGCGTTCACCCAGCCGATCGCCTCCCAGCACCTGGGCGACATGCTCGAGGAGCGCAAGATCCTCGTCGAGTCCGACTTCATGGTCGAGAGGGTCGACAACGAACGCAAGGCGCTCGTCTCCTACGACGAGCGTGAGGTGCCCTTCGACCTGCTCGTGACGATCCCGCTCAACATGGGTGCCGACTTCGTCGCGCGATCGGGCCTGGGTGACGAGCTGAACTACGTCCCCGTCGACAAGCACACGCTCCAGTCGACGGCGCACGCCAACGTGTTCGCCGTCGGCGACGCATCCGACATCCCGGCGTCCAAGGCCGGGTCGGTGGCGCACTTCTCGGTCGAGATCTTCGTCGACAACTTCCTCGAGCTCATCGACGGCAAGCCGATGACCGGGGCCTTCGACGGACACGCCAACTGCTTCGTCGAGTCCGGTGACGGCAAGGGGCTGCTCATCGACTTCAACTACGACACCCAGCCCCTCACCGGCCGGTACCCCCTGCCGGTCGTCGGGCCGATGGGCCTGCTCAAGGAGACCCGAGCCAACCACCTCGGCAAGCTGGCGTTCCGCTGGATCTACTGGAACGTCCTCCTGCCGGGACGCCCGCTCCCCCTCCCTGCCCTGATGTCCATGGCCGGCAAGGTCGTCCCCGCAGACGACGCCGGGGGCCCCCGATCCGCCCCGCCAGAAGAGGAGTGAGCACGATGCCCGTCACGACCATCGACAACCGCCAGGTGCACGTCAACGAGGAGGGCTTCCTCACCGATCCCGCCGAGTGGGACGAGGCGATGGGCAAGGCACTGGCGAGCCAGATCGGGATCGACCTCGGCGACGAGCACTGGAAGGCGATCCGCTTCCTCCGCGAGGACTTCGCCGCCCGCGGGGAGACGCCCACGCTGCGACGCGTGACGGTCGCGGGCGGCATACCGACGAAGCAGCTGTTCCAGCTCTTCCCGCAGAAGCCGGCCAAGAAGATGGCCTACGTCGCCGGTCTCCCCAAGCCGCACGGATGCGTCTGAGCGCTCCGGCTCCCACGACCCACGTACAGGAAGGTTTCGTCATGACCACCACCGACAGTGCGCCGGCCATCGTCCCGAGCTTCGACACCCCGTCGAGCGAGGGTCGCAAGCTGGCGATCATCTGCTCCAAGGGCAGCCTCGACATGGCCTACCCGGGCCTCATCCTCGCCAACGCGGCCCTGGGTGAGGGGGTGGAGACGCACATGTTCTTCACCTTCTGGGGCTTCGACATGATCAACAAGAAGACGATGGGCGACCTCAAGTTCACCCCGCTGGGCAACACCGCCACTCACATGCCGCAGGGGCTGGGCGGGATTCCCGGGATCACCCACATGGCCACGTCCAAGCTCAAGAAGTCGATCGCCGACCTCGACGTCCCCGAGGTCCCCGAGTTCCTCGAACAGATCGTCGCCTCCGGAGGTCACCTCTGGGCCTGCCGGATGTCGGCGGACATGAACCACCTGACCGAGGAGGACCTCTACGACGAGGTCGAGGCCATCATCAGCGCCAGCGACTTCATCGAGAAGACCGAAGGCGCCCAGCTGCTCTTCATCTGAGCCGGCCGGCTCCGTCGGCCTCAGCCCAGGCTGGCGCTGTGGTCCGGGACGTAGGTCGTGTGCTCGCGCGGCGGACGCTGGTAGCCCTGTGGGGGTGGGCGATCCGGGAGCGCGAGCGCCGGCAGCGGCACGTCGACGTACGGGATCGTGGACAGCAGGTGGGCGATCATGTTGAGCCGAGCCCGCTTCTTGGAGTCCGACTCGACGACGTACCAGGGCGCCTCGGGGATGTCGGTGTGCACCATCATCTCGTCCTTGGCGCGGGAGTAGTCCTCCCACCGCGTGATCGACTCGAGGTCCATCGGGGAGAGCTTCCACTGCCGCATCGGGTCGTTGAGCCGAGAAGCGAAGCGGCGCTGCTGCTCGGAGTCGCTCACGGAGAACCAGTACTTGCGCAGCATGATCCCGTCCTCCACGAGCAGGCGCTCGAAGATCGGGCACTGGTGCAGGAACCGCCGGTGCTCGTGGGGCGTGCAAAAGCCCATGACCCACTCGACCCCGGCGCGGTTGTACCAGGAGCGGTCGAAGAGGGTGATCTCTCCCCCGGCAGGAAGGTGCTCGACGTAGCGCTGGAAGTACCACTGGCTCCGCTCCCGCTCGGTCGGCGTCGGCAGGGCCACGATGCGGGTGTTGCGCGGGCTGAGGTACTCGGTGATCCGCTTGACCGTGCCGCCCTTCCCCGCAGCGTCACGCCCCTCGAAGACCACCACGACGCGCTGGTTCTCGGCCTTGACCCACTCCTGCGCCCTGACCAGCTCGGCCTGGAGCCGGATGAGCTCTGCCTCGTAGACGCGGTTGGGTATCGACGCCCGCGGATGTTCGTCCTGTCCCATGGAGCGATCGTAGGCGCACGTCAGTCGGTGACGAGCTCCTCGATCCGCGCCAGCGTCCGTTCCATGTTGCGCTTCGTCGACCCGGCCATCCGCCGGACGGCGGGACGCCCCGGCCAGGCCTCGGTGCTGATGTCCCACGTCTCCCTGACGAGAGTGCCGCCGTCGACCGGCTCGAGCTCGTAGCGCCACGTCCGGCCGGTGAACAGGTGGTTGAGCGGGAAGGGCGCCAGGGTGCGCCACGCGATCCGCCGGTCCTCGTCCAGCTCCACGACCTCGTTGCGCGTCGAGTAGCTCGCCCCCAGCTTCATGTCCATCCCGAACGTGTCGCCGAGCCGGAGCCGACGCCCGCCCGAACGTGCCCGCTGGACGGTCCCGGACCCGTCGATGTCGAGGTGGCGTGCGGGGTCCACCAGCAGGTCGAAGATCTTGTCGGCAGGGGCGGCGATGAGGCGCTCGACGCTCACTCGGTCACGGTCGGTCATGTCCACAGGGTAGGCGTGGACCCGGCGTGGACCGTCGGCGCACCGGATCCACGCGGAACCGGCACTCCGAGGGGGTCGGCCTGTGGGCCACGTCACATCGGACTATGGCGTGCTGGCCCGTGGCACCCCTAGCGTCGGTCAGCAGAGTCCAGCCACGGCTCACCCACAACGAAGTGGATGGTCATGACCGAACCTCGTCCGGCACGGAAGAACACGCTGCGGCTCACGGCGATCGCCGCCGTCGCAGCGCTCACGACGGCACTGACACCCCAGTCCGGCACGGCGGCACCCGCTGCGTCGTGCGACAACCGAAGCAACAACACCTACCAGAAGCTCCTCGAGTGCGTGACCCTCGACGGTGTGCGCGCCCACCAGGAGGCCTTCCAGAAGATCGCCGACAACAGCACCGACCCGGTCTATCCCGGCACGCGGGCAGCCGGAACGGACGGCTACGCCGACAGCGTCGACTACGTCGCCGGCCTGCTGCGCGACGCGGGCTACGAGGTCACGCTCGACCCGGTCGACATCACCTTCAACTTCCCGGCAGTCCTGCGTCAGCTCACCCCGGCGCCAGAGGCGGAGTACCCGACGGGCGTCTTCACCGGCAGCGGCTCGGGTGAGGTGCAGGGCAACGTCATCCCGGTGGACGTCGACCTCACACCTGAGGGTGGGTCGACGAGCGGGTGCGAGGCCGCCGACTTCGCCGGACTCGACTTCAGCGGCGACAACGACATCGCGCTCATCCAGCGCGGCACGTGCTTCTTCGGGACCAAGGCGTACTACGCCGAGCAGGCGGGCGCCGAGGCCGTCATCATCATGAACGAGGGCAACACCCCGGAGCGGTCGGGCCTGATCGTGGCTGACGGCACCAGCGTGGACGAGCCCATCCCGGGCGCCCCGGGTCCGGTCACCCACGGGATCCCCGTCGTGGGGGCGAGCTTCGCCGACGGTGCCCTGCTCGCGAGGGCCGGCTCCACGGCATACGTCCAGGTGCTGCCGGCGGAGACGCGCACCGACTACAACGTCATCGCGGAGCTGCCGGGCAAGAACACGGACAACGTCGTGATGGCCGGCGCCCACCTCGACAGCGTCGTCGAGGGCCCCGGCATCAACGACAACGGCTCGGGATCCGCGGCGCTGCTCGAGACGGCACTGATGATGGCGAACCTCAACCCGGAGAACACCTTGCGCTTCGCCTGGTGGGCAGGCGAGGAACAGGGCCTCGTCGGTTCGGCGGACTACGTCGCCGGGCTGTCCGAGGCGGAGCGGGACCGCATCGCCCTCTACATGAACTACGACATGGTCGGCTCCCCCAACTACATCTTCATGGTGTACGACGCCGACGAGTCGACGTTCGAGGCCCCCGTTCCCGTGCCGGCCGGTTCCGAGGCGATCGAGGACGTCTACGAGGCGTACTACACGAAGATCGGTGAACCGTACGAGGACACCGAGTTCTCGGGTCGCAGCGACTACGAGGCCTTCATCCTCGCCGGCATCCCGTCCAGCGGGCTCTTCACCGGCGCCGAGGAGATCAAGACCCCGGAGCAGGAAAGGATCTGGGGCGGCGAGGCCGGGGAGCAGTTCGACCCCTGCTACCACGAGGCCTGCGACACCCTCGGGAACGTCGACCTGCACGCCCTGGAGGTCAACAGCGACCTCATCGCGTTCGCGATGCTGACGTTCGCGTACTCCACCGACTCGGTGAACGGCGTGGACGGCAAGAAGGTCCCCGGCCCGGCGTTCACCCTGCCGGAGCCGGCAGGACCGGAGGGCACCTTCGCCGGCGAGGACGGCGGCCTGGCGCACGGCGCGACCGGCTAGGCGCGCGCCACGCTGACGGATGGGGACGGTCCTGACGGGTCGTCCCCATCCGTCGGCCACCGTGAGCCGGAGCGCGCCGTGCCACAGGACCTTCGGCCCTGACCTGCGGCCGCGCGGAGATGACACCGTCGTCACATGTCCACCCGCGTGGAACGTGTCCTGCTCCTGACGATCGCCGGGGTCGCGGCCGTCGGCCTGGTGGACGCGGCCCTGGTGCGCGAGCCCGACCTCGTCGTCCTGTTCGCGGGGGTCGTCGTCCTCTGCTTCGTGTGGTTCCTGCTCGTCCCACCGTCTCGGCGCCGGCTGACGACCAGGGCCGACCTGTTCGCCTGGCTGCAGGCCCGGTCCGACCTCACCGGCGAACCCGTGGGACGCATCGCGGACCGCGCCCTCGCGACCTACCGCCGCCAGCTCGAGGGTGTGGGGACGCAGCCACAGTCGGGCTCCACGGGCGTCGACGCACCGACGGTGCCCTCGGCAGCGCGTGAGGGATGAGTGGTGTGACGCGGCCCCTCGTCCTGCCCCTCGGAGGCGGCGGACTCCCACCGGGCCTGGTCGGGGGCAAGGGCGCCTGGCTCGACCGCGTGATCGCGGAGGGCTTCCCCGTCCCGCCGTGCGCTGTCCTGACGACGGAGTGCTACGACGCCGTCGCGCGCCAGGAGCCCATCGCGGACCTGCTCGGTCGGCGGCAGGTCCGCTCCTCCTCGCCGGACCGGTCCGCCACCGAGGAGCGACTGCTGGACGACGCCTTCCTCGCCGCCCCCCTGCCGGCCCACGTGACGGACGCGATCCGCGACGCCGTGGCCCTCGTCACCGCTGGCGGGGCGACGCGGCTCGCGGTCCGGTCGTCCGCCACGGCGGAGGACATGGGGACCATGTCGTTCGCGGGGCAGTACCGCTCCTACCTCGACGTCGGCACCGAACGCGAGCTGATCAGGGCCGTACGCCTGGTGTGGGCCTCGCTGTGGCAGCCCGCCCCCACGGCATACCGACGGTTCCAGGGGGTCGACGAGGCCGGGCTGGCCATGGCCGTCGTGCTCATGCCGATGGTTCCAGCCGAGTGCGCGGGCGTCGCCTTCTCGCTCGACCCGGAGGTGCCCGACTCCGTTCGGGTCGAGGCCGTGGCCGGCCTCGGCGAGGGACTGGTCTCCGGGAGCGTCACGCCGCAGGTGACGCGCATCCCCCGACTCGAGGCCTGCGGACCCCGCCACGCCGACGACACGCTCGAGGTGCAGGTGGCCAGGCTCACGCTTCGGGTGGAGGCGGCTCTGGGCCAACCCCAGGACATCGAATGGGCCTGGGACGGAAGCATGCTCACCCTGCTGCAGGCCCGACCGATCGCCATCGTGACCAGGCGGCGGGACGACGGCTTCGACACGCCGACGCCGGACGGTGCGCGGTGGACGACGGCGGGAATCGCCGAGACGCTGCCCGGGGTGCTGCCACCCCTGCGGTGGGCGACCGCCGGTTTCATCCTCGAGGAGGCCTTCCGGCGACTCTTCGACGAGCTCGAGGTCCTGCCCGAGCTCCCGCCGCCGGCGACGATCATCGGTCGGTTCAGGGCGCGCGCGGCCCTCAGCCTCGACGTCCTCGAGCAGATGGCGACCGCCATCCCGGGGGGCAGGCCCGAGGACGTGGAGCGTCAGTACTTCGGTCTCGCGACCGGGGACCGGCCCGTCACGGTCAGCACCCCCGCGAACGAGTCCCGGTGGCGCACGGCACGCCACGACCTCGCCATGCTCAGCCTGCGGCGCCGGTCCAGCCGCGAGGCGGAGATCGTCATGGCCGCCACGTCGCCGGTGGTCAGGGCCGACACGTCGGGCACCGCCACGCTCGAGGCGGTGCTGCGCCTCCGCCACCGGCTGCTCGACCTCGCCGGGAGAGCGATGGCGGCGGAGGTGGCGGTGGCCGCGTCGGCGACCGCGTCCTACCGTCACCTGGAGTCCTGGCTGCTCCGCCGATTCGACCAGCCCGAGGCGGAACGGTGGGCCCAGCGGCTCACCGCCCACCGCGGATCCGCCGAGTGGTGGCGGCCGTCGGCCGCCGAGGTCGCTGCACTGTCGCGGGATGACCTGCTCCCCCACGACGCCGTGGGCTGGGACGTCGCGCGCGAGAGGCTGCTCGCCACTCCGAGGGGCGCGGCGCTGCACGACGCCCTGCTCGAGGCGGCCCGGTGCGCCGGGTCGATGGCCGTGTTCGGGGGGCCGTGCTGGGACGAGGACCTGGACCACATGTGGGACCTCGTGTGGACGGCGTCCCAGGTCGGAGCCCAGCACCCGACGGGCGACGCGGCCCGGCGCAGGGAGATCCTGTGGGACGAGTTCACCCGCGTCCTGAGTGCGGTGCCCTCGGGCCCGTCCCCTCCCGGCCAGCTGGTCGACCGGCGGCTCCTCACCGCCCGACGGCTCGTCGACGTCGCGGTCGAGCTGCTCGACCGGCGTGAGTCGACGAAGACGGCGACCCTGGCCCTCGGGGGGCAGCTCCGACGGGTGCACCTCGAGCTGGGTCGGCGCCTGACGGTGGACGACCGCCTCGACCGACCCGAGGACGTCGAGCTCCTCGACGAGGGCGAGCTGCACGCGGCCCTGGCTGGCCGCTGCCCCAGTCGTGCCGAGCTCGGACGTCGCCGTCGGTGGCTCGAGCAGTGCGCCGCCGAGGAGCCGCTGCCGGAGCGCTTCCGGGGGCGACCGACGGCGCAACGGGTGGTGCGGCCGACGGGAACCGAGCTCCACGGCTGGGCGGCGGGAGCCGGCGTGTTCACCGGGGTCGCACGCGTGGTCCGGGAGCCCACGGACGAGCTCCACGAGGGCGAGGTCCTCGTGGCCACGTCCACGGACGCCTCATGGTCCCCACTGTTCATGCGCGCGGGCGCCATCGCCGTCGAACGGGGGGGACCCCTCTCCCACGCGGCCATCGTGGCGCGCGAGCTGGGCATCCCGGCGGTGCTCAACGTCCCCGGTCTCGTCGCGTCCTTCGACGACGACGGTGCCGCCGTCGTGACCGTCGACGGCGACCGTGGCCTGGTCGCCATCCTCGACGCTGATGCCGGTGGGGGCCCTGACGAGGCGCGGGTGGCAGGACGCAGGCTCGACAGGACGTCCGCACCATGACGCCGGCCCCCGAGGCAGCGGTGATCGTTCCGGCGATCCTCGGAGTCGGCCTGGTCTTCTCCGCCGGGGCGGTGGTGCACGACACCTTCTCCCGGGTCCACGGGCAACGATGGCTCGAGCGGATCGCAGCGCTGAACGGCCGCGCCACCGGCGTGACCGCCCTGCAGGGCATGGAGGGCGCGGCCCAGGACCGCGGGGGCCTGCGACGCAGACGGACGTATGCCGTGTGGGGCGCGTCCGCCCTGGGTCTGGCGATCTACGTCGCCATCGGTGCGGTCGGGAACTTCGTGGGGCTCACCCCGTGGTCGGAGGGAGTCGCCTGGGTGCTCGCGCTTCTCCTGGCCTGCTCCGCGGGCTTCGGCGTGGTGGGTGTGGCGTCACTGGCGGTCGCCGTGCGGTTCCGGAGACCACCACCGTGGGCCCGTCGCGTGGTCGGTCTCACCCCGATGACCACCGTCCCCCGGTCCCCTTCCCCGGGGCCCCGCCTGAGGGTCAGGCCCGCTGGCGTTCGCCTGCTGGGGCCTCACCCGGTCGGCGACCGTGTGGTGGCCGTGGCTCGCTTCGTGGCGACCGTCTGGGGCCTGTGCGCCACGTCGCTGTTCGGCTTCCTCGCGACGCGGGGTCTGATCCCGCAGGCGGACACGGGGCTGACGGTCGAGGCCGACCTCGTGGTGCCGGTGCAGGTGGGCCTGCTCGTGGCGTTCGGCCTCGGCACGCTCGTGGCGCGCCGAGCCGAGATGGTCGGCGCCACCGTCATGGCCGTCGCCGGCGCAGGACTCGCGATCCTCGCCGGCATCCAGTACCCACCGGCGGTGGGTGTGGGCGTGGGCATCGTCTTCTTCGTCCCCGCCTTCCTGCGGTGGCTCGCGTGGCAACGAGACCGCGAAGCCGTCCACATCCGTCGGCTCCTCGTCGTCACCGTCCTTCTCGTGGGCGGGGTCTGGTTCGGCGCGGACCGGGTGTACGCGCGCTACTTCGGGCCCGCCCACCCGGAGACGACGGCCTCCGCCCTGCCTTCCTCGGCGGTCGAGTGGGTCTGGGCCGGGGGGACCAGCCCGCACCAGACGACCGTCGTCGCGAAGCTCCGGTCAGCCCATGGACGGGTTCGGGTTGCCCTGGCTGAGGCATCCGACCTCGGCGATGCGCGGTTCTCCGCTCCGGAGAGCGTGGACCCGGGCGACCGGTCCATCGTCCGCGCGACGTTCGAGGGGCTGCGTCCCGACACCACGTACCACTACGCGGTTGAGGCCGACGGACGGCTCGACCTCGTGCGGCGCGGGCAGCTCCGGACGTTCCCCGACGGAGCCGGCAGCTTCGGCGTGGCCTTCAGCAGCTGCGCCGTCACGGGTTCCAACGGGGCGGTGTTCGACGCGATCCGGGACCAGCGGCCCCTTGCCTACCTCGCGATCGGCGACATCCACTACGCCAACATCGTCGAGAACGACCGGTCCCTTTTCCGGAAGGCCCTGGACCGGACGCTCGCCAGCACGGCCCAGAGCGCCCTGTACCGCTCGACCTCCGTCGGGTACGTCTGGGACGACCACGACTATGCCGGCAACGACGCGAACGAGACCGCGCGTACCCGACCCGCCGCCCAGGCGGTCTACCGGGAGTACGTGCCCCACTACCCCCTGACCGGTGACGCCGACGGGGGCCCGGTCTTCCAGGCCTTCTCCATCGGCCGAGTGCGATTCCTCCTCACCGACACCCGCTCGACACGGACGCCGCAGGCCGCGGCCGACGACGCGTCGAAGTTCCTGCTCGGCAGGGAGCAGGAACGGTGGCTCGTCGACGAGCTCGCACGGGCCCGGGACCGCGACGGCATTGTCGTGTGGGTCAACCCGAACCCCTGGGTGGCCGGGGCCAGCCAGGGCGCGGACGACTGGGGCGGCTACACCACCCAGCGTTCGCGGCTCGCCGACGTCGTCGCCTCGTACGGGCTCACCGACCGTCTCGTCATGCTGGGCGGCGACGCACACATGCTCGCGCTCGACGACGGAACCCACAGCCAGTACTCCACGATGGTCACGAAGGGCTTTCCCGTCCTGCACGCCGGGCCGTTGGACCGACCACCGAGCCCCAAGGGCGGGCCCTACACCGACGGACCCTTCCTCGAGGCAGGCCAGTTCGGGATGCTGCGGGTGCGAGACGACGGTGGCGAGACGATCACCGTCGGACTCTCGGGCCACACCTGGAACCACCGGACGCTCGTCGACCGGTCGTTCACCCTGCGTGCCCAGGCCTCGCCGTGAGGAGCTTCACTCTGGCACGGCCGGGCCCACCCACCACGGCGTCGGTCTCCACCTCGGCTCGCCCTCGGCTCAGCCTCAGCCGACGGACAGCACGGCCACGCCGGTGACGTCCCCGGCTGCCAGGTCCGTCAGTGCCCGGTCCGCGGCCTCGAACGGATAGGTCGTGACGTCCGCGCGAACCGACAGGGCGGCTGCCAGGCGGAACAGCTCATCGCCGTCGGCACGGGTGTTCGCCGTGACCGACGTGAGCCGCTTCTCGTGGAACAGGTGCCTCTGGTAGTCGAGTCGTGGAACATCGCTCAGGTGGATGCCCGCGAGAACCACCGTGCCACCTCGCTCCACCGCCTCGAGCGCGTGCGGTACGAGCTCCCCCGCCGGCGCGAAGATGATCGCCGAGTCGAGCGGGACCGGAGGGGGTGCGTCGGCGCCGCCGGCCGAGGCAGCGCCCAGGGACAGGGCCAGGCGCCGTGCGCCGGACCCGCGGGTCATCACGTGCACCTCAGCGCTCTGCGCGAGGGCGACCTGAGCGGTGAGGTGCGCGCTCGCCCCGAACCCGTAGATGCCCAACCGACCACCCGGGGGCAGCTCCGACCTCACGAGGGAGCGGTAGCCGATGATGCCTGCGCAGAGCAGGGGGGCCGCCTGCTCGCTCGGGAGAGCGTCCGGGACGCGGTAGGCGAACGCAGCGGGGACGGTGACCAGCTCGGCATACCCACCGTCCGCGTCCCAGCCCGTGAAGGTCGCCTCGGGGCACAGGTTCTCCGCGCCGCGCCGGCACCAACGACATCGGCCGCAGGTACTCCTCAACCAGGCGACCCCCACGCGGTCGCCCGGCGAGAACCGCGAGACATCCGCCCCGGCGTCGACCACCGTCCCCACCGCCTCGTGGCCGGGGACGACCGCAGGTCGGTGCACCGGCAGGTCCCCGTCGGCGACGTGGAGGTCGGTCCGACACACGCCGCACACCTCGACCCGGACGAGGAGCTCACCGATGCCGGGTGTCGGGGTCCCCCGTCGGGTGAGCCGAATCCGGTCGACACGACCCGCCCCACCCGTGGTCTCCCATGCGCGCACCGCCCCTCACCGACCCTGTCTGCCCGGCGTCCTGCCGGCGCCCCCGGCGCTCGTCGTGCTCATGGTCCGAGCCAACCCGACCCCCGGGGTGAAGGCAACGGCCCAAGGTCCCCCTGTCTAGCAGCTCGAGGGGACGTGCGCCGGGGCGCGGGTCACAGCTCCGGGAGGGGGCTCACGTCCCCCGTGCGGACGACTTCCTCGGCCACGAGGCGCAGCTTGACGTTGGTGTTCTGGCTGGCCCTGCCCAGAGTCCGGAAGGCGACGTCCTCGCTCACCCTGCGGTTGGCCATGACGATGCCGACAGCCGACCCGATGAGGCGTGCCGACCGCAGTGCCTGCTCCAGGTTCGCCGCGTGCTTGCGGCTCAGCGAGCCCTCCGCCTGCAGCTCGGCGATGAGCTCCTCGTGGATGTCGACCCGTTCCTCGAGCCGGTCCACCCGGGCGTTCTGTGCCCCTGCCCGCTCGTCGCTGGCCGAGGCGCGGACCTCGGCCTCGTCCGCGCGCTCACGGAGGGTGTCGAGATCGGGCTCGTGCGCCTCGTCCTCGATGCGGGGCTGTTTGGCGACCATGAGTTCAGTATGCGTCCGCCGCACCGTTGCCGGCAGCCAACGTCATGATCAGGAGTGACGTCATCACTCGACGGTCGCGGCGTGAATGGCCGAAGCGCCCCCCGGGCACTGACCGCCCTGAGGGCGGGTCTGGCTGGGAGGCGCTCCGTCATGCCTGGGGCTGGCCTGCCTCTGCCCGACTGTTTCACGCACGGTGACCCCGGCCCACCGGATGAGGATCCACCCTCGACGCCTTCCGCGCAACCGGTGGGCGATCCGGCCGTCGCCGAGCCTCGCGAACCCGACCCGACCTGAGCCCGCCGGTGGTTAACGCCCCGCCTGACCTGCGGGTTCGCGGGTTCGGGTTCCGTGCGCTCACCGTGCCGGGATTCGGGCTGCTTCCCCTTGTCAGGCCAGGTGACCCGCCGCCATCATCGAAGGGAGCACGCTGCGTGCTCGGTGTCGGACGAGGGACCGAGGTGGAGGGCCATGACTGAGGCGACCGGACTGCGTGTGGATGAGCTGAAGCCCCACCTGAAGGCGATTCTCGACGAGGTCAGACGCGCGGGGCCGGGGGCGTCACGAGACGCACGCGACCTGATCGACGCGGAGTTCCTCGAGGCCCGCCGGGCCGAGTACGGCGGGGACACGGCGTCCAGCAGCTCCGACTCCGTGGCGATGTCGTGCGCCGGCCTGTACACGCTGTCGGCGGTTGCCCTGCAGATCTACCACGACACCGATGACGTGCACTACCTGCTGGACGCCGCGGACTACTACCTTGCCGCGAAGGCTCAGGGGTGCAACGGCCACGACTGACCAAGAGCCCTGCCGCCCGAGGCGGACGGATGGCGACACGTCCTCACCGGTGCGGGTCATCGGTGATGGACGCGGATCCGCGGCTACGGTTCGCGGATGAGCAACCTGAGCGCTGTCGGCGACCGAGACTCGTGGCGATGCTGGCTGTGCGACGAGCCGGTGGACCCCCACGCCTCGGTCAACTCGGATCGCGGTCCCAGTGTCGACGGCGGCGGCGCGAAGCCCAAGAAGGCCGCGACAGTCACGGAACGGCTCGCGCATCGTGCCTGCAACACCCGCAAGGGTGCGGTGCGGCCGGTCGTGCCGTGGTCACCGCAGCTCTTCGTCGTCGACCCCGCCCCGATCGTGGCGACCGTCGAGCGCCTCCGACGCAAGGGCGGGCGCGAGGTGGTGGCGCGCTGTCCGAGCCGCACGGACGCCGACGAGGGCGCCGCGTGGCTGCTCGACCGGTTGTCGCGTTTCGCCCCCGATCTGGCCGTCACGACGCAGGTCGAGTCGGCCGGTGGGCAGTTCCTCCTGGTGCTGCGCAGCGTGTGAGGCCTCCGGCATCCTGCCGCCCCGGCTCTGGTCTGATGCATGGTGGACGAGCGGGTGGGTCGTCCTGAGGGACACGGGCGGTCTCGCTGAGGCGTCGTTCAGTGGGTTCGACGGCGCCCGAACACGAAGTAGGCGCAGGGCCCGGTGACGTTCACGAACGTCACACAGCCCCAGAGCCAGCGATCCGGTCGGGCGAGTGCGCTCTCCATTCCTCACCACTGGCATCGGTGGGCGTCAGGGCCACGCACGGTCGGGACGCCACGAAGGCACGCAGCGCCTCCTCACTCCGAAGGTCACCCCATCCGAGCACCCAGCTCATGAACCGAAGCCTGAGCGGGTGGCGTTCACGGAACTGCTCACCGACGGCCACGGCTTCGTCCTCTGTCAGGAACCGGTGCGCAGGGGTGAAGCGGTCACGACCGATGTCGACCCGGGCCCCAGGTCGTGCACGCAGGTTCCGCACCCAGTCCACACCCGGGTGTCACTGCACGACAGGGTCGATGGTCCCGTGCGCGATCGACCCTGGGCAGCGCACTGGCGGCGCACGTGATGCCGCTCCAGTGCTCGCTGTTCGTGCGCCGGCGGGATCGGAGTACGGGAATGTTCAGCCAGAGATGGGAGTGAACCTCGTCCCGTCCCGGGAGCTCAGGACCTCGGTGCCGGTGACGACGAGGATCTCGAGTCCCGCCGTCGTCATGCTGGCGCTCATCGCCTGCGGCGGCGCGACCCTGGCACCCGTCAACCGCCAGGTCTGGGCGCCGTCGGTGCTGATCGCCACGGCCCCATCGGAGGTGACACCCGCAGCCGTCTGGTCGTCACCCCAGCTGACCTGCAGCAGCGGTGGGGCGCCCGCCACCGGCGTCCAGGTGACTCCTTGGTCCTTCGAGAGCAGGAGTCCGTCCCGGGTCGTCGCGAGAACGGACTCGCCCGCAGGGTTGGAAGCGAGCGTCCGCGGCTCCCCCGAGATCGACGCGGTCGACCACGTCCGGCGGTCGGTCGTGCGCCGGAGCTGTCCGTCGAACGCCAGGAGGGTGCCGCCAGCCGGCGTGAGCGTGTGGAAGTCCGACTGCCCGCCACGGGAGAGCACCGTCCACGTGGTACCACTGTCGGTGCTCTCGATCAGCCCCATCGGCTGCGGCAGCTCTCGGACGGTGTTCGGGTGGCCGGAGGCGTAGTAGTGACCCGGCCCCGCAACCGCGAACCCCATGAGGTCGATGCTCGGGCCGACCTTCGTCGGGCCGCTGGGGCCGAAGCGGTACAGGCCCTCGTGAGTTGCCAGGAGCAGCGTCCCGTCACCGGGATCCCGGCCCACACCGTGGACGTGTGCGGCCGGTAGTGCTGCACCCTTCACACCAGCCGACACGCTGGGGTCGTTCGCGACGCCCGGGACCACCGCGGCAGGAGCGTCCGCCCCGCCCGCATCGGACGCGCACCCGCCCAGCAGAGCGGCAGCGGCCGCCACGGCAACGATCGCGAGAACTCCTCGACGCGGGGGCCGTGTCGTGCGAGGCACTCTGCCATCGAGACCCATGGCCGTCATGACGTCCCGCTGATCAGGGAGGTCATGGTGGCGATCTCCTGCTTCTGGCCAGCAACGATGGCCTGGGCCAGCTCCTTGACCTCCGGGTTGCCGGTCGTCGTGAGAACGTCCTGCGCCATGACGACCGCGCCCTCGTGGTGCTCGACCATCATCGTGAGCCACATCTCGTTGAACGTCGGGCCACTGGCAGCGGAGAGGTCCTTCATGTCTCCGTCGGCCATCATGCCGGCGCCGCCGTCGTGCCCCCCATGACCTTCCTCCGCCGTCATGGGGGCCCTCCACTCCTGGAGCCACGTCGTCATGGTCTCG
The DNA here is from genome assembly GCF_000768695.1 of Knoellia aerolata DSM 18566. Classification (GTDB taxonomy): domain Bacteria; phylum Actinomycetota; class Actinomycetes; order Actinomycetales; family Dermatophilaceae; genus Knoellia; species Knoellia aerolata. Next base: position 40,120 of record NZ_AVPL01000034.1, read on the forward strand.
ATCTCCGGACCCTGCGCCGCCTTGATCTGCTGTGCCAGTTCCGTCACCGCTGGGGAAGCCCCGTTCTGCAGAGCCCGGTCTGCCATCTCGACGGCCTGTTGGTGGTGCGGGATCATCATCTGCGCGAACATGACGTCGCCCTTCCGGCCTGCCTCAGGTGTCTCGGACGTGCTCGATGTCGTTGAGCCCGTCCCACCGGCCGCGCCGGACCCGGCTTGGTCCGTTCCGCAGGCGCTGAGGGTCAGGACGGCCGCGATGCCGAGTCCGGCAAGGGTGGGGTACCGCTGGGTGACGTGCACGAGAGCTTGCTCCTTGGTCGCGTTGGTCGATCATCGTGGTGCGCACCCGAGGAAAGGGACTCGTGGGCGCACCGGTGTCCACCATGCGGTGCGACGAGGGGCCTCTTGGCCTGGATTCCCTGAAGGTTCGATGAAGATCCTGGTCCGAGCACCTGAGCACGACGTCCGCGGTCTCGGAGGGTGTGGGTTCATCAGGCCGGGTGGCGTCAGTGCGCCGAGCGGAGCGCCACCTGGCGGGCGTGGTACTCGTCGGTGTCGATCTCGCCGCGGGCGAACCGCTGGTCGAGGATGCGGTGGGCGTCGTCGTCGTCCCTCCGGACCTGGTTCGAATCGCCGCGTACACCCCTGAAGAGGGCCACGAGAGCGACCACCACCAACGCCCAGAAGGCGATGGCCGTCAGGCTCA
>NZ_AVPL01000036.1 GCF_000768695.1 Knoellia aerolata DSM 18566
TACGGCGTCACCGTGTACCCGGTGATCGCACTGCCACCGTTCGCGGGCGCGCTCCAGGACACCACCGCCGAGGCATCCGCCGCAACCGCGCTCACCGCGGTCGGGACCCCCGGAACGGTCGAGGGCGTGGGCGTGACCGGGTTCGACGCCGCCGACAGCGGGCCGGTGCCCACCGGGTTGGTGGCCGAGACGCGGAAGGTGTACGCGGTGCCGTTGGTCAGCCCGGTCACCGTCGTGGTCGTCGCCGGCGGGTTGCCGCTGAACGTCGTGGGCTCCTGCGCCACGCTCCCGATGTACGGCGTGACGGTGTAGCTGATGAGCCCACCGCCGGTGCTCGACGGAGCGCTCCACGACACGACTGCGGATCCGTCCCCGGCGGTGGCGACCACGTCCGTGGGGGCCGTCGGAGGGCTCGGGACCCGCGGTGTGACCGTGTTCGAGGAGGTCGAGGCGGCGCCCGAGCCGAAGGCGTTGATGGCTGCCACACGGAACGTGTACGCCGTGCCGTTGGTGAGTCCACTCACCGTGGTCGTCGTCGCGGGCGGGTTGCCGGTGACCGTCGTGGGTGTCTGCGCGGTACCCCCGATGTAGGGGGTGACCGTGTAGCCGGTGATCGGGCTGCCACCGTCAGCGGGCTCGGTCCACGACACGACAGCCGACTCGTCACCTGCCGTCGCGATGACGCCGCTCGGGGCCTTGGGAACGCCGGGTCCGCCCGTCGAGTACACGACGTCGACCCAGTAGTTCTCGGAGTTGTAGGTGCTCGTCGGGAACCCGCTGCTCGTCCCGTACCGGTAGACGCCCTGGCCGCCGCTCACCCCGTCGGCCGGGGCATGGAGCAGGCCGGAGTCCACACCCTGACCGGCGAAGAAGCCGCCGTCACCGGGGTAGCGGCCGTTCGGTGCGAAGTACGAAGCCACGTAGAGCGTCCCCGCGGTGATCTGCACGGGCGTCGAGAAGAGGGCTTGCTGCCACCCGGAGGCCGTCTCGCTGCCGAACGTCACCGAGGCAAGCCTCGTCCCGGACGCCGTCCACAGGCTGCCGACGTGCGTGCCGGTGTTGAGGGGAGCCTTGTAGAACCGCAGGCCCATGATCTCCCCGTTGAGGTCGGCCCGGAACTTGACCCCGACCTCGATGGAGTTCGGGTCGCCCTGATCGGGTGTCGACGGGACGGCGGAGGAGGGCCAGAGGGAGCACGACGAGCAGCTGACGGCAGCCGGCGTCACACTGTTGGACTCCGCCGATGCCGGACCCGTGCCCGCCACATTCGTGGCCCGCACCGTGAACGTGTATGCCGTCCCGTTGACGAGGCCGGGGACCGTCACGTTCGTCGCCGGTGGGTTGCCCGTGACCGTCCTGGTGGGCTGCGGGGTCGATCCGATGAACGGGGTGACCGTGTACCCGGTGATGGCGCTGCCACCGTCCGGGGGTGCGGACCACGCCACGACCGCCGAACCGTTGCCCGGTGTCGCCTGGACACCGGTGGGGGCCCCGGGAACCGTCGCGGGACCGGTGTTCTGCGTGAACATGACGTCGACCCAGTAGTTGGTCGCGCTGTCCGTCGCCGTGGGGAAACCGCTGGATGCGGCGTTCCGGTAGAGGCCGTTGACGACCCCGTTGGTGTTGCGCAGCGCGTGCAGCGGCGGGCTGTCCACGTGGCTCCGGGCGTCCGGACGCGGAGAGGGGTTCGGGTACAGGTAGTTGACGTCCTGCGCGGTGTGCCCGTTCGGCGCGAAGTACGACACGACGTACGTGGTGTTGGCGTTGATCGCCACCGGGGTCGAGAACAGGGCCTGCTGCCAGCCCGACGCGGTCTCGTTCGCGAACGTCACCGTCGCGAGCCGCGTCCCGCTCGTGGTCCAGAGGTTGCCCACGTGGGTCCCGGTGTTCCTCGACGACTTGTAGAACCGGACCCCGCTCACGCGTCCGGACACGTCGGAGCGGAACTTCACGCCGACCTCCACCGCGGTGGCGCTCCCGGAGTCGACCTGACCCGGCGTCGACGCCGTCCCCCAGATGGAGCAGGTGCAGCCCACGGCGAGCTGACGTCCGGCGGACGGAACCTCGATGTTGGCGCTGTCGTCGACGGCCCGCGAGCGCAGGGTGGTCGTCGGGTTGCCGTGCGCCACCCAGGTGTAGCTCCAGGTCGTCGTTCCGTTGGCCCGGTGCCAGGTGGTGCCGCCGTCCGTCGAGACCTCGACGGCGGCGACGACACCGCCGCCGCTGTCCGCCGCGGTGCCGTTGATGGTCATGGACGTGCCGTCGCCCACGCTCGCCCCCGCATCCGGGGAGGTGATCGTCGAGGTCGGCGCAATGGTGTCGGTGGACTTGGTCGCCAGGACGAGTCCGGTGTAGCCGAGGGCGTACGGCTGTGCGTCCATGTCCGCGAAGAGGTTGACCGTCGCCTGCCGCATGTTCCTGTCGGGGGTGGAGAAGGGGTCGTCGAGACCCCAGGACCACTGCACGGTGCCGGCACCGAACACCAGCGCCCCGCTCGCTGCCCGGTAGAGCGACATGCGGTGGGTGGCGGTGCTCCCGGCCTGGACGGTGCTGCCGTAGTCGGTGAAGGCCTCCGCGTTGGTGTAGGTCGTGGAGGACAGGTTGAAGAGCCCGGCCGGGCGGAAGCCGTTGTCGGGTTCCACGTCCCACTCGTAGCCGAGGGCCTCCTGCCCGGGGGCCAGCGTGAGCGTCTGCCCGGGCGCGAGGGACGTCGCCGACGTGTTGCGCCAGAACCTCAGTCCGCCGTACTGCGCTGGGACCTTGATGTCCGTGCTGCCCGAGTTCACGGTGAACAGCTGGCCGGTGAGGGCGTTCTGGGGCCGCCCCCCGTCACTGGGAGGGCTGAACCGCGGGTCCTGCCACGTCCCGGTCCAGGTCGGCGGGCCCTGGGGGTCGACGACGCCGTCGTAGTGGGTCTCCTTGTAGGTGACCAGCGTGCGGTTCGCGGTGCCGGTGCCGTCGATGCTGGGTTCGGAGCGCGTCTTCCAGAACACCTCGTTCCCGCTGAAGAACGCCAGGTTGACCCCTGCGTCCCGGGCCGCCTCGACGTTGGCCCGCTGCGGTCCCGACCAGTACTCGTCGTGACCCACGGACAGGAAGACCTTGTGGTTGGTGAGCAGCGCGCCCCCGGCCGGCGTGCCGACGTCGACCCCCGAGGTGTACGACACGTCGTACCCGTTGGCCTCGAGGAAGCGGATCATGGGGTACTCGGCGGACATCAGCCAGCTCGGGACGGAGTCCACGGCCGTGTTGAAGGGTCGGTTGTACGACACCTTCGACGCGCCCTTGTACGTGGTCGGGTTGCCCGGCGGGCAGTTCGACTGACAGCTGTACGTGCTGTTCCCGCCGAAGGTGTTGTAGGCCTGCCAGGTCTGGTCCGACGTCTGGAAGAGCATGTCCGAGCGGCCCGCGTCGTTCTTGACGACGAAGGTGATGTGGCTCGTACCGCTGGTGTCGTCACGGATGAGGCGCGCGAGGTACACCCCGGAGACCGCGGTCGACGGCACCGCCCAGGACGCCGAGACGGCCCAGTTCCCGCAGTCGACGAGGCCGGTCGGCGCGGTGTCGTTGAGGCACGTCGGTTGGGTCTGCGGGAGCGTCGCCGAGGGCTGCAGCCCGGCGACGACCCGCCGGGCGCCGTTGCCCTGGTAGTACCCCATCCGGTAGATATCGATGTGGTAGCGCGTCGCGGGGGTCCTGATCTTGAAGCGCACCGTGTCACCGGGGTTGACGCTCATCGACGTCGCGAAGCCCTGGATCGTCGAGGAGCCCGCACCGGAGATCTGCCACTCACTCGACGGGTTTCCCGGCTTGCTGTTCTCGCACGCGATGACGCTGACGGGCGGGAGGCACGGGTCGGCGGCGCTCGCCGGCAGCGCCCCCACCCCCACCGCGAGGAGGAGGCAGAGGGCACCGACTGCGGCGACGACCGCGCGATGCCCGGATGTCGTGGGCCGTCGGTCGAAGAGCCTCATGACGTGGTCCTCTCGGTGCAGCTCGTTGAGCTGGGGAACGGGACGGATGGGACGGTGCGGGCGACCTCGGTTGCGCCGACTCGACCACCGAGTCGCGGGAGCCGTAGGAGCATGGGGCGATGGGCGCGCCGAGGGGCGCCGGCCCGACGGACCGAGCAGGCGGTGGTGTCATGGAGCAGCGAGCGGGAAGCGGGCGGGCGCACCGAGGCTCCACACTGCTGGCGCTCGGCCTCGTCGTCCCGTTCCTCGCGCTGACCCTGGTCGTGGCCACGGGGTCCGCCGACACCCTCGACCTGCGGATCGCACACCACTTCCGTCCCACCGACGCGTGGTGGGGCGACCTCCAGAACACCTGGAGCCCGTGGATGTCCCGGCTGCGGCCGCTCCACGTCATGGTCCTGTTCGCGACGACGGTCGTCGGCGTCTGTGCGCTCAGGCGGTCGTGGTGGCCGATGGCCTTCGGCGCCACACTCTCGGTGGCCGGTGTGGCCGCCCTCCGTCTCCTCCAGCTCGTGCTCGCCCGGCCCGACCCCCACGGCTACCTCGAACCCGGCGGTGGGAGCTACCCCTCGGGACACATGCTGGCGGTGGTCGTCTTTCTCGGCGGAGCTCTGCTGATGGTGTGGCCGCGCGTGCGCTGGTGGTGGTGGGCCAGCCTGGCCGTGCCGGCCGGACTGATGGCCGCGGCCCTCGTCATCACCGTGGCTCACTGGCCGACCGACGTCCTCGGCGGGGGGCTGTTGGCCCTGGCCCTGGTCACGGGCGCCAGCCGGTCCACGCTCCGCCGGCTGGCACACGACCGCTAGGCAGCCCCGGTCCACTGCGCAGTGTCCCGCACCGTCCCGTCGCGCGAGAGTCATCGTCGGACCTCCCCCAGGAAGGCGAGCAACTGGGGTGCGACGACGTCGGCGTCGTACTCGCGGTCGAAACGCGCCCGCGCCGCCCGCCCCGCCCGATCCAGCTCGTCGTGGTCCTCCAGGAGGCCGACGAGGATGTTCGCGGCGCGCTCCGGGTCGTCGATCGGCCAGAACCTGCCCTCGTCGGGCTCGCGGAAGAGCTCGGTGAGGGCGCCGATCGGGCTCGACACGACGGGCAGACCTGCCGCCATCGCCTCCATGATCGCCAAGGACGACGACTCCGAGTACGAGGCGTGGACGTACACCCGGTAGCCGGGCAGGAGAACCTGGACGTCGTCGCGGAACCCGTGGAGGCGCACCTGACCCTCGACGCCGAGATCGTGGGCGAGGGCCAGGAGCCGGGGTCGCTCCACCCCCTCGCCGAACACGTCGAGCGAGTACGTGTACCCGCCTCGCTTCGCGGCCGCGAGCACGCGAAGGAGGAACCGGTGGTTCTTCACCGCCTCGAGGTTGCCCACGCTGACGAGGTCGCCGCGGACCGCAGGGGACGGCGCACGAGCAGGAGCCTCGACGAAGTTGTGCAGGACGACGTGACGGGGTCCTGCTGCCTCCGGAAGCCAGTCGACGAGCGCCTCGCGCGCCCACTGGGACACGAACACCAGCCCGTCGACGCGGGGGACGACGGATCGTTCGGTACGGCGGATCGACCGGTGGACACGGCCGTCCCGGGGAATCTGGCCCTTGTCCGCCCACTCGTCGGCCTGCGAGATGCGGAAGTGGACGGCGAGGACGACCCGCTGGTGCGGTCCCGACCGAGCGTCGAGGGCGGCCCTTGCGGACACCGGGCACTGCGCGTACACCGTGCACGGACCGGCGTCCGCGAGACGACGGCTCAGGGCGCGACGGAGGAAGTACTCGTGCGAACGGCGGTACCACGACACGTTGGCCGGGCCGTACGCCCGCTCGAGGACGAGCCGGGCGCCGAAGAGGACTGCGAGGATCGGCAGGAGGGGCCGACGCCGTCCGGCGGCCCAGCTGTGGGGCGTGACGACCTCAACGGGACGACGTTCCCGCGCCAGGTAGCCCTTGAGCTGGCGGACATGGGTGTGCACCCCCGTGATGCCGCGCTCCCGCGCGATGGTCGCGATGACCACGGGCAGCTCGACCGCGCCGACCTGCGCCGTGCCCTGCGTCGGCGGCCGCTGTCGCGGCTCCCGGAGGTCGGTGTCGGCTGAGCTCGTCATGTCAGCTCCAGATGTTCCGGTGGACGTTGAAGATGACGCGCGAGCCGAACGGGTCGATGGAGACCGGCAGCTCCCTCATGGGAGCCAGGGCGGCCCGCACGGCGCGCTGGTGCTCGACGGGACAGACCACGAGGACGAAACCGCCGCCGCCTGCTCCGGTGATCTTCGCCCCGGTCGCGCCGGCCCCCATCGCGCCCTCGACCGCCGCGTCGAGGGCGGCGTTCGAGACGCCCTGGGCGAGCTGGCGCTTGGCGTCCCAGCTCTTCCCGAGCGCGATACCCACGGCATCGGGGAAGCCGCCCCTGAGACCGGAGACCGCTTCCTGGGCGAGGTCGCGCAGCTGGTGGAGCTGGGCCAGGCGCTGCGGCACGTTGGCCTTCTGCTCGCCGAGGATCGTGTCGGCGGTGCGCGTGATGCCGGTGTAGAAGAGCATGAGCTGACGCTGGAAGTGCCGGAGCTCTTCGTGGCAGAGGTGGATCGGCTCGGCGACGACGGAGTCACCGGGCCCGAACCGCAGGTCGCAGATCCCCCCGTAGGCGGCGGCGTACTGGTCCTGCTTGCCGATCGGCTTACCGCAGCGGTCGATCTCGATCGTGCACGCACGGTCGGCCAGCTCCTCCGCGGACACCTGGCGCCCCTGGTAGGTGAAGAGGGCGTGCAGGAGGCCCACGGTGACGGACGAGGACGAGCCGAGTCCCGAGCCGGCCGACGGGATGTCCGCGAGGGTCGTGATCTCGACACCGCCGCGGACCCCGGCCATGTGCATGGCCTCGCGCACCAGGTCGTGCTCGACCTCTTCGACCTCGGACACGATCTCCTTGCGGGAGTAGTTGATGTAGATGTCGTCGTCGAAGCGCTGCTTCACCACGACGTAGACGTACTTGTCGATCGCGGCGTTGAGGACCCGCCCGCCGTGCTGGCGGTAGTACGAGGGCAGGTCGGTCCCTCCGCCGACGAGCCCGACGCGCAGGGGGGTCTGGGTGACGATCACGCGACACCTCGGTCCGGCCACTCGGCCTCGGCCCGCGACAGGGCCTCGGGGGTTCCGATGTCGAGGAGGAAGGCCGTCCCGATGGGCACGGCCACCGCGCGGTCGACGAGCAGCGGGAGCAGGTCGGTCCCGATGTCCACCGGCGTGCGCACCGGGACGAGATCGAGGACGGAGCGACGGAACGCGTACATGCCCGCGTTCGCGAGGTCGCTGCGGGGGGCGCTGGGCTTCTCCTCGAAGGAGGTGACGACACCGCCGGTCACCTCGAGGATGCCGCAGGCCTCGGGCCGGGGCGCGTGGAAGACGGCGATGGCGGCCTCCGCCTCCGGTGCACCCTCCAGGGCGGACACCAGCGCACGCACGTCGAAGTCGGTGAGGTTGTCCCCGTTGACGACCAGGAAGATCTCGTCGGACCCGACGAACTCCCGGTTGGCGACGAGGGTCCCAGCGCTCCCCAGCAGGGTGGGCTCGTGGCTCACCCGCACCCGGGGCGCCCCCCGGCGACCGGCGAGATGCGCTCGGACCCGGTCCGCCATGTGGTGCACGTTGACGAGGACGTCGTCGATCCCGGCGTCGTGCAGTCCGTCGAGCCACAGGTCGAGGAGGGGTCGTCCGCCCACCGGGACGAGGCACTTCGGCACGTGGTCGGTGAGCGGGCGAAGTCTCGTTCCGAGCCCGGCGGCGAGGACGAAGGCCTTCACCGGGTCACCTCCCGGACCACGCCGAGCGACGTCATCGTCGCGTCGGCGTCGGCCAGCACCTTCTCGAGCCCCGGCATGCCCTTGAGCCACTCGGCGTACTCGGCGACGGAGTCTGCGGGAGTGCGCCACGGCGTCCAGCCCAGTCCCTCGAGGGCCGACACGTCCGAGAAGATGTGCCGGGTGTCGCCGAAGCGGTAGGCACCGGTGACGCGGGCCGACTCCGCCGATCCGTAGTGCGCACGGACGATCTCGGCGAACTCCCTTGTCGTGTATGCCGTCCCACCACCGACGTTGAAGGCTCGGCCGACGGCTCGGGGGTCCTCGAGGACGAGCAGGTTGGCCTCGACGACGTCGTGGACGTTGACGAAGTCCCGCACCATCTCCCCGTCCTCGTACAGGGTCGGCGCGCCACCCAGGAGGTAGTGCAGGCAGAAGATCCGGCACGCGCCGGAGTAGGCGTTGTAGACCGACTGCCGCGGCCCCTGGACGATGCTGTACCGGAGCGCCACCGTGGGGATGCCGTAGCGCCGACCGAGGTTGAGCGCGACCATCTCCTCGCCGTACTTCGACATCCCGTAGGCGTTCTGCGGGTTGGACACCCGCTCCGGTGTGCGCATCATCTCCAGCGGTCCGCCGCAGACCGGGCACGGGAGCTCCCACTCCCCCGCCCTGAGTGACTCCTCGGAACGCATCCCCGGGGTCTGCTCACCGTCCCGGGCACACCGGTACAGGCCCTCCCCCATCGCACTCTGGGAGGACGCGACGACCACCCGTCGCAGGTCGAGCCCCTCCGACACGGCGATCTCGTAGATGAGCGAGGTGCTGACGACGTTGACGTCCGTGAACCGGGAGAAGTCGGGCAGGTAGTCCTGGTAGGCGGCGAAGTGGTAGACGGCGTCGACCCGACGGAGGAGGTTCGCCAGCAGCTCGCGGTTGCGGACGTCGCCGACGAAGAGGTCGGCTCCGGGGGTGAGGTGGTTGGGCACGCCGTCCCGGTGCACGGGTGCCACGAGGGCGTCGAGCACGGTCACCTCGTGGCCCTCACGGACCAGGCGGTCGGTCGTGTGGGACCCGATGAACCCGGCGCCACCGGTGACGAGGACCTTCATCGCCGGCCTCCCCGTGCAGCGTGCACCTCGCGGTAGACCTCGAGGGTGGCCTTGGCCGTCGCAGCCCAGGTGAACTGCCCCGCTCGCGAGGGGCCGAGATCGCGGAGCCGGGGCCCCTCGTCCCCGCAGGCGGCGACGATCGCGCGGGCCAGGGCCGCCGGGTCGCCGGGGTCGGCCAGGAGCGCCGCCCCACCCGCCGTCTCCGGCATCGCACTGCAGTCGGAGGTCACGACGGGACAGCCGACGGCCATCGCCTCGAGGATCGGCAGTCCGAACGTCTCGTTGTGCGACGGGTACACGAACGCGTCTGCGGCGCGATAGAAGGGAAGCGTCTCGTGGTGACGGATCCCTCCCACCCACACGACCGAGTCGGTGACGCCGAGGTCGTGGGCGAGTACCCGCAGCCGGGTCGCATAGTCGGCGTCCGCGGCGCCACCGACGACGACGAGCCGGTGGCCCGCCAGGTCCCGGCGCGCGATCGCGAACGCGCGCAGCAGCCCCTCGACGTTCTTGTACGGCCAGAGCGAGGAGACGAAGAGGACGAACGGACCCTCGATGCCCCGTTCCCGACGCAGCCGGGACGCGGCCTCCGCCGGGTCACCGGGCCGGAAGACCTCGTGGTCGACGGCCTCGGGGACGAGGCGGAGCTTGCCCGGGTCGACGTCCAGGTGCTCCTCGACCTCACGGCGCAGGCTCTCGGAGTTGATGATCACCGCATCGGCCACCTTCGCCGTGTGGGGGTACCCGGTGCGCCGGTAGAGGCGCACGGCCGGGTTGATGGCCGACGGTGTCGTGAACGCGTGCAGCGTCTTGAAGTGCGCGACGACTCCCGGGGCCGGCCGGACGAGGGGGGCGATGAGGGTGTTGAACACGTCGATCCGCGCCCGTGGCAGGCGGACCGGGGCGTAGAGCTGCTCGCTCAGGGTTCGCAGCGACCGGCGTTCGTTGGACCACGGGAACGTGACGTGACGGACGCGGGGCCCGTACCCGGAGTGCTCGTGGCGGATCCGCGGGCTGACGAGGAGGTGCAGCTCCTCGTCCTCGCCCAGAAGGGGATCCATCTCCCGGATCACCTGCTTCCAGAACCAGTGCGCGCCGGAGGGCGCACCCGGGTCGTCGGTGAGGAGGTTGATCGCGACCCGCATCATCAGAAGACCTGCACCGCGACGTCGGCGTCCGCCATGAGCGACTGGCGGACGTACTGGGCCAGGAGGTGCATGCACGCCTGGTGGGCGTCCTCGACGACCCCGTAGTTGTGGGCGTCGACGTGGATCGACGCGTCGGCGAGCTCGCGGGAGGGACCACCCGTGAACCCGGTCATGGCGACGGTGCGCATGCCGTGGGCCCGCGCCCAGCGCAGGGCCCGGACGACGTTGGGCGAACGCCCCGAGGAGGAGATGACGACGAGCACGTCACCCTCTCGCGCCTGGGACTCGAGCTGGTACTCGAACACCGCGTCGTAGCCGATGTCGTTCGCGATGGCGCTGAGGATCTCGACGTTCGTGCTGAGACTCACCACCCGGGTCCGGAGCCCGGTGCCGACGCGGACGCCCTTGCCGTGGTCGCACTGCAGGTGGTTGGCGATCGACGCCGAGCCGCCGTTGCCGCAGGCGAACACCGCACGGTCCTCGAGGTAGGCGAGCGACAGGATGTCCGCGGCCCTCTCGAAGCCGACCGGGTCGATGCCGGCCATGGCGCCCGTCAGCTCGTCCGAGTAGTGGCGAGCGAAGTCCGCACCGCTGTCGTAGCGCCGGGTCGGGAAGCGCTCCTGCGCAGCCCTGCCCGGACGGCTGGCGATGTCCCCGAGCACCGTGTCGACGGCGGCGGCCAGGTCCGGCACCCGCCGCACCCCGGGGCCGGGGTCGCGGTCGGAGGTGTCGATCCACAGGCCACGGGCGCCGACGGACCGGGCGAGGCCGACGTCACACGGACTGTCGCCGACGACCCAGGACGACGCCAGGTCCAGGCCGAGGGCGTCGGCGGCGGCGAGCGCCATACCGGGCCCGGGCTTGCGGTCCGCGCTCGACCGGGCGAAGGCGGGCACGATCCCGTCGGGGTGATAGGGGCAGAACAGCCAGAGGTCGACGTGCGCCCCGTGCGCGGCGAGCTCGGCGTCGAGGTGCTTGTGGACGAGGTGGACGTCCTCGAGCTCGTAGTAGCCGCGCGCGACGCCGGCCTGGTTCGTCACGACGGCGACCGGAAGACCGCTCGCGTTCAGTCGCGCGATGGCGTCGACGGCGCCGTCGAGGAAACGGACGTCGCGGATCCTCCCGACGTACCCGGAGTCCTCGATGATCGTCCCGTCCCGGTCGAGCAGGACTCCGGGCCTGCGTGCCGGGCGTTCGCCGTTGGTTCGTGCGGTCATCGTGGGTTCCTCCTCCTGCGGGGCGGCAACGCGCCGGCGGTCGTGGTGCCGGGCGTGCCGGCCGGGGTCTGGGGTCCGTTCACGCGCCCGGTCCCGTCGTCGGGCTGCGGCCGGGTGCGGACGCGAGCAGGGAGGCGGCCACGGCGAGGTCGAGCAGGTAGGGCGAGGCGTCCCCCAGCCCCGTCTCGGTGACCGACGCGACGATGCAGTACACGACGAGGAAGAGGGCGAGTGCTCGACGAGGGCCTCGCACGTGGGTGGCGGCGGCCAGGAGCAGCACGACGAGGATGCTCGCCTCCAGCATCATTCCCACCCACCCCTGGTCGACGTACGTGGCCACCCAGTTGCTGTCGATGGGGAGCCCGTCGAAGGACTTGTTCGACAGTCCGGTGCCGAGGAACTGCTCCCACAGCGGTCGGGGTGTCGCGAAGACGTCCGCCCACACGTCGGTACGCCCCGTGAGCCTGCTGGCCTCCCCGCTCGACTGGCCCCTCGCCAGCCAGGTGATGACCTGCGGCGCGAAGACCAACGTCCCGACGACGATCCCGAGGAGGGTGGACACCGACACCCGTCGCACCCGCGCGTGCCCCAGGAAGAGGCTGGCGGAGGCGACGGCCAGACCGAGGAGCGCGCCGAGGAGCGCCGTGCGGGTGTGCGTCCCGATGAGGGCCACGGTGGACACCGTCCCGACGGCCAGGGCGTGCGGGCCGGTGACGACCCGACACATCCAGAGGATGACGGTGGTTCCGAAGATCACGGCGGCGTAGTGCGCCACCTGCGTGGGCGGCACGGGCCACACCGTTCCGCCGAGGCGCCCGTCCACGGCGAACGCCTTGCCGGGTGCGAGGGCGGCCCCCACGAGGACGCTGGCGAGGACCACACCGAGGCACAGCCGGTGGGCCCGGAGCAGGACGAGGTCGCGTCGCCCCCACCACGGGGAGAGGAGCCAGAGGACCGTGACGAAACCCAGGAGGCGCAGGCTGCGGTACACGGCCCCGACGATGAACTCGCTGTGCAGGCTCACGACCAGCGACATGAGCGCCAGGACGCTGAGCAGCACGAGCACGGCGTGGGGCCGCAGGACGAGGCGCGGGTTCGCGAGGAGTGCGAGGACGAGGGCCACGAGCAGGGCCCCCTGCGCCATGACCTGGGCCACCGGACCGGGCAGCGGGATGATCGTCTCGGCGCCGCCCGGCGTGAGGACGTTGAACAACAGTGCGGCCCACGACAGGAGCACCAGCCGTGGTACCGGAGCGAAGTGGGTCTCGCGGCGTGCGTGACGACCCAGTCGATGACGACGACCGACCGTCAGTGGCCGCTGCTCGCGCAGCGTGGGCGTACTCATCGCGCGTGCACCGCCCTCACCCTGGTCGCGTCGGCGACCGGTTCCCCGGGTCGCTCGTCGGCGGGAAGGTCAGCCGGTTCCTCCCCGCTGGGCGCGCCGCGACCGGACGACCGGTCACTGCGGTCGGCGCCCTCGAGGAGCGCGAAGGGAAGGTCGACGCCGGCCTCGGCGACCAGGGAGGCGATCGTCGTGAGGAGCTCGCGGCTGGTCCGGCCCGCCGTGACGAGGGGGACCACCTGGTCGACCCACGTGGCGAGGACGTCGAGATCGAGCCCGGGGTCGACCTCGACGAGGGCGAGGACGACGTCGACCTCGTCCCACACGGCTGACAGCCTGTCGAGCCCCTCGGGCGACGGGCCTCGGCGGCGTGGCCCCGGGAGGGGACCCGGCGTCAGCGCGGGGTCTCCTTCGGGACGGAAGAGCGTCAGTGCCCCGGGACCGTCCACCGGCGCCTCGGTCGGCTCGGTGGCCCGCGTGCCGACGAGGGCTCCGGAGGCCGTGAGGTCGACGAGCAGGACCCGCCCACCCCGCTCGACGAGCCGGTCGGCGAGGGCTCGGAGGACGGTCGCGCCGGTCGCAGCGCGGTCCATCGGCGCCAGCCCGAGGCTCGTCGGCCCCGACCGCTCCCCGGCGCGCGCACCGGCGCCGCCGACGTGCTCATCCCATTCGGGCGTGCCGAGCGGCGACGGCAGCGCGGCGCGCAGACCCTGCACCAGTGCCTCACGACGGCGGCTGCGCAGAGGCTCGCTCCAGCGTCGGGGGTGCCCCCTCAGGACCGTGGCGATCCCTCGCGTGACGGCCGTCCAGATCCGGCTCAGCCGCCCGCCCGAAGGGATGGTGCCGACCCCCACCCGGACGGGTACACCGAGGGCGGAGGCCACGTCACGCCGGCGGTACAGGCGTTCGCTGGTCAGCGTGCGCAGCAGGATCGTCCCGACCGCCAGGACCCCACCGACCAGGCCGCCCGACGCGCCGACGAGGACGACCTGTCGCCGGGACCCGAAGGGGGTGGCGGCCGGCTCGTCGATGACGTGCGTCGCGCTCACCGCCGCGTCGGAGGCGAGAGTGGCGTCCTCGATGGACCGCTGGAGGTCGGTGACCTGGGTGCCGAGGGCAGCTCGTTCGGTGACGATGTCGCTGAGCCGCACCTGGTCCACGGTGGCCGCCGAGGCCCGGTCGTACTCCCGGGTGAGCTCGCCCACTCGGGCCTGCAGGGACGCGATGCGCCTCTCGTACCCGGCGACGAGCCCGGCGGACACCGTCCGCAGCTGCTCGGCGCGGAACTCCAGGAAGTGCGCGACGACCGACGTGGCCCGCCTGAGCGCCTCGTCGTCGTCGGGACCGTCGACGGACACCGTCATGATCTGGTTGCTCACGGGGGTCGCCGTCACGGTGGACAGCAGCGACTCCGGCGACTCCTCGAGGTCGAGCTCGGCGATGACGCGCTCACCGACGGCGCGGGTCTGCAGGAGGCTGATGTCCGTCGTCATGGCCGAGGCGTCGTCCGGGTTGGGCGCCACCATGAGCAGGGTGGCCGTCGCGGACACCGGATGGGGAACCATGCTGAGGACGCCCAGCCCGACGAGGACCCCCAGGCAGCACACCGCGAGCACGGTCGACCACGTGCGCGCGAGGGCGGCCCCGAGCGTCCTGACGGTGACGAGCAGAGGACTCGGCGCGCCCGTCAGGTCGGGGTCGCCGTCCTCGTCGTCGATGCGCCAGACCGGCCCGCTCACCGGTGCCTCCCCTCGAGGTCACCGAGGCGGGGGGCCCTGGCCGGCCCCGCCCCTCCAGCGGCGCGGGACGTGATCCGCGTCGGGAGTGCTGGCGATCCGGTCGACTCCGGGGCTGCCAGGCGACCCATCGTCCGGTCGAGCGGGTCGGGGTTGGCGACGACGATGCCCTCCACCTCACGCCCGACCCGGTCCACGGCGACGACGACGTCGGCGAGGTTCCGGCGGGTGGCCGAGGCAGAGCTGACGGCGAGCAGCACCGCGTGTCCCGCCACCGAGGCGGAGTCCGGCAGGGGGGCGTCCCGGTCGAGCACGACGAGCCGCACCACGAGCTCGGCGGCACCCTCGGCGTCGGCACCCTCGGCGTCTGCACCGCCGGCGACGGTGAGTGCGGGCCGGAGGTTCCCCTGTTTCGAGGCCTGGGCGCACGCCAGCCACAGGGTGGCGGCCGAGCCGGGCTGCTGGGCGGGGTGGAGCTGCGTCGTGACGCCGGTGGACGCCGCGAACGAGGCAACCTGGGGCGCGACCGCAAGGCCCGCGGGGTCACCACTCATCGAGAGGATGACGAGGACGAAGGGCCCGGACGACACGCGTTCCTTGCCGGCGTCGGGGACCAGCCCGTGCAGGAGGCGGCGCAGGCCCCACCCGTCGGCACTGTCCGGGTCGTAGGTGCGCAACAGGTCCACCCAGGCGCCGGCCGTGCGAGGGGGTCGGACCCGCAGCGACGCGACCACGGGGATCCCGACGGAGTCGGCGATCTCGTCGCGGGAGCGCAGCTTGGGGTCCCGTCGGTTCGCCGTGATCACGACGCTGGCGGTGAGCACGAGGAGCAGCGCGGCACCACCGAGGACGTGGAGGAGCACGTCGGTGACGAACCCCGACTGCGTGCCCGGCGACGCCGCCTGGATGACAGTCGCCCCGGCGGGCACCGATGCCTCGGTGTCGCCCTCACCGGCGAGCTGCTTCCGGAGCGCCTCGACGTCCAGGACCGTCGAGGCCCGCACCGCCGTGAGGTCGGCGACGGCGGCAGCGTCCGCCAGGCCGGCCGTCGTCGTGCTTCCATTCCTGGCGATCCGGGCCGTGGTCGCCGTGATCTCGGCCGTGACCGCGTCGAGGCTCGCGACGAGCGTGTCGAGGCGCTCCTGCAGCTGCCCCCGCTGGGCGGCGAGCAGGGTCCCCCGCGTCTCCTCGAGGTAGGCGACGAGCGCGCCCGCGACGGCGGAGGCGAGGGCCTCCGCCCGCGCCCCGGTCGTCCCGGCGGCGGTGATCCGCAGGACCGCTGATGCCGGTGCGTCCACGCTGACCCGGTCGGCGACCTCACTCACGGGCAGCGAGGGCTTCACCGTGCGAGCAGCGCGGGACAGGACCTCCGAGCTGGTGACGATGAGCACCTGGGTCTCGGCGTCGTAGCCGCCCATGCGACCCGAGCCGGACTGTGACACCGCGGGGAGGAGCACGACGCTCGTGCTGGTGAACGCCGGGGGGACGAGCACCAGCAGTCCCACACCGGCCGCAGCCCCGAGGAGCGCGGCCACGAGGAGGACGGCGGTGCGCCGACGCAGGACGGCCCACATCGACCGGAGGTCGACTGCCTCCTCGGTCATGACGCCTCCCCCCCGGTCCGGACGGCGAGGGGTGCCGCCCGGACCGGCGCAGCCCCCACGGTGGAGGGCACGATGACGAGCGCGGTCCGCAGGTCGAGCGTCGACGTCCACGCCCCCGCTCCGACGAGCGTCGTCGTCGGGACCCGCGTCCCGAAGCGGGGCGAGTACCAGCCGAGTGGCGGGTCGGTCTCCCCCCGGTGGGCGGACCAGTCGAGTCCCGCCGGCAGCACGAGCCGAGCGTGGGACGGCTCCCCGTCGCGCCCCGTCCACGCCAGGTCCGCCACCCCGTCCTCGAGGCCGACCTCGACGTCCGGTCCGACGTGCCAGAACATCCGCAGGGTGTGCGACGGCACGCCGGCGATGTTGTCCGTCACGATGAGCCGCTGCCCCGGCCCGTCGAGGGTCACGCGGCGGTCGTGGCGCAGCGAGGGGTGCAGACGCGCGTAGGCCGTGTGGTGGGCGCGCCAGGTCTGCGGTCGCTCCAGCCCGGCGCGGACGTGGTCGACGGCGGCGTCGGCGTGGGTGCTCCACATGAAGGGGCCGGCCGCCACCGCCTGGTCGACGCCGTCGACCTCGACCGTGTTGTGGGCTCGCGTCGAGCGGAAGTACCTCCGCCACTCCGGCTCACCGTGGTAGCAGTACGTCCCCGGGTCGACGAGCAACTCGACCCCGTCGTGGCGAACCTCGACGGAGAGGGCGTCGGCGTGGGCGTGGGCGGCGATCGACAGGAAGCCGTGCGGCCCGCCGTCGCAACGGCACCACAGCTCGGGACCGTCCCCGGGCGCACTGCGGAGCAGCGTGAGCCCCGCGTCCTTGAAGTGACGCGGCGGGGTGGCCGGGCGGTCGGCGTGCACCGGTGCGGTGCTGGACACCAGGGACCCGAGGAGCGTGCTGGCCACGCCGTCCGTGACGGAGGGCCACCACGCGCACCCCCCGACGGTCCGGGCCCCGAGGGAGAGGAGCGACGTCCACGGGTTCTCGTCGGGGTCGTCGAGCACGAGCGCCCGTCCCTCGTCCCCGTCGCCCTGGCGGGGCGGGCGCCCCGCCACGTCGAGCATCGCCGCACCGGCGTCGAGGGCACGCACGAGGACGTCCCTGGCCCCGGTCGACAGAGGGTGTCCCGAGGCGTCGGCCTCGACGAGGGCGACGAGGCCGAGCTCGGCGACGAACCGGTGGTAGTCGCTGGCGAGCTCGCGGTTCACGCCGCTCGGGAACGTGTTCGCGGTGAGCGAGCGCTCCAGCTGGAGGGTGGCGTCCCGCCGCCAGCCCTCGCTCTCGGCGAACCACGGGAACGCGCACGCCGCAACGACCCGACCGGCCGCCTCGGCGACGGCGTGGTTGTTCGCGGACGAGCCACGGCTGCGGAACGCGGTGAGGTACTCCTGGTGCCAGCGCACCTGCGCCAGTGCCACCGGGTTCTCCTCGAAGAGCGCCGCCACGCCGGGCCAGTCGTCGAGCAGGCGACGCACCCACACCCAGCTCGTCAGCCGCACCCCGAGCTCGATCCCGCTCGTCCAGTGGATGCCAGTGAGGAACGGGTTGGCAGCCCACCACGAACGCAGCTGTGCCGCAACGGTTTCGGCGTACCGCGGGTCCGTCGTCAGCCACCAGGCCGCGGCGAGCACGGTGAGGTGGTGGTGGCGCGAGAGCTCCCACACGGCCTTGACGTTGCCGGTGACGTGCTCGTCCCGGTGGTCGATGCCGAAGGACGGGACGTCGCTCGGCGCCCGGCGGCCGGTGACCGGGTCGAGGAACCAGTCGGGGTCGACGACATCGGGCCGAGAGCTGCCGAGGACGTCCCACTCCCCCGCGAGCAGCCGGTCCGCCGCGGCGACGAGCCGGAGGGCGGACTCAGGCGGCACCTGCTGGCGCGTCCCCGGCGGCACCGGCGAGGCGAGCACACGCGGCGCGAGCAGCCCCTCGGCGGGCGGGAACGGGTCGCCGGGGCGCACCCGGCGCGGCGCCCACACCACCTGCTGGGCGTGGTCGCCGACCCGCCAGGCGACCTCCGCCGGGGACATCCGGAGCAGCCGCTGCGCGTACCAGGTGACCGGACGGCTCATGGCGCCACCGCCCGTCCCGAGGTGAGGCTCTCGCCCACCGCGAGGGTCGCGCGCGTCGTCGCGACGAGCGAGTCCAGCGCGATCGGCATGGCAGCGCCGAGCCGGGCCGCCTCGAGGAAGGCGTCGAGCTCGGCGCGCTGCCCCTTGTCCTGACCCGTGAACGAGCGCTTGGACTCGCGTCCGGCACGGGTCCAGACCGTCGCGCGGGTGAAGTTGTCGAGCGACGCGTTGCGACCGCCACCGGAGACGTCCAGGTGCTCCTTCGGGACCCGGGCGTCGCCGGAGGTCGAGTACGTGATCGTCGCGACCGATCCGTCCTCGAAGCGCAGGCTCGCGTGCAGGTCGGACCCGTCAGGGGTCGAGAGGGCACTGACCTCGACCGGGTGGTGTCCCACCCACCAGCTCACGGTGTCGACGAAGTGCCCACCCTCGCCCAGCCAGCGCGACCCCTCGAGGTGCTCGTCGAGGTACCAGCTTCCCGCGGCCATCCGGCCCGCGTTGACGAGGTACCTCAGGCTGACGGGACCGCTGGTCGGGCCGAAGCGCTGGCGCAGCCCACCGAGGAGGGGGGCGAAGCGACGGTTGAACCCGACCATCACCCGGTCGTTGCCCGTCCGCGCGACGACCTCGAGGATGCCGTCGACCTCGGCCCGGGTGAGAGCGAGGGGCTTCTCGACGAAGACGGCCTTGCCGTGCTCGAGGGCCTTGCAGACGAAGGCGGCGTGCGAGTGGTGCCGGGTGACGACGAAGACGGCGTCGATGTCGGGGTCGGCGAGGACGTCCTCTGCATCGGTCGTCACCGACTCGAAGCCGAACGTCCGCCGTGCGTTGACCGCCGACAGCGACCTCGTCGTAGCCACCGTGCCGAGCGTCGCTCCGGGGTGTCGCGCGAGGTGCGGCAGGAGCATCGACGAGGCGTAGCTGCCGGCCCCGATGAAGCCCAGCCGGACCGTGTCGGCGCGTGTCCGGGTCGGACGCCGGGTGACCGAGGGGACGCGGGCGCCGTTCGTCACCGCGGCCCGGCTCCCCGAACGAGGGCTGGGCTCGACCCGGGGGTACTCGAGGAGGAAGCCGACACCGCGGAGGGACCCGGTCCGCAGCTCCTCGTAGACTCCCGCGGCGTCCGCGATGGGACGCGTCGCCGACACGAGGGACCCGACCTCCACCGACCCGCTCGCGAGCAGGTCGAGGAAGCAGCCGAGGTTGCGCCGCTCGGTCCAGCGGACGTACCCGGCCGGGTAGTCCATCCCGTCGAGCTCGTACCGGTCGTCGTAGCGCCCGGGACCGTAGGAGCGGGAGAAGCGGACGTCGAGCTCCTTCTCGTAGTAGGCGTTCCACGGCAGGTCGAGACGCGTCTTGCCGATGTCCACGACCCGCGCCCGGTCGCGAGCGAGCCGAGCGGCGAGCTCGACGGGGCCGTTGGTGCTGCCTCCGGCCGCGAGGAAGACGTGGTCCGCGCCGAGGCCGCCGGTCGCCGTGCGGATCACCTGCTCCGCGTATGCCGCACCCTCCGGGTCCGGGGACGCGCAGCTGAGTGCCCCGGCGCGTTCCGCCATGCGACAGCGCTCGTCGACCGTGTCGATGCCGACGACGCGCACGCCGGCCGCGACGAGCAGGCGCACGACGAGCTGGCCGACGAGGCCGAGGCCGATGACGCACGCCATCTCGCCGAGCTGCGGCTCCCCCTGCCTCACGCCCTGCAGGGCGATGGCACCGACCGTCGCGAAGGCCGCGTGCTCGGGGGCGACCCCCTCGGGAACCGGCACGCAGAGGTTGACGGGGACCCAGTTCACCTCGGCGTGGAGGGCGAACTCGTTGCCCGCCGCCGCGACGAGGTCGCCGACGGCGAACTCCTCCGCACCGGCGCCGACCTCGACGACGACACCACACAGCGAGTACCCGAGCGGGGTGTAGCTGTCGAGCTTGGTGACCGCCTTCTTGTAGGTCGCTACCGGGCCCTGCTGGGCCATCGAGTCGAGCACCTTCCGCACCTGGTCGGGCCGCGCCCGGGCCTTCCCCACGAGCGAGAGCCGGGCCTCCGTGACCTTCATGAGCTCGGTGCCCGTCGAGATGAGCGAGAAGAGCGAGCGCACGAGGACACCGCCGGGCCGACAGGCCGGCTCGGGCACGTCGAGCACGACGAGCTCCCCCGACCGGTAGTTCTGCCCCACCTGCTTCATGACGACCCCACCCCGGCCTCGCGGGCGTTGCGGTACCAGAGCTCGAGGCAGAGCAGCTGCCACACCTGCTTGGACTCGTCGCGACGGCCGGCCCGCTGGTCGTCCACGAGGCGCTGCAGCGGCTCGGCGCGCAGGAACCCGCTGCCGACCAGCTCACCCCGCAGGAGCACGTCGTCGACGAGCTCGCGGAGGTCGTTGGTCACCCAGGCCCGCAGGGGTGCCCCGAAGCTCGCCTTGGGGCGGTCGATGATCTCGTCGGGCAGCCACGCGCGGGCAGCGTCCTTGAGCGCCGCCTTCTGCTGCCGGCCGCGGATCTTCTCGGTGCCCGGGAGCGAGAACGCGGCCCGGAACACGATGGGGTCGACGAAGGGGACCCGCACCTCGGTGGACGCGGCCATGCTCGCGCGGTCCGTGTACGTGAGGTTGAGGCCCGGCATGAACATCCGCGTGTCCGCGAGGCACATCCGGCTCACGACGTCGTCGAGGTCGTTGTCGTCGTACACCCACCGGTGGCGGTCGAGGACGGTGCCGACGTCGCCGGCCAGCGAGGGGTCGAGCAGACCGGTGAGCTCGTCGGGGTCGTAGAGCGTGTAGCTGCGCCGGAACGCCTCCTGTTCGGGGAGCTCCGCGAAGGTGAGGAACCGCTGCGCCCACCGCACCGTGCGCAGGCCCCGGCCCCCGACCGCGACCGGGAGCGCACGCACCGCCGCCCCCACCCCGGACCTCAGGACCCGTGGCACCTGCTGGTAGCGCCCGGCGACGAGCATCGCGAGGTGCTTGCGGTAGCCGCCGAACAGCTCGTCGGCCCCCATCCCGGAGAGCAGCACCTTGACGCCGGCGTCCCGCGCGGCGTCGCACATGAGCAGGGTGTTGATGGCGGCCGGGTCACCGATCGGCTCGTCGAGGATGTCGACCATCCGCGGGAGCAGGTCGACGACGTCGGGGCGGATCTCGATCTCGTGCAGACGGATCCCGAGGTGGTCCGCGAGGCGCCGGGCGTAGCGCGCGTCGTCGGGCATCGACTCGAGCCGCTGGTCCTCCGGACGGAACGCGATGGTGTAGGCCTCGATCGACGGGTCGCTGCGGTGGGCCAGCGCGGTGACGATGCTCGAGTCGAGGCCACCACTGAGGAACGACGCGACCGGTGCGTCCGCGACGAGGTGCGCCTCGACGGAGGCGGCCACGACCTCGCCGATGTCGGCTCGGGGACCCTGCGCGGCCTGCGCCGCCTCCGCTGCCGTGTCCCAGAAGCAGCCGTCCGTCACGGAGCCGTCGCGCCGGTACTCGGTCCAGCCACCGGCCCGGTGGCGGTGCACGCCACGGAAGGCGTCGAGCTCCTGCGGGACCCAGTAGTAGAGGACCGAGGCGACCATCGCGGCCGGGTCGATCTCGAGCTCCGGCCCGACCGCGGTGACGATCGCCTTGAGCTCGGAGGCGAAGAGGATGCCCTCGCCCCGCGACATGACGTAGAGCGGCTTGATGCCCAACGGGTCCCGCGCGAGCGTCAGGCTCCCGGTGCGCTCGTCGTGGATGCCGAACGCGTACATCCCGCGGAACCGTTGCAGCGCCTGCGGTCCCCACACACGCCACGCCTCGAGCACGACCTCGGTGTCGGAGGTCGTCGCGAAGCGCACGCCCCGGCCCTCGAGCTCGCGCCGCAGCTCGCGGTGGTTGTAGAGCTCGCCGTTGTAGGTGAGCGTCAACCCTCCCTTGGCGAACGGCTGGTCGGCGGCTCGGGACAGGTCGATGATCGCCAGCCGCCGGTGGCCGAGGACGACCGCGGTGTCGGGCTCCACGACCTCGACGACGGCACCGGCGTCCGGGCCCCGGTGCGACATCCGGTCGACCATCGCGGTCACGAGCTCCTTGCCGTCCTGCTGCTGGTACGCGCCGGCGATGCCACACATGCTCAGGCCTCCACGTCCGCGAGCGCGACGCTCGCGTCGTGCGCGACGCCCGCGTGGCCCGCCTCGGTCGCCTCGGTCGCCTCGGTCGTCGCGCCGGCCTCGGCCACCCCGGCGGGGGTGCCCCGCCCCACGAGCTCGTCGAACACCCGCAGGTACCCCTGCCGCTGGTGCTCCCAGGCGAGGTGCTGCTCCACCCGCTCCCGCCCCAGGCGCCCCATCTGCGCGCGGGCCGCCGGGTCGTCGACGAGGGCGACGACCGCACGGGCGTACTCCACGACGTCGTTCGGGCGCACGTAGCGAGCGGCGTCGGCGGCGGACACGCGCGTCTCGGCCAGGTCGAACGCGACGACGGGAAGGCCGAAGGCCATGTACTCCATCGTCTTGTTCATCGTCGACACGTCGTTGAGCGGGTTGAGCGGGTCCGGCGACAGCCCCACGTCGGCCGTCGACAGGACCTCGGCGACGAACGCGTCGGGGACCCGGCCGGGGAGGTCGACGACCGCGGTGAGGCCGAGCTCGTCCCGGCGGCGCACGAGGTCACCATGGCAGTCACCCGAGCCCATGAACGTGAACGCGATGTCGTCGCGGCCCATCTCGTTGACGATGACGTCGGCCGCCGCGAGGGCGAGGTCGACACCGTCCTGCGGGCCCATGACCCCGAGGTAGGCCACGAGGTGCGGACGCCCGCGACGGTGGTGCGGGGCCGGCTCCTGCCGGCGGAGCCGCTCCGGGTCGGGGCCGGTGCGCACGACCCTCACGTGGCGGGGGTCCTTGCCACCCCGGGAGGTGGCGATCGCGGCATACGACTCGTTCGTCGACGTGACACGGTCCGCGGTGCGGAACGTCTGCCGTTCCAGGAAGAGCAGGCCCCGGTAGGCGGCCCCCGCGTCGTCACCGAAGCGGGAGAGGTAGAGCTCCGGGCAGAGGTCGTGGTGGTCGAAGACGAAGCGGGTGCCGTCGCGACCGCGCAGCCAGCGCGCGATCGGCCAGAAGATGTCGGGTGGGTTGCACGCCTGCAGGACGTCGAACCGGCCGCTGCGCCGAGCGGTGCCCACGAGGCGGGCCGTTGCGAGGAACGACCACGCGTACTCGAGGACGTAGCCGGCCGCACCGCCCCCGGGTGCGTACGGGGGGTAGGCGAGGATCCGCACCCCGTCGACGACCTGCGACGGCCCGGTGCCCTCTCCCTGCGGGCAGACGACGGTGACGTCGTACCCCTGCCCGACGAGCGACTGGCACTCGAGCCACACCCTCCGGTCGAACGGGACCGGAAGGTTCTGGACGATGATGACCACCCGAGGTCGGGCGGGCGGCGGGACGGACCGTGTGCTCACCAGCCCACGCCCTCGTAGCCGGCGATGTGCTCGACGTCCGCACCGAGGCGTCCGTTGATGTCGATGACGAGCAGGGGGTGGGCGCGTCGCAGGGCCGCGAGACAGGCCGGGTCCGAGGTGGCCACGACGACGACCTCGGCGTCCTCGAGGGCGAGGTCGGGGCTGTCCGCGAGGAGCCGGTTGACGTGCGGGAGCTTGGTCTGGAAGTGCCGGAGGTTGGCGCCGACGAGCTTGGCGGGGTTGACGACCGGGTCGTAGATGCGGACGTCGAGCCCCTTGCCGACGAAGCGCTCCGCGATCTCGAGGTTGGGGCTCTCGCGCAGGTCGTCGGTGTCCATCTTGAAGCTGAGGCCCAGGATGGCGACGCGGCGGTGCCCGGACTCGAGCACCCGGTCGACGAGCGAGCGGACCGTCAGCTCGTTGCTCGTCAGGGTCGAGCTCACGAGGGGAAGGTCGACACCGCTCGCCCGGGCCATGCTCTGCAGTGCCCGCACGTCCTTCGGGAGGCACGAGCCCCCGAACGCGAACCCGGGCCGCAGGTAGGACGGCGAGATGTTGAGCTTGTGGTCCTCGCAGAAGAGCTCCATCACGGTGCGGGAGTCGACCCCGAACTGCGAGAAGATCCGGCCCATCTCGTTGGCGAAGGTCACCTTGACCGCGTGGAAGGCGTTGCACGCGTACTTGAGCGACTCGGCGGTCGCGACGTCGACGTGGTGGAGGTCGAGGTCGAGGAAGTCGAAGAGCCGTTCACAGCTCTCGCGTGTCCGCGCCGCGTCGGTCCCCACGACGACGAACGGCGGCGCGAAGAAGTCCTCCACCCCGCAGCCCTCGCGCAGGAACTCCGGGCACATGGCCGTGCCCACCGACCAGCCCGGGGGCAGCAGCTCCGGGGCGAACGCCGGAGCGACGACCGACCTCCCGGTCCCCGGCGGCACGGTGGAGCGGATGACGACCGAGTGGAATCCCGACGGCGGGGGGGACGCCTCGACCATCGCCTCGCGCAGGTCCGACAGGGCCCTGGTGATGAAGGAGAGGTCGGTGTCCCCGCGCGGCCTGGAGGGCGTGCCGACGCAGACCAGCGAGACCTCCGCCCGGTCCAGCGCCTGCCGGACGTCCGTGGTCGCCCGCAGCCGTCCCGCCTCGACCGCCCGGGTGACGAGGAGGTCGACACCGGGCTCGACGACCGGGCTGGTGCCGGCGTTGATCGCCGCGACCTTGCCGGCGTCGACGTCGACCCCCACGACGTCGTGGCCCCGCGAGGCCAGGCCGGCGGCCGTCACGGTTCCGACGTACCCGAGACCGAAGATGGCGACCCTCATGACGGCACCTCCCCGACGCCCAGCCGGCCCCCGAGAGGCGGCACCGGCCCGCCCCCGTCGAGCCCGCCGTCCCCCACCCCGGTCCCGCGTTCGACATCGCCTCGCCACCCAGCCCGCATCGCGTCACGTCCCCACAGTGTTGTTGCGAAATGGCGGGCTGACTCACCAGGTGACCGACGTTAGGCGCGGCGTTGCACGGCGTCCGAACCCCCGGCGGAAATGGACAGGTTTGGGGGGGAGCCCTCATCCTGCGGGGCTAGAGAGCCTGGGCCAGCCGGGCCCGCTCCGGACCGTCAGTCTGCGCCGTCGAGGCGGGCGGCCGGGACCCCGGCCCAGGTCTCCCCGGGCGGGAGGTCGGTGAGCAGCACCGCGCCCATCCCCAGCGTCGAGCCGGCGCCGACCTTGACGTTCGGCAGGACCGAGCTGTTCATCCCGAGGTAGGCCTCCGCGCCGACGCGCACACCCCCGCCGAGACTCACCCCGGCGGCGAGGGTGACGTAGTCCTCGACGACGTCGTCGTGCGTCAGGGTCACGTGGGGCATCGCGACGACGTGGGCGCCGATGGTGATGGGTGCGGTGACGACCACACCGGCCAGCAGGACCGTCCCGGGGCCGACGTCCGCACCGACGGGCACCACGGCGGACGGGTGCACGAGCGTGCCGAACCGGCGCGGGTCCACGCCTCCGTCGACAAGCCGTTCGACGACCCGGCGCCGTGCCGAGCCGAGCCCGACGCAGACGACGATCTGGGTCTCCTCCGACTGGCTGAGGGCGTCGATCGTGCCGATGGCGTCGGTGGTGCCGAGGACCTGCAGCCCTCCCGGACGGGTCGCGCCGGCGAGCCCGGGGTCGTCCTCGAGGCAGCCGACGACCTCGCGCCCGAGCAGCCGGGCGCACTCGGCCACCTCGACCGCGAGCCCGCTCGCCCCGATGAGGAGCAGCGGCGCGACGTGCCGAGCATCCATGTGACGACCCCTTCGGCGTCGGTGATCTCCAAGCGTTCGCCTCCCCCCATGCTGCCGCAATGGCTCGCTGGGGTCAGGCGGAGTGGAACTTCTGCTGGGTGTCGAGTAGCCCGTGCGACACGAGCATCTCGACGGCGTCGGCCGCGTCCCCGAGAAGGAAGGGCAGCTCCTTGCGCTCGGTCGGCGAGAAGTCCTTGAGGACGAAGTCCGCGGGGTCCTGACGGCCGGGCGGGCGCCCGATGCCGACCCGGACGCGCAGGTAGTCGCGGGTGCCGAGCGACTTCGAGATCGAGCGCAGCCCGTTGTGGCCGCCCTCGCCGCCGCCGAGCTTGAGGCGCACGTCACCCGCCGGGATGTCGAGCTCGTCGTGGACGACGACGAGTCGATCGGGCTCGACCGAGAAGAACCCCATGAGCGCCTTCACCGGCCCTCCGGACTCGTTCATGAAGCTGCTGGGCACCGCGATGACCGCTGACGGGCCGGGCACGCCACCCGCGCCGGTGCCGATGCGGACCTGCGCCGCGGCCGCGCGGGCCTTGTGGGACCGCAGCGGGCTCCGCGTCCTCGTGGCGAGCTCGTCGACGACCATCGCGCCCACGTTGTGGCGGTTGCCGGCATACGTCGGCCCGGGGTTGCCCAGCCCGATGACCAGCCATGTCTCACTCACAACCGACGAGTATGCCGTCCGCTCCCGCCCGCCCCCAAACTCCCGCGCGCGTCTGCGTGGTTGGTCAGGAACCTCACCATCCGCGCAGACGCCGGCAGGCCCGGTCCGCATACGGACCGGGCCTGCCGGGTGGAGCGTGGAGCGTGGAGGCTCAGGCGTCCTCGGACGTCTCGGCGCCGCCCTCGGCGGACTCGCCCTCGGCAGCCTCGCCCTCGGCGGCCTCGACGTCGGCGTCGGACTCCTCGTGCTCGATGCCGGCCTCGGCCTCGGCCTCGGCGAGCTCGGCCTCGAGGGCCTCCGCGGAGATCTGCTGGGTGACGTTGACGACGAGCATCTCGGCGTCGGTGACGAGCGTGGCGCCCGCGGGCAGCTCGACGGCGCCGGCGAGGATCTGGGTGCCGGCCGTGAGGCCCTCGACCGAGACGGTGATCGACTCGGGGATGTTGGTGGCCTCGGCCTCGACCTGCAGGCTCGAGTTGTCGAGCGTGACGACCGTCTCGGGGGCGGCCTCGCCCTCGAGGTGCACGGAGACGTCGACGGTGACCTTCTCGCCCTTGCGGACGATGACGAGGTCGACGTGCTCGATGACCGGCTTGATCGGGTCGCGCTGGACGTCCTTGGCCAGGGCCATCTGCTCCGTGCCGTCGAGGACGATCGTGAGGAGCGCGTTCGGGTTCTTGAGCGCCATCATCGCGTCGTGGCCCGGAAGCGTGATGTGCACCGGGTCGGCGCCGTGGCCGTACATGACGGCGGGGATCTTGTGGTCGCGGCGGATCTTGCGGGCCGCGCCCTTGCCGAACTGGGAGCGGGCCTCGGCCTGCAGCGTGATGGTGTCGTTGGACACGGGAGTCTCCTGGAGATCGGGGCGAATCGGTCAGGTGGACGTCGAGTGGACTCGACGCAGCGGTGGCCTCGACGCGGGACACGGCACGGACAGGCGCGCTGGTCCACGGAGAGCCAGGGGTCCACGACCTGTGACTTCGATGACCACCGCGTCGATCACGGACGTGCGACCGAACATCTCTGGCCGGTGCAGCGTCCCTCGCCGAGGCAACCCCGAGAGTCTAGGCGACCGGGTGGGGGGCAGGCCAATCGGCCTTCGTGGCCGCCTCGCTCGGGTCACCGACCTGCGGGTATGCCGTCCGCCCACCGTCGTCGTCGCCGTCGTCCTTGGGCTCGCCGAGCCGCACGCCGACGACCCCGGCGAGGATGAGCAGCCCGCCGGCGAGCTGGATCCAGCCGGGCAGCTCGTCGAGGAGGACCCAGGCGACGAGGATCGCGAAGAGGACCTCGGAGAGGCCGACGAAGCTCGCGACCGTGGCGCCGACGAGCCGAGTGCCCATGACACCGACGGCGTAGGCGAAGGCGGCCGCGACCACGGCGAGCTCGGCGATCGGCACCCACCACGCGGTGGCGAGGCCGGCGATCTGCACGCTGTCGCGGGCCGTGGCGTAGTCGATGAGCCCCGTGGCGCTGGCGGCCACGAGCGCCAGCGCACCGACGCCCAGCCCGAAGCCCGCGAGCGCCAGTGGCGGGAGCGACTCCTCGTGGTCGTGGCTCGACGACACGTAGAACGTCGCGAGGCCGACCGCGGCGAGCAGGCCCCAGACGACACCGACCCAGGAGATCTGCACGCCCGAGAAGACGTCGAGGACGAGGGCCAGGCCGAGCACCGACAGGGCGACACCGGCGAGGGTGAGCCGGGTGGGACGACGTCCGTGACGCGCCCACATCCAGCCGACGACGAGGACGCTGCCGAGGTACTCGAGGAGCAGGGCGACCGCGATGGAGAGCGTCTCGACGGCGTTGAAGTAGGCGAACTGGCAGCCCGCGACCGCGACGAGGCCGAAGGCCGTGACGGCGCCGGCGTTGCGGCGCAGCAGGTACCAGCGCCCCCGCACGGCCCAGGCCGCCACCGGCACGAGGAGGACGGCGGCGATGCCCACGCGCCAGGTGACGACGCCGGCGGGCGACCAGCCGGCGAGAAGCAGGGCCTTCGCGAACGCGCCCGACGTGCCGAACGACGCCGACGCGAGCACGACGAGGAGGAGTCCGAGCAGCACGCTGCGGGCGGAGCGGTGCGGGGTTCCGGCGTTCACGGACTCACCTCTGTCAGGAGTAAACTATGGCCTTGACCCTTACCTCCGCCACGCTAGACCCGCCCGCTGTCAGGAGTCAAGATGGTTTTTGCCCATGACACGGAGCTCTCGCTCCAGCACGCCGCCGAGCTCATCAACACCGAGCCCGGTTTCGGCGACTCCGCCGAGGAGGACCTGCCGACGCTCGAGGCGCTCGTGCGCCACCTCGACCGCTGGGAGTGGAGCGGGGGGCGGCCCCGGACCCGCGCCGAGCTCGAGGCGGTGCACGCGCTGCGGCCCCGGCTGCGCGAGCTGTGGACCCGGGACGTGGAGGGGCTCGTCGAGGGCGTCAACGAGCTGCTCGCCGAGCACCGCGCCCTCCCCCGGGTGGTCCGGCACGACGACCTCGGCTGGCACATCCACGCGACCGACGACGACGCCCCCATCGCCACGCGGGTGGCGGTCGAGGTGGCGATGGCCGTCACCGACCTCATCCGCGCCGGCGAGACCGAGCGGCTGCGGGTCTGCGCCGCCGACGACTGCGGCGACGTCGTCATCGACCTCACGAAGAACCGGAGCCGGCGCTACTGCGACGGGACGTGCGCCAACAAGGCCCACGTCGCGGCATACCGCCTGCGCAGGCACACCACCTGACGGCGAGCCGGGACCGGGGTCAGGCGCGGCCCCCGAAGAGGCTCGTCACCGACCCGTCCTCGAAGACCTCCTTGATCGCCGCGCTGATGAGCGGGGCGATCGACAGCACGGTGAGACCCTCGAACTCGCTCTCCGGCGCGATGGGGAGCGTGTTGGTGACGATGACCTCGCGGGCGGCGCAGTCGCGCAGCCGTTCTGTGGCCGGCGCCGAGAGGATCGCGTGCGTCGCCGCGATGATGACGTCCTTGGCGCCGTCGGCCCTGAGCGCGTCGGCGGCCTTGGCGATCGTGCCGCCGGTGTCGATCATGTCGTCGACGAGGACGCAGACGCGCCCCTTGACCTCTCCGACGACGCGGTTGGCGACGGCCTGGTTGGGCTGGTTGACGTCGCGCGTCTTGTGGATGAAGGCCAGCGGCACCCCGCCGAGGCGCTTGGACCACTGCTCGGCGACCTTGATGCGGCCGGCGTCGGGCGAGACGACCGCGAGGTCCTCGTGGCCGTACTTGGCCGACACGTAGTCCGACAGCACCGGCTGCGCCATAAGGTGGTCGACCGGGCCGTCGAAGAACCCCTGGATCTGGTCCGTGTGCAGGTCGACGGCGATGAGCCGGTCGGCGCCCGCGGTCCTGAACAGGTCAGCCATGAGACGGGCCGAGATCGGCTCACGACCGCGGTGCTTCTTGTCCTGGCGGGCGTACCCGTAGAACGGCATGACGACGGTGATCCGCTTGGCGCTGGCCCGCTTGAGCGCGTCGATCATGATGAGGTGCTCCATGATCGCCTCGTTGAGCGGCGCGCTGTGGCTCTGGATGACGAACGCGTCGGAGCCGCGCACGGACTCCTCATAGCGCACGTAGATCTCGCCGTTGGCGAAGTTGTAGGCGCTCGTCGGGACGAGCTCGGTGCCGATGAGCGCCGCGATCTCCTGGGCGAGCCCCGGGTGGGAGCGGCCGGAGAACATCATCAGCTGCTTCTTGGGCTTCTTGCGGATGTTCGCGGACTTCGGGCGGTCTTCCTTCGTCATGCTGGGGCCTCTCCCTCGTCGGCGGTCGAGTCCGCGGACGATCCCGTATGCCGGGTGCCCGCCTCCGTGGCCGCCGCGGCGGCCGCCGCGGTCGGGGTGCCGGCGCGGGCCCGGGCGACCCAGCCGTCGACGTTGCGCTGGCGCCCGCGGGCCACGGCGATCTGGCCGGGCTCGACGTCACCGGTGAGGGCGCTGCCGGCCGCGACGTAGGCGCCGTCGGCGACGTCGACCGGTGCGACGAGGACCGTGTCGGAGCCGACGAACGAGTGCCGGCCGATGGTCGTGTGGTGCTTGGCAACACCGTCGTAGTTGGCGAAGATCGTGCCCGCGCCGATGTTGGCGCCCTCGCCGATCGTCGCGTCGCCGCAGTAGGTGAGGTGCGGGACCTTGGCGCCGTCGCCGATGACGGCGTTCTTCGTCTCGACGAAGCCGCCGATCTTGCCCTTCGCGCCGAGGACGGTGCCGGGCCGGAGGTAGGAGTAGGGCCCGACCGTGGCCCCGGGTCCGATCTTCGCGAGGTTGGCCTCGGTCCGCTTGACCTCGGCGCCCTCGCCCACCTCGGTGTCGGTGAGGGTGGTGTCGGGCCCGATCCGCGCGCCGGCACCGACCGAGGTGGCGCCGAGCAGCTGCGTGCCGGGCAGGATCGTCGCGTCCCGGCCGATCGAGACGTCGCTGTCGATCCACGTCGTGGCGGGGTCGACGATCGTCACGCCGTCGCGCATCCACGACTCGTTGTTGCGCCGGTTGAGCTCACGGCCCAGGGCGGCGAGCTGGACGCGGTCGTTGACGCCCTCGGTCTGCCAGAGGTCGTCGATGACGTGGGCGCTGACCCTCTTGCCGGCGTCGCGGGCGATGCTGAGGACGTCGGTGAGGTACTTCTCGCCCTGCGCGTTGTCGGTGCCGACCTGTCCGAGCGCCTCACGGAGCACCTCGACGTCGAACGCGTAGATGCCGGAGTTGATCTCGGTGATCGCCCGCTGCTCCTCGGTGGCGTCCTTCTGCTCGACGATGCCGGCGACACTCCCGTCGGCGTCGCGGACGATCCGGCCGTACCCCTGCGGGTCGGCGAGGTGCGCGGTGATGACCGTCGCCGCGCTGCCGGACTCCTCGTGGCGGGCGACGAGGTCGACGAGCGTCTCGCCGGTGAGGAGCGGCACGTCGCCGTAGGTGACGAGGACGGTCCCGCTGAGCTCGGTCGGCAGGGCGTCCAGGGCGCACTCGGTGGCGCGACCGGTGCCCTTGACGTCGTCCTGGTCGGCGATCGTCGCGGTGGCGTCGACCTCACCGATGTGGCTGGCGACGAGGTCACGCTCGTGCCGGACGACGACGGCGAGGTGATGGGGGTTCGTCGCGCGGGCCGCGACGATGGCGTGCCCGACGAGACTGCGCCCCCCGATCCGGTGCAGCACCTTGGGGGTGGCTGACTTCATCCGGGTCCCCTCACCAGCGGCGAGGATGATGACGGCGGCGGGCCGAGCAGTGGTCACGAGGTGGGCTCCCGAAGATCGCGGCGGCGTACCGCGCCACTGTACCGACGAGTCGGCGGTGTGCCGTCCTCGCCCGTTCGCGCTTCCACCTGTCGGTTGTCGGCGGGCGGTGCCATCGTGGAGCGATGGCGACGATCTACTACACCGGATGCACCCTGGACGGCTTCATCGCGACGCCGGAGCACTCGCTCGACTGGCTCATGTCCCGCGACATCGACGGCGACGGCCCGATGGGCTACGACACCTTCTCCCCCCGGATCGGTGCGTGCGCCATGGGCGCATCGACGTGGCGGTGGCTGCTCGACCACGACCCGCAGGGCTGGTCCCCGAAGCCGACGTGGGTCTTCACCCACCGGGACTTCCCGGCGTCCGAACAGGTGCGGTTCACCACGGCCGACGTCGCAGAGGCGCACGCGCAGATGGTCGAGACCGCCGGCGACAAGGACGTCTGGCTCATCGGCGGCGGCGACCTCGTCGGGCAGTTCCACGACGCCGGGCTGCTCGACGAGGTGTGGGTCCAGTACGCACCGGTGACCATCGGCGCCGGTGCGCCGGTGCTGCCACGTCACGTGGAGCTGAGGCTCGAGGAGGTGGCCCGCAACCGCGACTTCATGTGCGGCCGCTACTCGGTCGTGCGCTGACCTGCTCCCCGGGTAGGAGTCGAACCTACGTCGCTAGTCCTGATTCAAAGTCAGGCGGGCCCTGCCGGCAGACCAACCGGGGAACGATGCGCGAGGCGAGCCCACGGCATACGACGCCCAAGGGTAGTTGACCTGCACAGAGGCGACGGCGGCCGCCCGACCGGCGCAGGGCACAATGGTGCGAGTGAGTCGAGACGAGGCAGTGGCCAAGGCGCGCACTCCGCGGGGGCGGATGACCGGGGCGCAGCGACGTGAGCAGCTCATCGGCATCGGGCGCAAGCTCTTCGCGAACCGCGGCTACGAGGCGACGACCGTCGAGGAGATCGCCAGCGCGGCCGGGGTCTCCAAGCCGGTGGTGTACGAGCACTTCGGGGGCAAGGAGGGGCTGTACGCCGTCGTCGTCGACCGCGAGATCCAGTCCCTCCTCGGGGCGATCGCCGGCGCGCTGACCTCCGAGGGCGGCTCGCGCGCCCTGCTCGAGCGGGCGGCCATGGCGCTGCTCGACTACATCGAGACCTCGACCGACGGCTTCCGCATCCTCGTGCGCGACTCGCCGCCCGGGCAGCAGACCGGCAACTTCGCCTCGCTCATCTCCGACGTCGCCTCGCAGGTCGAGCACCTGCTCGCGGCCCAGTTCACCTCGCGCGACCTCGACCCGAAGCAGGCGCCGATGTACGCGCAGATGCTCGTCGGCATGGTCGCGCTCACCGGCCAGTGGTGGCTGGAGAACCCCAAGGCGAAGAAGCGCGACGTCGCCGCCGGGCTCGTCAACCTCGCCTGGAACGGCCTCACCGGCCTCGAGGCCAAGCCCCAGATCACCCACGACTGACCCCCCTCCCGCTTCCCGACTTATTGCGCATTCCGGTCCCAGCAGCGCGACTTATTGCGCATTCCGGCCGCACGAACGGCACTGGAGTGCGGTTCGTACGGCCGGAATGCGCAATAAGTCGGGGGCCCGGGCGCGAGTCAGTGGTCAGACGGTGAAGTCGAGCTTGGGGGCGCGGACCTGCTGGAACTCGATGCGGTTGCCCACCGGGTCGTCGGTGTGGAAGCGCTGCGCGCCGGGGACCTCGTGGTTCCAGCGCACCTCTCCCCCGGCTCCGGCGATCGCGGCCGCGAGCCCGGAGACGTCGTCGACCCCGAAGCACGGGTGCGCCTTGCGGGCCGCGGCGAACCCGTCCTCGACGCCGCAGTGGAGCTCCTGCTCGCCGACGGCGAACCAGACGCCTCCGCGGGCGGCGAGCACCGGCGGCTTGGCGATCTCGGGCATCCCGCAGACGACCCCGTAGAAGTGGCGCAGCAGATCCTCGGTCCCGGGGGGGCAGGCGACCTGGACGTGGTGAATCCCGAGGACGGTCATGACCCCTGCTTCCGGCGGGCCACGGCGAAGACGCGGCGGAACGGGAACAGGACCCCGATCTCGCTGCGCGGGTACGCCTCACGCAGCGCAGCGGCATACGGCTCGAGGAAGGCGTTGCGCTCCTCACCCTCCGGGAGGATGTCGAGGACGGGCCGCAGCCCGGTGCTGCTCACCCAGTCGAGCACCGGGTCCTCGGACTCGCCGTCGGGGTCGAGGACGTGCGCGTAGACGGTCTCCCACGCGTCGACCGTGCAGCCGAGCCGGCTGAGGAAGGTGAGGTAGGTCTTCGGCTCGCCCACCGCCGGGAGGTCGAGCGCTGCGAGCAGCTCGTTGGCGCGCGCGTGTGTGGCTGCGGTCGCCCGCATGAGGGCGTGGCTCGGGGCGTCGAAGTTGTTGGGCACCTGGAGCGCGAGCCAGCCGCCGGGGGCGAGGGCGTCGACCCACGTCGGCAGCAGGTTGAGGTGACCCGGCACCCACTGGAGCGTGGAGTTGGTGACGATGACGTCCGGGGCCTGGCCCAAGGTCGCCGGGTCCCAGTCGGCGAGGTCTGCCTGGACCCACTCGACGCGCCCCTCGGTGTCGAGGGCACGCGCCGCCTCGAGCATCGACTCGGCCCCGTCGACGCCGACGACGCGGGCGTTCGGCCACAGCCGGGCGAGCGTGAGCGTGGCCGGACCGTGGCCGCAGCCGAGGTCGACGACGAGCTCGGGCTCGTCGGCCCGCACCTGCGCGAGGAGGTCGGCGAACGGGCGGCTGCGCTGCTCCCCGAACCGTGCGTATGCCGCGGGGTCCCAGCTGGGCTGTGCGCGCATCGTTGCTCCCTCTCCCGTCTCCGGCGACCGACCGGCCGCTCGGCCCCAACCCTCCCGCGAGACGTATCTTGATGTCAAGATACTTGACGGGAGTACAGTCACCCCCATGCCCGAGGATGATGTCGACCGTATCGTCTCGGCATGGCGTCGTGAGCGACCCGAGCTCGACGTCACGCCGCTCGAGATCCTCAGCCGGGTCTCGCGCCTGGCCCGGCGCCTCGACCTCGCCCGTGGGGCGGCCTTCGCCGAGCACGGTCTCGACGGCTGGGAGTTCGACGTGCTGTCCGCGCTCCGCCGCGCCGGCGCGCCCTACGAGCTCTCCCCGGGACAGCTCGTCTCCGAGACGCTCGTGACGAGCGGGACGATGACCAACCGGGTCGACCGCCTCCTCACCCGCGGCTACGTCGAGCGCCACCCCGACCCGCGCGACCGGCGTGGCGTCATCGTGCGGCTCACGCCCGAGGGGATGCGCGCCGTCGACGCCGCCCTCGACGACCTGCTCACGCACGAGCGGGGCCTGCTCGCCGAGCTCCCCCAGGCCGACCGCGGCCCCCTGGCCGGTCAGCTCCGCGCGCTGCTCGCCTCCATCGAACGTCCCTGACCGACCCCCGCCCGCCCTTGCGTCCGCAACTGTGGTCGGGTTCGCGACCAGGGTTGCGGACGCACGCAGCCGGCGGACGTGGTGCGTCCGCAACTGTGGTCGGGTTCGCGGCCAAGGTTGCGGACGCAAGGGGTGGGCGGCGGACCGGGGCGGCTGGGCTCAGGGTTCGAGGACGTCGGCGGCCTCGAGCCACTCCAGCTCGAGGACCTCGCGCTCGTCGACGATCCCGCGCAGCTCCTGGTTGAGCTCGAGCACCTTCGCGTGGTCGCTGACGTGCTCGGTCATCGCCGCGTGGATGCGCTCCTCGCGGGCGGCGAGCTTCGACAGCTGCTTCTCCACCCGGGCCATGACCTTGCGGGCGTCGCGCTGCTCCGCCGGGCTCGCCGCGGGTTGCGTCAGCGCAGAGGGTCGTTCCATCGACCCTTCCCGCTGACGTTGCGAGTCGGAGGACGACGACGAGGTCCCGGCGGCGGGTGCGGCGACGGCATACGACGGGCTGACGGTGGCGCGGAGCCGGAGGTACTCCTCGACCCCGCCGGGAAGCTGGCGCA
This sequence comes from Knoellia aerolata DSM 18566, assembly GCF_000768695.1. GTDB lineage: Bacteria > Actinomycetota > Actinomycetes > Actinomycetales > Dermatophilaceae > Knoellia > Knoellia aerolata. The sequence continues at coordinate 35,567 of NZ_AVPL01000036.1, forward strand.
CCCGGCCGTCGCCGAGCAGCGCCACCTGCTGGTCGGCGACCCGCTCGAGCAGGTAGCGGTCGTGCGAGACGACGAGGAGCGTGCCGGCCCACCCGTCGAGGACGTCCTCGAGGGCGGTGAGCGTCTCGATGTCGAGGTCGTTGGTCGGCTCGTCGAGGAGCAGCACGTTGGGCTCGTCCATGAGCAGGCGCAGCACCTGGAGCCGGCGCCGCTCCCCTCCGGAGAGGTCACCGACGCGCACCTGCTGGCGCGGCCCGGGGAAGCCGAGCCGCTTCGCGAGCGAGGACGCACTGACCTCCTTGCCGCCGAGCACCGTGACCTTGCGGACCTCCTCGACGGCCTCGATGACGCGCGCGTCGCGCAGCCGGTCCAGCTCGCGCACCTCCTGGGTGAGGTGGCCGATCCGGACGGTGATGCCCTCCTTGCGCTTGCCCGACGCGAGCGGGATCTCGCCGGCGATCGCGCGCAGCAGGGTCGACTTGCCGGAGCCGTTGACCCCGACGATGCCGATGCGGGCGCCGGGCGCGAGGTGCCAGGTGAGGTGGTCGAGGAGGACCCGGTCACCGGCGGTGACGGTCGCGTCGAGCAGGTCGATGACGTCCTTGCCGAGCCGGCTCGTCGCGAACGCCATGAGCTCGACATCGTTGCGCGGCGCCGGCTCGTCCTCGATGAGGGCGTTGGCGGCGTCGATGCGGAACTTCGGCTTCGTCGTGCGTGCGGGCGGGCCGCGCCGCAGCCACGCGAGCTCCTTGCGGAGCAGGTTGTTGCGGCGGTCGGCGGTGACCTTGGCCATCCGCTCGCGCTCGGCCTTGGCGAGGACGTATGCCGCGTAGCCGCCGTCGAAGCCGTTCACCTGGCCGTCGACGACCTCCCACGTCCGGGTGGCGATGGCGTCGAGGAACCACCGGTCGTGGGTGATGGCGACGAAGGCGTTGTCGGGGCGCGAGCGGTGGTGCACGAGGTGCTCGGCGAGCCACGCGACGCCCTCGACGTCGAGGTGGTTCGTCGGCTCGTCGAGGAGCAGCACGTCGGGGTCGTCGACGAGCAGCTTGGCCAGCCCGAGCCGGCGCCGCTCCCCACCGGACTTGCCGGCCACCGTCGAGTCGAGCCCGCTCACGGCGGGCGCGTCGATGCCGCCGAGCAGGCCGGTGAGGACGTCGCGGATGCGCGAGTCGCCCGCCCACACGTGTTCGGCGCGGCCTCCGAGGACGGCCTCGCGCACGGTGGCCTGCGGGTCGAGGGAGTCGTCCTGGGTGAGCACGCCCACGGTCGCGCCGCCGAGCCGGGCCACCCGACCGCTGTCGACGCCGAGCTCCCCGGCGATGACCCGCAGCAGGGTGGTCTTGCCGCCGCCGTTGCGCCCGACGACGCCGATCCGGTCGCCGCCGGAGACGCCGAGCGAGACGCCGTCGAGCACCTGGGCGGTGCCGAGCGCGAGGGCAGCGCGCTCGACCGAGATGAGGACGGCCACTAGTCGACCCGGGCCGGGATGACGTGGGCTCCGTGGACGGGACCGACGGCCTTGCGGACCTCGCGGGCGGCCCCGGTCGCGGTGAGGGCGACGGTGAGGTCGATCGCGGCCTCGACGTCCTCGACGAGGAAGGCCACCGTCGGCCCGGACCCGGAGACGACGCCACCGAGGGCGCCGAACGCCAGGCCGCTCTTGAGGAGCTCGCCGAGCTCGGGGCGCAGCGAGATCGCCGCCGGCTGGAGGTCGTTGGTCAGCTGGCGGGCGAGGACGTGCGGGTCGCCGGTGCGCAGCGCGGACATGAGCTCGGGGTTGGGCACCGGGTCCGGCACGGGGGTGTCACCGCGCAGGGCGTCGCACTCGGCGTAGACCTCCGGGGTGGACAGCCCGATGTCGCTGATCGCGAAGACCCAGTGGTAGCTCCCCCGGGCGAGCACCGGGGCGAGCCGCTCCCCCCGGCCGCTGCCCATGGCGGTGCCGCCGCGGATGAGGAAGGGCACGTCGGAGCCGAGCTCCGCGGCATACTCCTCCAGCTCCTCGGTGCTCAGGCCGAGCGACCACAGCCGGTCGCACGCGACGAGGGTGGCGGCGGCGTCGGCCGACCCGCCGGCCATGCCCCCGGCGACGGGGATCGACTTGACGATGCTCACGTGGACCGGGGTGTCGATCGCGGTCTCGTCGGCGAGCAGCCGGGCCGCCCGCAGGGCGAGGTTGGACGCCCCGCTCGGGACGACGTCGGCGTAGGGCCCGTGGACGCTGCAGCCCCAGTCGTCGTCGAGGGCCACGGTGACGTCGTCGTGGAGGCTGACCGCCTGGTAGACGGTCGAGAGGGTGTGGAACCCGTCGTCGCGAGCCGGGCCGACGAGGAGCTCGAGGTTGACCTTGGCCGGGACGCGCACCGTGACGGGCGCGGGGTCCGAGTACGCCGAGGTCATGCGGCCACACTAGTCACGGGCCGACGCCCTGCCACATCCACGCTGTCAGCGAACACGGTGGCGCGCGGTCGACGGGACGAGTCGACTGTGGGCATGCGACTCCTCGTGCTCGGTGGGACGGCCATGCTCGGGCGCGCGGTGGCGGCGCACGCCATCGCCGAGGGCCACGACGTGACCTGCCTGGCGCGGGGCACCGCCGGCCCCCCGCCCGACGGCGCCACGTGGGTGCGCGGCGACCGGGACGGCCCCGACGGGCTGCGCGGCGTCACCGACGGCGACGCCCACTGGGATGCCGTCGTCGACGTCTCGCGCCAGCCCGGTCAGGTCCGGCGCGCGGTCGGCGACCTCGGCCCCGTCGCCGACCACTTCGTCTTCGTCTCGACCGGCAACGTGTATGCCGTCCACTCCCGTCCCGGGTCCGACGAGAGCGTGCCGCTGCTTCCGCCCCTGGACGGTGACGTCATGACCGGCATGGAGGTGTACGGCGAGGCCAAGGTGGCGTGCGAGGGGGCCGTGCTCGACGGCTTCGGCGACCGCGCCCTCGTGGCCCGGGCCGGGCTCATCGGCGGGCCGGGCGACTGGTCGGGACGCTCGGGCTGGTGGCCGTGGCGGTTCGCCCACCCCGTGGGCGTCGGCGGGGCGGTCCTCACGCCCGACGACCCGGACCTGCCGATGTCCCTCGTGGACGTGCGCGACCTCGCGAGCTGGCTGGTGCGGTGCGCCGCGTCCGGGACCTGCGGGGTCTTCGACGCGGTGGGCGAACCGAACACGCTCGGCGGCCTGCTGTCGGCGGCCCGTGACGTCGCGGGACACGAGGGGCCGGTCGTCGCCGCGTCGGCGGACTGGCTCGCCGAGCACGGCGTGCAGGAGTGGATGGGGGCGGACAGCCTGCCGCTGTGGATCTCGGACCCGCAGTGGCGCGGGTTCGGCGGGCACACGGGCGCCGCGGCCCGGGCGGCCGGGCTCGCCTGCCGGCCGGTGGCGGAGACGCTGCGGGACGCGGC
>NZ_AVPL01000135.1 GCF_000768695.1 Knoellia aerolata DSM 18566
TCGCCGGAGGCGCGCGCGGCGCCGGCGGCGACCGACGGCGTCCGTCTGGCGGGGGCGGTCCGCTTCGTCGCGGCGGCCGTGGCCGTCGGGGACGTGGTGGCCGCGGAGGCCGTCTGGGCCCTGGACGCCTTGGACCTCGTCGTGGCGGCCCTGGACGTCGTGCGGGCCTTGGACGTCGTGCGGGCCTTGGACGCCGCGGAACTCGTCGTGGCGGCCTTGGAGGTCGTGGGGGCCTTCGGCCTGCTCGCTGCCTTCGTCGCCTTCGCCCGCGTGGCCGCCGCCTTCGTCGCCTTCGCGGGCGCGGGCGACGCCTTCGCCGTCTTGGCCTTGGCCGTCGTGGTCGCCATCAGTGCTTCCTCCCCCTGGTCGAGACACCCAGGACCTGCTGGGCCGCGCCGACGAGCCCTCCGACCGCGGCCGTCGCCGCGTCGAGCGACGGCAGGATCGGGGTCACGGTGCGGGCGAAGTCCTCGAAGGCCGCGCGGGTGGTGAACGTCGGCGAGAAGCCGAAGCTCTCGCGCATCACGGTCGTGTCCATGCCCCGCCCGAACGCGAGGAACGACATCTGGTCGGGACTGAAGTCGACGAGGCCGAAGCGCTTGCCGAGCCCGCCGAGCGGTCCGGCGGCGACCATCGGGACCATGACGAACGGGCGGCGGACGAGCCCTGCGGCCTGCGTCACGGTGAGCACGCCGTCGCCGGCGAGGTTGACCACACCGGTCGTCGACCCGGTGACGCCGCGCACGAGAGCCGCGATCGCGTCGTCCTCGTGGAAGAACTGGAGGCGGGCGTCGTAGCCGAGCGGGATCGGGATGACCGGCAGGTTGAAGTAGTCGGTGATCGAGGTGCGGATCCGCGGGCCGATGATGTTCGCGAAGCGCAGCGTGAGGATCTCCGCGTCCGGGCGACGCCGTGCGAAGCCGCGCACGTAGCCCTCGACCTCGATCGAGTCCTTGCCGAAGCCCGACGAGGGCAGCCGCTTGGCCGACATCTCCTCGGTGAACATCGCCGGGTCGCGCGGCGTGGAGCCGTAGACCGCGGCGGTGGACTTCACGACGAGCCGCTTGACCGACGACGCCTTCTGGCACGCCGCGAGCAGCTGCATCGTGCCGATGACGTTGATCTCCTTCTGGGGAGTGCGTCCTCCGGCGAAGGTCGGCGTCGCGATGACGTTGGCGTGCACGACGGTGTCGACGTCCCCCTGCGCGATGACCTTGCCGATCATCGGGTTGCGGATGTCGGCGCGCACGAACTCGGCCCGGCCGAGGTCACGCGGCGGCGGGATGACATCGACCCCGATGACCTTCTCGACGGAGGGGTCGGCCGCGAGCCTGCGGGCGAGCACGCCTCCGATGTAGCGGGAGACCCCCGTCACGAGCACCACCTGGCCCACGGACACTGCCTCTCTTCACGTCGGTTGTGTCGTGCCCGACCCTACTTGCCGTCCCGGGATGCGGGGAACGCCTGGGAGGGTCACCCGGAGGTGAGCGCCGTCACCCCGCGGTGCGGTCGGAACGCGCGGGCGCGGTCGGGCACCCGCGGTGCCGACCGGCATACGAGGAGAATGCCGGCCCGAGCGGCCCCGGACACGACACGACGGCCCCCGCCACGAGTGGCGGGGGG
>NZ_AVPL01000051.1 GCF_000768695.1 Knoellia aerolata DSM 18566
CGGTCACGTCAGACGTGTCACTTCTTGTTGCGGCGCTGGTGGCGCGTCTTGCGAAGCAACTTGCGGTGCTTCTTCTTCGCCATGCGCTTGCGGCGCTTCTTGATCACTGAACCCATGAGCAGTCCTTGCTGATTGGAAATGTTCGAAACGACGTGGACCAGCAGCTGCTGGCCGGCCGGCGCGGCCGACCGGCGCGCGTGTGTCAGGGGCCAACCCTACCGGCGTGCGGCCCGCGCACCCAAACGGGTCCGGGAACGACGAAGGCCGGACCTCGTCGGTCCGGCCTTCATCACGTGGAGCTGCTCGCTCACGCGGTGCCCATGTAGGACTCCCGGAGGTACTTCTGCACCTCGTCCTCGGGAACCCTGAACGACCGTCCGACGCGCACGGCGGGGAGCTCGCCCCCGTGCACCATGCGGTAGACGGTCATCTTCGACACCCGCATGATCGAGGCCACCTCGGCGACGGTCAGGAACCGCACCTCGGCAAGACGTTCGTGGGACATCGCCACCTCGATCTCTGCGCACTCGCATCGCCGGCTTCCCCACCGGCGGTCATCTACGGGCGTGCAAGAAGCAACCATAGGGGCTGGTGTGACCATTGGGGAAGTCGATGGAGCGAAATCTTTCCTCCGTCCAGTCGACACGCGGTCGAGTGGGGAGAATTCCCCACTAGTCGAACCACGGGTCGAGCCCGTGGAGCGGGAAGATCGCCTGGCGGGTGGCGAGGATCGCGGCGTCGCCGGGACGGTCGGGGTTGTGCCCCATCTCCCACGGCTGCACCCAGATCGGCAGGTCGGCGGGGTCAAGGTCGCCCATGGTCGCCGGTCCCTCCCGGCCGGTGACCTCGAGGACGTGGTCGCGCCACGACTGCGGCACGATCGTGGCCACCGGGACCGGCGCGTGCGCCGCGATGGCCGTGAGGTGGGTCCACGACCGGGGCACGACGTCGACGAGCTCGTAGCCACCGCCCCCGAGGGCCACCCACTTGCCGTCCGCGTGGTCGTGGGCCAGCCGGTGGAGGCACTCGTGCGCCCGGCGCTGTGCGTCGATGGAGACCGACAGGTGCGCGAGCGGGTCCTGGCGGTGGCTGTCGCAGCCGTGCTGGGAGACGAGCACGTCCGGGTCGAACGCGGCCACGACCTGCGGCACCACCGACTCGATGGCGCGCAGCCACTCGGAGTCGCCCGTCCCGGGGGGCAGGGCGACGTTGACAGCGGTGCCGCGCGCGTCCGGACCGCCGATGTCCCCCGGCCACCCCGTCCCCGGGAAGAGCGCGCGGCCGGACTCGTGCACCGAGACGGTGAGCACCCGGGGGTCGTTCCAGAAGATGCGCTCCACCCCGTCGCCGTGGTGGACGTCGATGTCGACGTAGGCCACCCGCTCCGCACCCTGGTCGAGGAGGTGCTGGATGCCGACCGCGATGTCGTTGTAGATGCAGAAGCCGGAGGCGTGCGTGGCCATCGCGTGGTGCAGCCCGCCGCAGTAGTTGACGCCGTGGTCGACCTCGCCGCGCCACACCGCGCCACAGACGTCGACGGTGCCCTGGACGATCCGGGCACTCGCCTCGTGCATCCCCACGAACGCCGGGTCGTCCTCGGTCCCGAGGCCGCGGCGTGCGTCGGCGCTGTCGGGGTCGGCCGAGGCCGCGCGCACCGCCGCGACGTAGCCCGCGTCGTGAACCGTCTCCAGCAGTGCGTCGCTCGCGATCCCGGGACTCACGACCTCGACGCCCTCGAGGACGCCGAGCGCGTCCGCCAGCCGGGTCGTCAGGGCCAGTCGCACGGGACCCATCGGATGGGTCGGGCCGAAGTCGTAGGCCGTGAAGCCGTCGTCCCAGACGAGGCGCGTGCGATGAGCCATGTCGGGCACGCTACCCGGCAGGGGCCCGGAGAGGGCTAGCCTCGGACCGTTGTGTCCGTCGTCAGGAGGAATGCGTGGGAGGCAAGAACAGCGATCTCGACGTTCTCGTCGTGGGGCTCGGGCGGTTCGGTGGGGCCGCGGCCCTCGAGCTGCGGCGACTCGGCCACCGGGTCGTCGCCATCGAGACCGACGGGTTCCTCGCGGAGAAGTTCCTCGGACGGCTCAGCTCGATCATCCACGCGGACGCCACCGACGCCCAGGTGGTCCGGGACGCCAAGGCCTCCCGCTACAAGATCGCGATCGTCGGCGTGGGGTCCTCGGTCGAGGCGTCGGTCCTCGCCTCGGCCAACCTCGTCGACGCCGGCATCCCCGACATCTGGGCCAAGGCGACATCGCCGGAGCACGCCCGCATCCTCGACCGGATCGGCGTCCAGCACATCGTGCGACCCGAGGCCGACACCGGCCGCCGCGTCGCCCACCTCGTCGGCGGCAAGCTCCAGGACTACATCGAGTTCGACGACGGCTTCGCGATCGTCAAGATGCGCCCGCCCACCGAGGCGATCGGCTTCACGCTGGCGCAGAGCGCCCTGCGCAGCAAGTACGGCGTGACGATCGTCGGGGTCAAGGCGCCCGGCGAGGACTTCACGTATGCCGTCCCCTCCACCAAGGTCTCGGCTCACGACACGCTCATCGTCAGTGGCCCGACGGAGCTCCTGGAACGCCTCGCCTCCCGCCCCTGAGGACAACGAGCGCGAGGAAGACGAGAGCCCGGGGCAACCGAGCAGGGGTGCCCGCGCTCGCCGAGCGGAGCGGAGGCGTATGCCGTTCGCCGCTGGCTGGGCCTGGCGGCGGGTCCCACGCTCTGCGTGGGCGCGCGGAGCGCGCTCTGCGCGCGCAGCGCGGATGGGACTGCGGCGAACGGCATACGCCTGCGCGACAGCACAACGACAGGGCAGAAGCCTAGAAGTCGCTGGGGACGGACCCGCGGTCGCCGCCGAGGGCGAGCACCATGGCGACCTCGTCCTCGTCGTCCTCGCTCCTCACGCGCATCGGACGGCGCTCGGCCGTCGGGCGGAAACCGAACCCGCTGGCGAACGCCACGGCACGGCCGTTGTCACTGCCCACCCAGTAGGTGAGCTGGCGCTGGCCCTGCTCGCGGGCCAGGGTCGCTCCCGCGCGCACCAGCTGCGTCGCCACACCGCTGCCCCGGGCCTCGGGCGAGACCCACAGGCCGAAGAGCTCGGAGGTGAGCGGGTTGTCGTCGGAGGAGGCGCCGACGCTGACGATGCCGACCGGGCTCGCGTCGCGCTCGGCGACGAGACGGTCGGAGCGCGTCATCCGCAGGCGCCAGAAGTCCTCGTCGAAGGCCTCCTCCTCCTGGAGGGTGGCCGCGAACGCCTCGGGCGACTCACGCAGAGCGGTCAGCCGGATCTCGCGGTACTGCTTCCAGTCCTCTTCGCCCAGCGGGCGCACGGTGATCTCGCTCATGGGTCCACTGTCCCCGACCGCGCGCTGGGGCGGCAACCCGGGTCCACCCTGACCGCGTACCCGATCTCACGGATCCCGCCGTAGAGCGGGTTGTCCCAGGTCGTGCCGGTGCGGGTGAACCCGTGGCGCTCGTAGAGGCGTTGGGCCGGCAGGTTCTCCTCGCCGACGTCGAGGAGGACACGCGAGTACCCGGCCTCGCCGGCACTGTCCAGCACGGTGGAGACGAGCAGGTCACCGGCGCCGTGTCCTCGCGCCGAGGACGAGACCCACATCTGGATGAGGTACGCCTCGTCCTCGGGCAGCTCGTCGTCACGGGACAGGGCGATGACCCCGACCGGCCGGTCCCCCTCGAAGGCGAGCCAGACCCGCATGGAGGCGAGCAGAGCGAGCCAGGCCTCCTCATCGCGAGCCGCGGCGCCGGCATACGTGCTCGCGAAGGCCCGCGGGGTGTCGAGGAGCGCGGCGAGGCGCACGTCGCGATAGACGCGCCAGCTGCCTTCGCTGACGGGGACGACGTGGAGGGTGAGCGAACCGGCCTCAGCCACCGGAGAGCTCCCGTGAGCGGATCGCCGCAGCCTCCATCGCGCTGATGAAGGCGGCCCGCACCTTGTGGTCGTCGAGCTCGCGCAGGGCGGCGGCGGTCGTGCCGCCGGGTGAGGTGACCTGCTCGCGCAGGACGGTCGGGTGCTGGCCGGTGTCGCGCAGCATCGTGGCCGCTCCGTAGAGGGTCTGCGTGACGAGCTCGGTGGCCGTCGCGCGGGGCATGCCGAGGACGACGCCGGCCTCGATCATCGCCTCGACGACGTAGAAGATGTATGCCGGCCCGCTGCCGGAGATCGCCGTCACCGCGTCGAGCTGGCTCTCGGGGACCTCGGTGACCTTGCCGGTCGCGGCGAGGAGCTCGATGGCGTGCTGCAGCTGCTCGGGCACGCAGTGCCGGCCCGCGCTCACGGCGGCCATGCCCTCGTCCACGAGGGCCGGGGTGTTGGGCATGACCCGGACGACCGAGCGCCCCTCGGCCAGGCGGCTCTCGAGGAACTCGGTGGTGATGCCGGCGGCGAGGCTGACGACGAGGTTGCCGTCGGCGACGTGCGGGCTGATCTCGTCGAGGAGGGCGGCCATGTCCTGGGGCTTGACGACGAGCACGAGCGTGTCGGCCTCGGTGGCCGCCTCGACGTTGCCCACGGCGCGCACGCCGTACTTCTCGGTGAGCTCGGCGGCGCGGTCGGCCCGGCGCTCGGTGATGAGGAGGTCGCCGGGCGGTCGGCCGGCTCGCAGCAGCCCCGAGAGCAAGGTCTCGCCCATGACACCAGCGCCGAAGATCGCAACCATTCCCATGGCTGGAGCCTATGGCCCGGCGCGTGGGACGGTGACGTGGTGTCACGGCCCGGCGGCCGGGATCCTGCGGGGTGCCGCGCGCCCGGGAGGTCGGCTCAGCCCTTGGACACGAGGCTGCGCAGGAAGAACGTGAGGTTGGCGGGGCGCTCGGCCATCCGGCGCATGAGGTAGCCGTACCACTGCTCGCCGAACGGCACGTAGACGCGCATCTGGTGCCCGCGGTCGGCGATCCGCGTCTGCTCGTCCGGGCGGATGCCGTAGAGCATCTGGAACTCGTACGAGTCGGGGTCGCGGCCCTGACGGCTCGCGAGGGCCCGGGCGATGTCGATGAGGCGCGGGTCGTGGCTCGCGACCATCGGGTAGCCCTCGCCGGCCATGAGGACCTTGAGGCAGCGGACGTAGGACAGGTCGACGTCCTCGGCGTCCTGGTACGCGACCGAGGCGGGCTCCTTGTAGGCGCCCTTGCAGAGGCGGACCCGGCTGCCCGCGGTCGCGAGGTCGCGGCAGTCGGACTCCGTGCGGTGCAGGTAGGACTGGAGCACCGCCCCGGTCTCCGGGAAGTCCTTGCGGAGCTCGGCGAGGATCGACAGCGTCGAGTCCGTCGTCGTGTGGTCCTCCATGTCGAGCGTCACGGTCGTGCCGGCGTCCTCGGCCGCCTCGCAGATGGTCCGGGCGTTGTCGAGGGCGATCCGCTCGCCGTCCTGCGGCAGCGACTGGCCGACGGCGCTGAGCTTGACGCTCACCTCGGCGGCGCCGAACTGCGAGAGGTCGCGGGCCTTGAGGGCACGCAGCAGGCCGACGTAGGTGTCGACGGTGTGGGCGGCCTGTCCGGCGTCGAGGGTGTCCTCGCCGAGGTAGTCGATCGTCACCATGCGGTTCGTGGCGCGCAGCCGCGCGGACGCCTCGACGGCGTCGGCGACCCCCGTGCCCGGCACGTAGCGCTGGACGACGGCCCGGCTCACCGGCGCCTTCTCGATGGTCGTGCGGACCATCGACGAGTCGGACAGGTGCAGGAGGGTTCCGCGAAGGAGGTCTGAGGCATCCACGCCCGTCAGGCTATCCGCTCCCCGGACGACGTATGCCGCGGGCGCACCGCGCGCTCAGGGCGTGCGCCGGCGCAGGGTGAGGCTGCCCAGCCCGAGGGCGACGACGATGGCGCCGACGATCACCGCGAGGTCGCGCGAGACCTCGCCCAGCGGCTCCGGGACCGCAGCGATGGTGCCCATCGCGTCCACGGCATACGACAGGGGAAGCCAGTCCGAGACGGCCGAGAGCACGGACGGCAGCCGGTCGCGGGGGACGAGCAGACCGCACAGGAGGAACTGCGGGAGGACGAGGGCCGGCATGAACTGCACCGCTTGGAACTCGGTCGACGCGAACCCGCTGACGAACAGCCCCAGCGCAGTGCCGAGCAGCGCGTCGCCGAGGGCGACCACGACGAGCAGCCACGTGGGCCCCGCCACGTCGAGGTCGCAGACCCAGACGGCGAAGGCGGTGGCGACGAGCGCCTGCACGATCGCCATGAAGCCGAACGCCATCGCGTAGCCGAGCATGAAGTCGCCCTTGCCCAGCGGCGTCGCGAGGAGTCGCTCGAGGGTGCCCGACGTGCGCTCCCGCAGGGTCGCCACGCTCGTGACGATGAACATCACGACGAACGGGAAGACGCCGAGCAGGGCCGCCCCGATCCGGTCGAAGACGGGCGTGCCGTCGAAGATCCAGGCGAGCAGTCCGAGGAGGACGCACGGGACGACGAGCATCATCGCGATGGTGCGGTGGTCGGCGCGCAGCTGGCGCAGGATGCGCGTGGCGGTGGCGAGGGTCAGGCGGAGGTTCACGGCCGCCCACCGCCCCAGCGTGCCGCGTCGTCCACGAGGCTGAGGAAGGCGTGCTCGGCGTCGGCGGCCCCGGTGCGGGTGAGCAGCTCGGGGAGGGTGGAGTCGCTGAGGATCTCGCCCTCGCGCAGCAGGAGCAGCCGGTCGCACCGCGTCGCCTCGTCCATGACGTGGCTCGACACGAGCAGCGTGCGGCCCTCCTCGTGGGCGAGGCGCCGGAAGAGGCCCCAGAGGTCGCGGCGGAGCACCGGGTCGAGCCCGACGGTCGGCTCGTCGAGGACGAGGACCTCGGGGTCGCCGACGAGCGCCGCGGCGAGCGAGACCCGCGACTGCTGGCCGCCCGACAGGCGCCCGACGCGGGCGTCGGCGTGGCTCGTGAGGTCGACCGACTCGATGGCCCGGTCGACGGCGCCCCGGTCGGCGCCGAGGACGGTGGCGAAGTAGGCGAGGTTGTGGCGCACGGACAGGTCGGCGTAGACGCTGGGCGACTGGGTGACGTAGCCGACCCGGCGACGGAGGCCGGGTGACCCGGCGGGCTCGCCGAGGACGGTGACCTGCCCCGACTCGACCCGCTGCACGCCGACGATCGCCCGCATGAGGGTGGACTTGCCGCCCCCGCTGGGGCCGAGCAGTCCCACGACCTCGCCGGTGGGGACGTGGACGCCGAGGTCCGCGAGCACGACGCGGTCGCCTCGGACCACGCGGAGGTGGTCCACGACGATCGCGTCCGCAACCTTCGCCATGGGACGAACCTAGACCCGCCCCATCCCCTCCCACCCCGACTTATTGCGCATTCCGTCCCAGGCGGGGCGACTGATTGCGCATTCCGTCCCCCGCGCGGCGACTGATTGCGCAGCACGGTCGGCGCCCTGACCACAACGCGCAATCAGTCCGGCGCGCTGGGTCGGAATGCGCAATAAGTCGGGGGTGCGGCCCCGGGGGGTCAGGCGTCCTCCTCGACCTCCAGCGCCGAGGCCAGATGCAGCCGGCAGAACGCCAGCGACTCGACGAGCGCCATCTCGCGCTGCTCCGCGGTCATCCGCCGGGTCGAGATCTCGACGACCACCGACCCCGCGAACCCGCCCAGCACCAGCGCGTCCAGCACCTCGGCGCACGGCTGGAGGCCGCGACCCGGGACGAGGTGCTCGTCCTTCATCGAGCCCACGCCGTCGGCGAGGTGGAGGTGTGTGAGCCGCGGCCCGAGTGCGGACACCATCTCCAGCGCGTCCGATCCCGCGGTCGCGGTGTGCGACAGGTCGAGCGTGACGTGGTCGTAGGGCTGCGGCACCGGGTCCCAGTGCGGCAGGTAGGCCTCGATGACCCGGTTGCCGACGCGCCACGGGTACATGTTCTCCACGGCGATCGTGATGCCCGAGTCGTGCTCGCGCGTCGCGATGCCGTCGGTGAAGTCGCGCGCGTACTCCTTCTGCCACCGGAACGGCGGGTGGAGCACGACGGTGCTCGCGCCCACCTCGTGCGCGAGGTCGAGCGACCGGTCGACCTTGCCCCACGGCTCGACGCCGAAGATCCGCTGGCTGATGAGCAGCGTGGGCGCGTGGATCGACACGATGGGTATGCCGTGCAGCTCGGAGAGCGCTCGCAGCGCGCCGGCCTCCTGGGTCACCGGGTCGGTCCACACCATGACCTCGACGGCGTCGTAGCCCATGCGGTCGGCGTACTGGAACGCCGCTGCGCAGTTCTCGGGGTAGACCGAGGCCGTGGAGAGGGCGACCGGAATGTCGGGGACGGCCACGGCGTCACCGTGCGGCATCAGTGCATTCCGTCGAGCCTGCGCAGGATGATCCCCTCGCGCAGGGCCCAGGGGCAGATCTCGAGCCGGTCCACCCCGAGGAGGTCCATCGTGGCCGAGACGACGATCCCGCCGGCGAGCAGCTGACCGGCCCGGGAGGCCGAGACACCGGGCAGCGCGGTGCGCTGGGCGGCCGTCATCGCAGCGATCTCGGGCAGGACGGCGTCGAGAGCGGCGCGCTCGAGGAAGCGGACGGCATACATGCCCTCGGAGCTGGGTGCCGCGCCGGTGACGCGGGCGAGCGAACGCATCGTCTTCGACGTCCCGACGACGCGGTCGGGCGTCGCGGCCCTCGCGAGCGGCCGCAGCTCCCGGGCGATGGTGGCCCGGACGTGCTTGCGGGCGGCGCGGACCGCCGCGACCCCGGGAGGGTCGCCCTCGAGGAGGTCACGCGTCACCCGACCGGCGCCGAGGGGGAGCGAGATCGCGACGTCGGGGTCCTCGTCCATGCCCTGGGCGATCTCGAGTGAGCCGCCGCCGACGTCGGCGACGAGCAGGGTGCCGGCCGACCAGCCCAGCCACCGCCGGGCCGCGAGGAACGTCAGCCGGGCCTCGTCCGCCCCCGGCAGGGTCTCGAGCACCACTCCGGTGCGGTCCTTGACCTCGGCGAGGACGGCGTCGCCGTTGGGGGCCTCGCGGATGGCGCTCGTGACGAACCCCATGAGGTCCTCGACGCCCTGGTCCTCGGCGACGGACAGGCACTCCAAGACGAACGTGCACAGCTGGTCACGGCCCGAGTCCGCGATCGCGCCCGAGTCGGTGACGTGCTCCGAGAGCCGGAGCTCGCGCTTGTGGGAGCTCGCGGGCAGCGGCTGCGCCCCGGTGTGGGCGTCCACGACGAGGAGGTGCACGGTGTTCGAACCCACGTCGATCACCCCGAGCCGCATGGGTCCACGGTAGTCGGCAGCAGCGGCATAGGGTGACCCGGTGGCCGAGACCCCGTTGGACATCACCCGGACCTGGGTCGAGTTCCCTGACCCCGCCGATGCCGCGCAACGGTTCCGGTGCGACCTCACCTGGCTGACCTCACGCTGGACGTGCATCTTCGGCTCGGGGTGCGAGGGCATCTACGCCGATCGCCCCGACGACGGCTGCTGCACCCTCGGCGCCCACTTCTCCGACGACGACGACCTGGCCCGCGTGGCGGCCGTCGTCAAGGAACTGGGCGAGGACGAGTGGCAGCTGCGGCCCGACCGCAAGAACCCGACCAAGGTCTCGGCGTGGACCGAGGAGGAGGACGGCGCCCGCAAGACCAAGGTCGTCGACGGCGCCTGCATCTTCCTCAACCGCCCGGGCTTCCCCGCCGGCGCCGGGTGCGCGCTGCACCAGCACGCCGTGCTCACCGGCGAGCCCCCCCACACGCAGAAGCCGGACGTCTGCTGGCAGCTGCCGATCCGCCGGACCTTCCGCACGGTCGAGCAGACCGACGAGACGAGCTACCTCGAGGTGTCGATCGGCGAGTACGACCGTCGGGGCTGGGGACCGGGCGGGCACGAGCTCGACTGGTACTGCTCCGGCAACCCCGACGCCCACGTCGGCGCCGAGCCGGTCTACCGCAGCAACCGCGCCGAGCTCGTCGAGCTCATGGGTGAGCCGGCCTACCTCGAGCTCGTCCTGCGGTGCGAGGCCCACCTCGCCGCGGTCAAGGCGCTGCGCACCCCTGCCTCCCGTCGGCTGCTGCCGCTCTTCGTCCACCCCGCCACCGTCGCCGCCGGCACCCCCGCCCTCCGCAAGGGCCGCTGACCCCTCCGCCGGCCCTCCGACTGATTGCGCATTCCGGACCGTCGCGCTCGACGTGACGGTCGCGCGGTGTGTCCGGAATGCGCAATCAGTCGGTCAGTGGCGGAGGTCGAGGGCGAGGTCGAGGATCGGCGAGGAGTGGGTCAGGGCGCCGACGCTGAGGTAGTCGACCCCGGTCGCGGCGTAGTCGGCGGCGACGTCGAGCGTCAAGCCGCCGGTCGCCTCGATCTCGACGTCCTCCCCGGTGGCCCGCACGGCGTCGACCGTCTCGCGCAGCAGCGTCGTGGACATGTTGTCGCACAAGAGGAACCGCGCCCCGGCGGCGACCGACTCGAGCGCCTCGGCCGTCGTGGTCACCTCGACCTGCACCGGCACCTGCGGGAACTGCTCGCGCACGGCGGCGTATGCCGCGCCGAGGCCTCCCGCGGCCAGCTTGTGGTTGTCCTTGATCATGGCCACGTCGTGCAGGCCCATCCGCTTGTTGGTGCCTCCCCCGGCCCGGACCGCGAACTTCTCGAGGGCGCGCAGCCCGGGCGTCGTCTTGCGGGTGTCGAGCACGGTGGCGCCGGAGCCCTCGAGGACGTCGGCCCACCTCCGGGTGTGGGTCGCGACCCCGGACACCCGGCTGATGACGTTGAGGAGCGTTCGTTCGGCGACGAGCGTGACCCGGGTCGACCCGGACAGCTCGGCCACGACGTCACCGCGGGCGACGCGGTCACCGTCGGCGACCCTGACGTCCACCTCGACGGGCCCGGCACCGAGTCGGCGGGCCACCTCGTCGAGGGTGAGCGCGATGACGGCCACTCCGGCGACGACGCCGTCCTCGCGGGCGACGACCGCGGCCCGGGTCAGCTGCGACTCCGGGATCGTCGCGGTCGTCGTGACGTCGACGCCGTCCGGACCGCCGAGGTCCTCGTCGAGGGCGCCCACCACGACGCGGCGCGCGTCGGCGACGGGGAAGGAGAGGTCCTGGGGAGGGCGAGTCACGGCATGGTCCGTTCGGTCACGGTGAGGGATCGGTCGGGGGCGACGGTGACGCTCTGGCGCACGAGCCACCGGGCGTCGTCGCGGTCGGGGAAGTCGCTGCGGACGTGGCCGCCGCGCGTCTCCTCGCGTCGGCGTGCGAGCTCGGTCAGCACCAGGCCGAGGTGCAGGAGGTTGGTCGTCTCCCACGACTTCGGGCCCGGCTCGGCCGTGGAGGGAGGCAGCGAGGCGAGGTCGGCGAGGGCCGTCGCGGTGGCCGCCCCCGACGTCGCCGAGCGCACCGGCCCGGATCCGAGCGTCATCGCCCGCTGGACGGTGAGCCGTTGCGAGTGGTCGAGCAGCGCCCCGGGAGAGGTGTCGCCCGCGCGGGTCGGCGACGACGGGATCCCGACCTCGGGCAGCTCGCCCGCCGCGATGCGCGCGGGGATGTCAGCGGCGATGCGGCTGGCGAAGACGAGCCCTTCGAGCAGGCTGTTCGACGCGAGCCGGTTGGCGCCGTGGACGCCGGTGCACGAGCACTCGCCGCAGGCATACAGCCCCGGCAGCGACGACCTGCCGCGCAGGTCGGTCTCGACGCCGCCCGACGCGTAGTGCTGCGCGGGCGCGACCGGGATCAGGTCGCGCGCCGGGTCGAAGCCGAGCGAGCGACAGCTCGCGACGATCGAGGGGAAGCGGGTCGCGAGGAAGTCGCCGCCGAGGTGGCGCGCGTCGAGGAACACGTGGTCGGTGGCCTGCTCGCGCATCGTCTCGAGGATCGCCCGCGCCACGACGTCGCGCGGGGCGAGGTCCTCGAGCGGGTGGCGCCCCTCCATGATCCGGCGCCCGTCCGCGTCCACGAGGAAGGCCCCCTCGCCGCGCACCGCCTCCGAGATGAGCGGCTGCTGTCCGGTGGACCCCTCACCGAGGAAGAGCACCGTCGGGTGGAACTGGATGAACTCGAGGTCGGTGATCCGCGCCCCCGCGCGCAGGGCCGCGGCCATCCCGTCACCGGTGGCGACGGGCGGGTTCGTCGTCGACGTGTAGATCTGGCCGAGCCCCCCGGTCGCGAGGACGACGGCGCGGGCGTAGGCCGCGCCCACCCCGTCGAGCTGCCCCTCCCCGATGACGTGGAGAGTCACCCCACTCACCGGTGACCCGGCGGCGGCATCGTTCTGGAGCAGGTCGACGACGAGGGCGTGCTCGACGACCTCGATGCCCGGGTCGTCGATGACGCGGTGGAGCGCAGCGATGAGGGCCCGGGAGATCTCGCGCCCCGTGGCGTCCCCGCCGGCGTGGGCGATGCGGTCGCGGTGGTGACCACCCTCGCGGGTCAGCTTGATCTCGCCCTCGGCGTCGAGGTCGAACTCGGCGCCCAGGGCGACGAGCTCGTGGACACGCGGCGGGCCCTCGGTGACGAGCGCCTCGACGGCCTCGCGGTCGCAGAGTCCGACGCCGGCGACGAGGGTGTCCTCAAGGTGCTCGGCCGGGGAGTCCTCGGGGTGCAGCGCCGCGGCGATCCCCCCCTGCGCCCACGCCGTCGACCCCTCGTCGAGCACCGTCTTGGTGACGAGCAGCACCCGGTCGACCTGCTCGCGCAGGCGCAGCGCGCAGGTCAGCCCGGCGATGCCCGACCCCACGACGATGACGTCCGCAGAGGTCGTCCATCCGGGCGCGGGGGCGCTGAGCGCGCGCGGCAGGTGGACGCGGTCGGGGGCGGACGGCATACGGGAGCCGTGGGGGTTGGCGGGGCCCGAACTCACCCGTGCGAGCGCTTCGTCACGGCCGAGGTCATGAGCCCGTAGCCCTCGGGCACGTCCCCGCCGTCGTCGCCGACCTCGACGATCCTGTTGTCCCGGTCGACGAAGACGACGTGCGGGTCGTGGCGGCGCGCGTCCTCGTCGGTCATCGAGGCGTAGGCGATGATGATCACCGTGTCCCCGGGCGAGATGAGCCGGGCGGCGGCGCCGTTGATGCAGAGGATGCCGGTGCCGCGCTCGCCCTCGATGGCGTAGGTCGTGAGCCGGTTGCCGTTGTCGACGTCGACGACGTCCACCTGCTGGCCGGGCAGGAGGTCCGCCGCCTCCATGAGGTCCATGTCGATGGTGAGCGAGCCGACGTAGTGCAGGTCGGCCTGCGTCACGGTCGCGCGGTGGATCTTGCTGTGCAGCATGTAGCGGTACATCGCGGGGCTCCTCGGTTACGTGGCCGGGCGGGCGGTCGTGCTGTCGGCGTCGGGCTGCGAGAAGACGTCGAGCCGCCCGCCACCCGGCCCGACGAGGACCGGGGTGTTGTCGATGAGCCGGGTCGTGCCGACGCGGGCGGCGACGGCGAGCAGCGCCTCGCCGCGGTACCACTCGGGCACGTCCTGGAGGGTGCTCGGGTGGACGAGGACGAGGTAGTCGACGAGGGCCAGCGGCTCCTCGACGACGACGTCACGGGCCGCACGCCGGATGGCCGACGGTCCGTATGCCGCCTGGTCGGCTCCCGCGGCGAGCGCGCGGTTGAGGCAGAGGGCCACCTCGCGGTCGGACGCGGTGAGGTAGGTGTTGCGGCTGCTCAGGGCGAGGCCGTCGCTCTCACGCACCGTCGGGACGGAGACGACGTCGACGGGGAAGTCGAGGTCGCGGACCATGCGCCGGATGAGGAGCAGCTGCTGGGCGTCCTTCTGTCCGAAGAACGCCCGGCGGGCACCCGTGAGGTGGAGCAGCTTGCCGACGACCGTGAGCATGCCGTCGAAGTGGCCCGGCCGCGACTTGCCCTCGAGGACGTCACCGAGCGGCCCGGCGGACACGCGCACGCCCGGGTCGCCGTCGGGGTAGACGACGTCGGGCGTCGGCGCGAAGACGATGTCGACACCCGCGTCGGACGCGATCTTCATGTCGTCGTCGAACGTGCGCGGGTAGCGGGACAGGTCCTCCTTGGGACCGAACTGCAGCGGGTTGAGGAAGATCGTCACGATGACGTGCTCGGCCGCCAGCCGCGCCTCGCGGATGAGCTGCGCGTGGCCCTCGTGCAGGGCCCCCATCGTCATGACGACGGCGACGTCCTCACCGTCGAGGGCCGCGCGCGCGTCGCGCAGCTCGGCGCGGGTGTTCACGACGAGCGGGGTCGTCGTCGGGGTCGTCGTCGGGGCTTCGGTCACGAGGAGGGCTCCTGGTCGGCGAGGATGTCGAGCAGCGGCTCGGCGGCCGACGGCTGGAGCCGTCCGCTCTCGAGTGCACGCACCGCGGTGGCCCGGGCCATGGCGACGTAGGTCGTGCGGATCTCCGGGGAGATCCGGTCCAGCTCGCGGAGGTGCGTGCCAACGGTACCCACATCGCCGCGGGCCACGGGACCGGTGAGCGCCGCGTCACCCAGCCGCAGGGCGTTGTCGAGCGCCGCCCGGGCGAGCGGCCCCAAAACGGCCCGCGGGTCGTCGACACCCGCGGCCCGCAGCACCTCCATCGCCTCGGCGACGAGGGTGACGAGGTGGTTCGATCCGTGGGCGAGCGCGGCGTGGTAGGCGCTGCGCTGGTCCTCGGCGACCCAGACCGGGTCGCCACCCATCTCGACCACGAGCGCCTCGGCCATGGGGCGCAGCGCGTCGGGGCCGGTGATGCCGAACGCGCACTCCTCGAGCCGGCCCAGGTCGAGGGCGGTCCCCGTGAACGTCATCGCCGGGTGGATCGCCAGGGGGAGGATGTGCGCGGCCATCGCCGGCCGCAGGATGGCCGTGCCGTGCCGCCCCGAGGTATGCACGACGATCTGGCCCGCCTGCCACGCGTCGGTGGCGGCGAGGCCGCGGACGAGCTCGGCGAGCGCGTCGTCCGGCACGGCGAGCAGCACCAGGTCGGCGCCGTCGATGACGTCGGGCACGTCCTTGAGCGGAACCCCGGGCAGGAGCGCGGCCGCACGGTCCCGGCTCTCGTCGCTCACGGCATACGCGGCCTGGACGTGGTGGCCGGCGCGCGCGAGTGCGGCGCCGAGCACCGCACCGACGCGACCGGCACCGATGACGCCGATCGAGAGCCGAGCCGGGTGGTCCATGCCGCCCAACCTAAGCCTTGTGTGCCTGCAGACGTATGCGCGTCGCCGTCCGGCAGACGAGGCAGGATGTGGGCGTGATGAGGCCGTGGCGCGAGGTGTGGGGGGAGGCGCTCTACGGGTTGGACGGGTTCTACCGCCGCGCGGAGGGCCCCGCCGGGCACTTCACGACGTCGGCGCACGGTGACCTGGGTGCGGTGCTCGCCGAGGTCGTCGCGCGCCTCGCCGACGACAGCGGCGTATGCCGTGTGGTCGACCTCGCGTGCGGCCGCGGCGAGCTGCTCGCCCACCTCCACGACCAGCGCCCGGACCTCTCGCTCGTCGGGGTGGACGTGGTCGAGCGGCCGGCTGGCCTCCCGCGAGCCGTCGAGTGGGTCCGTTCCCCCGGCGGCGCGGCGCTGCCGGACGAGCTGTGCGACCTCGACGCGCTGGTCATCGCTCACGAGTGGCTCGACGTCGTGCCGTGCACCGTCGCGGAGGTGGACGAGACCGGCGTGCTGCGCGAGGTCCTCGTCGACGCACGCGGCGACGAGGGCCTCGGCGACGAGCTCGCGGGGGCCGAGCGCGCCTGGGC
This sequence comes from Knoellia aerolata DSM 18566, assembly GCF_000768695.1. GTDB lineage: Bacteria > Actinomycetota > Actinomycetes > Actinomycetales > Dermatophilaceae > Knoellia > Knoellia aerolata. The sequence goes on from NZ_AVPL01000051.1 coordinate 15,631, forward strand.
GGACGGGTGGTGGCCTGCGACCGAGCCGGGTGCGCGCGTCGAGGTCGGCCTCAGCCGGGACCTCGCCTGGCGCGAGCTCGTCTCCCGCAGCTCCTCCGGTCTCACCGTCGCCGTCGACTACGGCCACACGAGGACCACGCGACCCGCCCACGGGAGCCTCACGGCCTACCGGGAGGGTCGGGTGGCCGACCCGGTGCCGGACGGGCAGCGCGACCTCACCGCCCACGTCGCGACGGACAGCCTCGGCGCCGACGAGGTCCTCACCCAGCGCGAGCTGCTCCACCGGCTCGGCGTCGCGGCCACGACCCCCGACCACGCGACCGCCACGTCGGACCCGCTCGGCTACGTCCGGGCGCTCGGCCGCTCGTCGAGCATCGCCGCCCTCACCGACCCGCGCGGGCTCGGCGGGTTCCACTGGGCGATGACGCGGCATACTCGGGGCCATGCCTGAGTCGACACCGCGGACGACCACGGTCGCCGTCGGCGCCGGCGGGCTCGCGACGGCCGACATGGTCCTCAACATCGGGCCGCAGCACCCCGCCACCCACGGCGTGCTCCGCCTGCGCCTCACCCTCGACGGCGAGCGCATCATCCGGGCCGAGCCGATCATCGGCTACATGCACCGAGGCGCGGAGAAGCTCTTCGAGGTTCGCGACTACCGCCAGATCATCGTCCTCGCCAACCGTCACGACTGGCTGTCGGCGTTCAGCAACGAGCTCGGCGTCGTCCTCGCCGTCGAGCAGATGCTCGGCATGGAGGTGCCCGAGCGCGCGGTCTGGCTGCGGACGATGCTCGCCGAGCTCAACCGGGTGCTCAACCACCTGATGTTCCTCGGCTCGTACCCGTTGGAGCTGGGCGCGATCACCCCGGTCTTCTACGCGTTCCGCGAGCGCGAGGAGCTCCAGGCCGTCATGGAGGAGGCCTCGGGCGGCCGGATGCACTACATGTTCAACCGGGTCGGCGGCCTCAAGGAGGACGTGCCCGCCGGGTGGCTCGGCCGGGTCGACCACGCCGTGCAGGCCGTCCGCGGGCGGCTGCCCGACCTGGAGTCGATGCTCGTCGGCAACGAGATCCTCCATGCGCGCACCCGCGGTGTCGGCGTCCTCGACGCCGCGACGGTCCACGCCTTCGGCGTCTCCGGCCCGATCGCCCGAGCCTCCGGTGTCGACGTCGACCTCCGCCGCGACCAGCCCTACCTCGCGTATGCCGCGTTGTTCGCCGCGGACGGCCCCGGCCGGGTCGTGACCCGCACCGCGGGCGACTGCCTCTCGCGCCTCGAGGTGCTGCTCGAGCAGGTGCACGTCAGCCTCGACCTCGTCGAGCACTGCCTGTCCGTGCTCGGCACGCTGGCGGCCGGCCCGGTGAACCAGCGCCTGCCCAAGGTGCTCAAGGTCCCGGAGGGCGAGACCTACGTCGCCACCGAGAACCCGCTCGGGTTCAACGGCTACTACCTCGTCTCCCGCGGCGAGAAGACGCCGTGGCGGCTCAAGCTGCGGTCGGCGTCGTTCAACAACGTGCAGGTCCTCACCGAGCTGCTGCCCGGGGCGCTGGTCTCCGACATGGTCGCGATCCTCGGCTCGACGTTCTTCGTCGTCGGCGACGTCGACAAGTAGCCCACCGCCGACCGCTGCGTCCGCAACCCTGGTCGGGAAACCCGCCACCTTTGCGGACGCAGGCAGCCATCTGCGCAGGTCACGGCCCGTGGGGACGGATTCGCCGAACCCCTGTCACGGGGAGCCACGAGCGGCTACCCTCGGCGGCACCACGTACCTTTGACGAAGGATCAGCCATGCCCGCACCCACCCTGCGCCGCGTTGCCGTCACCGCAGCGACGGCCGCCCTCACCGGTCTCGGCGTCGTCGCCGTCGGTCCCGCACACGCGGCGAGCGCCGAGCTGGCCTACACCTGCACCCTGTTCTCCTTCGAGGACGGCGTCGAGGTCGACGACCTCGACGCCGACGACCGGGCCCTGCTGGAGTCGGCGAAGGAGGGCGACGTCCCGCTCGCCGAGCTCGAGGCGGAGATCCCCGGACTCGTCGAGATCCCGGGTCTCGAGGCGACGGCCACCTTCGACTCCGCGATCGAGGACGGGGCCACCGCCAGGGCGGGTTCGACGGTGGAGCTCGAGCCCGTGGCCGCCAGCTTCACCCTCTCCCCGGAGATCGGCGCCGAGCTGCGCGCGCTGGGGATCACCGAGGGCGAGGCCGGCGCCATGCTGTTCGCCGGCATCGAGGAGACCGGGCTGGAGCGCGACACCGAGTTCTACTTCGACACCGTGAGCATCCCGGAGTCCGGCCCTCTCACGCTCTCGACCGAGGACGGCTTCGCCGAGGACTTCCGGGTCAACGCCCCCGGAACCTTCACCTACGTCGCCGGTGAGGTCGAGCTCTTCATCGCGGTGGAGGACGAGGAGAGCATCCTCTTCGCCGGTCTCACGTGCACCCCCGACGAGGACCAGGACCTGACGATCGACCAGGTCGTGGCCGCCGCCGCTCCGACCCCGACCCCGACCCCGACCGCCCCCGGTCCCGTCCGTCCGGACGTCGTCCAGACCGACGCGGCGCAGCCGACGTCGCCGGCCTGGCTGCCCGTCGCATCGCTGGGCCTGGGCTCGATCCTCGTGGTCGGAGCCGCCTCGCGCCTCCGCCGTCGTGCCCCTCGCCACTGACCGGCGCCGCACGCTCGCCGCGGTGGTGGCGCTCGTCGCCGGCATCGCACTGCTCGTCTGGGGCCTGACCGCACGCGCCGACTCACCAGAGTCGGCGGGGGGTCGGGCCCCAGCCGCGAGCCCCTCCGCCTCCACCACCACCCCCACCCCCACGCCCACGCCGACCCCGTCGACGACGCCCAGCACCCCCACTCCGACGTCGTCCCCGAGCCCGTCCCGCACCCGCCCGTCACCGGCCACACCCCCCACCTTCGGCCCGTCCACGGTCAGGCCGAAGGGGGAGCCGAAGCGGGTCGTCGTCGTGAGCACCTCCGGCAGGGTCCTCGTCGACGCCACGCTCGTCCCCGACCGCCTGGACGCCGACGGCGTGCTCGCCCCGCCGTTCGGTGTCGCCGGCTGGTACGCCGAGACGGGCTGGGCCAAGCCGGGCTGGCCCGGCGCCTCGATCCTCGCGGGTCACATCAACCGCCGCTCGCCGTCGGTGAGGCTCGACACCTTCGGGCACCTCACCAAGGTGCGGCCCGGCGACCGCATCACCGTGGTCTACAGCTCCGGACAGTCGGTCACCTTCGCGGCGACGAGGTCGCAGGCGCTGTCCAAGAAGGCCGTCCCCCGTGACGACTCGATCTGGGACGCCGACAACCCCCAGCCCGTCCTGCGCCTCATCACCTGCGACCCGACCACGCCCGTCAAGGGCGGCCACTACGAGGGCAACTGGGTGGTCTGGGCCTCCCTGGCCTGACGGCTCGCGAGCCGGGTATGCCGTCCCGAGCCGGATCGGTCCGGCTCGGGAACGCTGAACCGGCTCGCGAGCCGGAACCGCTCGTCAGTCCTCGTCGTTCTTCCGGGGGTCCACGCGGCACCAGTGCTGGGCGACGAACCCGGCGAGCGCGAGCACGCCGGCCGCGCCGACGAGCACGGCCAGCCGCCACACCCGGTCCTGGTTGGCCACGAGCGAGAGGCCGCCGGCGACGACGGCCAGCTGACCGGCATACCACCCGACGGCGGCAGCGCCGGTGAGGGTCGCCGCCTGCGCGAGCACAACGACGCGAGCCGCACGCAGCGGGTCGAGACGTCGGCCCGAGCGACCGTCGAGGTAGGCCCGCACGGGCCACGCGAAGCCCACGACGAAGGCCGCCATGGCCACGAGCATCAGGGCCGCGAGCCAGGACGGGCGCGGGACGAGCTCGCCCTGACCGGTGGTGAGCTGCCAGAGCAGCCACGATGCCCCTCCGACCACGAGCGCCACGAGCAGCGCGACAGCGGGACCGACGCCCCGGCGTGTCACCACCCGTCCTCCATGAGGTCGACGTCCGGCCCGAGGGTCACACCCTCGCGCCCGACCTCGGCGAGCAGCTCCGAGACCCGCCGAGGCTGACCGTCGACGCGCAGGGTGGCCTCGGCGTCGGCGTCGGCCCAGGGGGCGAGGACGAAGGCCCGTTCGTGCGCTCGCGGGTGGGGCAGGGTCAGCGCCTCGGTCGAGAGGCGGACGTCGGTGTCGAAGACCGGGTCGCCGTACTGGATGAGGTCGAGGTCGAGCGTGCGCGGGCCCCACCGCTCCTTGCGGACCCGGCCGTGCTCGAGCTCGATGTCCTGCATCGTGCGCAGCAGCCGCTGCGGCGACATCTGCGTCGTGCCGACGACCACGGCGTTGAGGTAGGCCGACTGCGCCGGACCGCCGACCGGGGCGGTCTCGTAGACGCGCGAGGCCGACTTGAGGTCGAGGGCCAGCCAGAGCGCACCCACGGCGTTCTGGATGGTCTCGAGGGGCTCGCCCATGTTGGAGCCGATGGCGATGACGACCGGCGTCTCACGCAGCCGCTCCACCGTCACGGCGACGTCGGTGAAGGGGTGGCCCACCGGCGCCTGCGGCTTGTGGACGGTGACGACGACGGACTCGACCAGGGGCCGGGTGAGCACCTTGGCGGCGATGCGGTCGGCGAGCGCCTCGATGAGGTCGAGCGACTCCCCCTCGACGAGCGCGACGACGTCGGTGGCGACCTCGGCGTAGTTGACGGTGTCGGCGAGGTCGTCGCTCGTGCCGGCCTGGGTGAGGTCGACCTCCATCTCGACGTCGACGACGAAGGTCTGGCCGTCGCGCTTCTCGAACTCCAGGACCCCGTGGAAGCCGGTGGCGGAGACGCCCTTGAGGGTGATCCGGTCGCTCACGGGGACTCCCGCAGGGCGTCGGCGACGTCGAGCGCCCCGACGGTCGACGCGACGTCGTGGACGCGCACCGCCCAGGCGCCGTGACGCGCCGCGTGGAACGACGTCACCGCGGTCGAGAGGTCGCGCTCGGAGGGTGGACGCGGCTCGGAGCCCTCGGGCACACCGAGGCGGCCGAGGAAGGTCTTGCGGGACGTTCCGACGAGGACGGGGAGGCCGAGTGCGATGACCTCGTCGAGCCGCCGCAGCAGCGTCCAGTTGTGCTCGGCCGTCTTGGCGAAGCCGAAGCCGGGGTCGACGATGAGGTTCTGCCGGCGGATCCCCTGGCCCTGCAGCACCTCGACCCGGTCGGCGAGGTCGGCGCAGACGTCCGCGACGACGTCGTCGTAGACCGCGCGCGACTGCATGTCGGCGCTGTGCCCGCGCCAGTGCATGACGACGAAGGGGGTGCCGGCCGCAGCCACGAGCCCCGCCATCTCGCCGTCGGCGAGGCCGCCGCTGACGTCGTTGACGATGGCCGCGCCGGCCTCGACCGCCGCGGCCGCGACGGCGGCACGCATCGTGTCGATCGAGACGACGGCGCCGTCGGCGGCGAGCTCGCGCACGACGGGCAGGACGCGGCGCAGCTCCTCCTCGACCGACGGGCGCTCGGCGCCGGGCCGCGTCGACTCCCCACCGATGTCGAGGACGTCGGCGCCGGCGGCGAGGAGCGCACGCCCGTGGGCGATCGCCGCCTCGGGCTCGAACCACTCGCCGCCGTCGCTGAACGAGTCGGGGGTGACGTTGACGACGCCCATGACGAGCGGCCGCGGGCCGGCCTCGAGCGAGATCACCGCTTGCCGCCGAGCAGGAGCGACATCGCCTCTGCCCGGGTGGCGGGGTCGCGCAGCTGGCCGCGAACGGCTGAGGTGATGGTGCGCGACCCGGGCTTGTGCACCCCGCGCATGGACATGCAGAGGTGCTCGGCCTCGATGACGACGATGACGCCCTGCACGCCGAGGTGGTCGACGAGCGCGTCGGCGACCTGGGTCGTGATCCGCTCCTGCACCTGGGGGCGCCGGGCGAAGACGTCGACGAGACGGGCCAGCTTGGACAGGCCGGTGACGGTGCCGTCAGGGGCGGGGATGTACCCGACGTGCGCCACCCCGTGGAACGGCAGGAGATGGTGCTCGCAGGTCGAGTAGATCTCGATGTCGCGCACGATGATGAGCTCTTCATGGTCGATCGAGAAGCGCGCCGACAGGACCTCGACCGGGTCCTGGGACAGGCCGCCGAACAGCTGGGTGGCGGCCCGGGCGACCCGGTCCGGGGTGTCGCGCAGGCCCGCACGGTCGGGGTCCTCACCGATCGCGAGGAGGAACTCGCGCACCGCCGCCCGGGCGCGCTCGTGGTCCACCTGCCGGGGAGCGACGCTGTCGATCTCGGCGCTCAGGTCGGGGTCGGCCGACGCGCCGTCAGTGGGCGTCGGGATCGACACGCTGGCCCTCGGGAACCTCGATCACCTTGGTCGGCGGGTTCTCGGCCGCCTCGGCCGCGGGGTGCGCGCCGTCGCTGGCGGCCCGCTCGATGGCCGCCGTCGTCGACGGGTCGCCCTCGTTGACGTGGGCCCCGGCGGGGGCGCCCGACGGGTCGTGGCCGTTGAGCGCGGCCTTCTCGGCCGGGGTGAGCACCGGCGGCTCGTGGGAGATGCCACGGTTCTCGCTCGACAGCCAGGTCGGGCGCAGCGGGCGCTTGACGATGTCACCGAAGATGACGGCGAGCTCCTGCGCGTTGAGCGTCTCCTTCTCGAGCAGGTCGAGGACGAGCCGGTCGAGGATGTGGCGGTTGTCGTTGATGACGTGCCACGCCTCGTCGTGCGCTGCCTCGATGAGGCCGCGCACCTCCTCGTCGACGATGCCGGCGACCTTCTCGGAGTAGTCGCGCTGGTGGCCGAGGTCACGTCCGAGGAAGACCTCACCCTGGCTCTGGCCGAGCTTGATCGCCCCGACCCGGTCGCTCATGCCGTACTCGGTGACCATCTTGCGGGCCATCGCGGTGGCCTTCTCGATGTCGTTGGCGGCACCCGTGGTGGGGTCGTGGAAGATGATCTCCTCCGCGACGCGGCCACCGAGGGCGAAGGCGAGCTGGTCGAGGATCTCGTTGCGGCTGGTCGAGTACTTGTCGTCGAGCGGCATGACCATCGTGTAGCCGAGCGCCCGGCCCCGAGGCAGGATCGTCACCTTGGTGACGGGATCCGTGTGGTTCATCGCCGAGGCGACGAGCGCGTGGCCGCCCTCGTGGTACGCGGTGATCTTGCGCTCCTTGGCCGACATGATCCGCGTCTTCTTCTGCGGACCGGCGATGACGCGGTCGATCGCCTCGTCGAGGGTGGAGTCGTCGATGAGCTTCTGGTCGGACCGGGCGGTCAGCAGGGCGGCCTCGTTGAGGACGTTGGCGAGGTCGGCACCGGTGAAGCCGGGGGTGCGCCGGGCGACGGCGAGCAGGTCGACGCCGGCGGCCATCGGCTTGCCCTGCGAGTGGACCTCGAGGATGCGGTGGCGGCCGAGCATGTCGGGGGCCTCGACGGCGATCTGCCGGTCGAAGCGGCCGGGACGCAGCAGGGCCGGGTCGAGGATGTCGGGGCGGTTGGTCGCCGCGATGAGGATGACGTTGGTCTTGACGTCGAAGCCGTCCATCTCGACGAGGAGCTGGTTGAGCGTCTGCTCGCGCTCGTCGTGACCGCCGCCCATGCCGGCGCCGCGGTGGCGGCCGACGGCGTCGATCTCGTCGACGAAGACGATGGCGGGGGCGTTGGCCTTGGCCTGCTCGAAGAGGTCGCGGACGCGGGAGGCACCGACACCGACGAACATCTCGACGAAGTCCGAGCCGGAGATCGAGTAGAACGGCACCCCGGCCTCACCGGCGACGGCGCGCGCGAGCAGGGTCTTGCCGGTCCCGGGAGGGCCGTAGAGGAGGACGCCCTTGGGGATCTTGGCGCCGACGGCGAGGAACTTGGCCGGGTCGGCGAGGAACTCCTTGATCTCGTGGAGCTCCTGCACGGCCTCGTCGGCGCCGGCGACGTCGTCGAAGGTGACCTTGGGGGTGTCCTTGCTGTGCAGCTTGGCCTTGGACTTGCCGAACTGCATGACCCTCGAGCCACCGCCCTGCGCCTGGCTCATCATGAACCAGAAGAGCCCGACGAGCAGCAGGATCGGGAAGATGCTGATGAAGAGGGTCCAGAACGGGTTCTGGGTCTCGCGCTTGTCGTTGTAGCCGTCGGTCGGCGGGTTGGCCTTGATGAGCTCGACGAGCGACTCGGCGCGCGCCTCGACGAACTCCGCCTGCACCTTGTCGGCGCCCGAGATGTTGGCCTCGGCGTCGCTGAACGGGGAGTCGGACTTGAGGTCGAGCCGCAGGATGTTGTCGCTCGTCAGCTCGGCCTTGTCGACCTTCTTGTCGGCGATGAGCTTCTCGGCCCTGGCGGTGTCGATCGTCGCGTAGCCACCATCACCCCCGAGGGAGAACATCACGACCGTGATGGCGATGACGGCAAGGACCCAGAAGATCGGGGCCTTGAACACGCGCTTGGTGGCACTGGGATTCATAGATGTGAATGGGGCGGGTGGCCCCACGTCCTCCTGGTCGACGAGCCCATCCGTGCACGCTCACGCGCCACAGGTCTAGGGGTACACGCTACCCGCCACCAGGGCGGCGGCACGGGGCGCGTCCGACCGGACAACGACTGGCGTATGCCGCGTGTTCCGCTCAGCTGTAGACGTGCGGGGCGAGGGTGCCGACCTGGCGCAGCCCGCGGTACTGCTCCGCGTAGTCCAGCCCGTAGCCCACGACGAACTCGTTGGGGATGTCGAAGCCGACCCACCTGACGTCGACCTCGACCTTGGCGGCCTCCGGCTTGCGGAGCAGCGTGACGATCTCGACCGACGCGGGGTTGCGCGACTCGAGGTTGGCCCTGATCCACGAGAGGGTCAGGCCGGAGTCGACGATGTCCTCGACGATGAGGACGTGCTTGCCGGAGATGTCGGCGTCGAGGTCCTTGAGGATGCGGACGACGCCGGAGCTCTTCGTGCCCGAGCCGTAGGACGAGACGGCCATCCAGTCGACCGGCACCGTCATCGGGAGGGCGCGCATGAGGTCGGCCATGACCATGACCGCTCCCTTGAGGACGCCGACGAGCAGCACGTCCTTGCCGGCGTACTCGGCCGCGATCTCCTCGGCGAGCTCGGCGAGCTTGGCATGGATCTCGTCCTCGGTGATGAGGACCCGCTCGAGGTCGGCCCCCATGTGGGCAGCGTCCACGGTGCACTCTCCCTGTCGTGTCGGCGACGGTCCGTCGTTGGGGTCCAGTCAACCGGACGGGCCGAGGAGGTGGACACCCGGGAGCCGGGTTCCCGCCGACGCCGCACGCGGCCGTCCGGAACCTTGGGGGTCTGAACAGGGACGATGAAGCGTTCCGCTTCATGATTCGCCATCGATCGGCCAGCAGTGAAGCCTTGGTACGCCCCGCGCCCCTCGCGCCGACCTGGGCGAGGAGGGGCGCTCAGGTCGGCGGACCGAGGTCGCCGATGACCGCCTCCGCGGCCGAGGTCCGGAAGTACAGCAACGAGCGTCCGTCCCGGATGGTCGTCACCAGACCGACGTCCCGCAGCCACCTCAGCTGCTGGTTGGCCGCGGAGACGCTGATCCCGCGACGGGACGCGACCGTCGTGCTCGACATCGGCTCGCTCAGCGTGGTCAGCAGGGTGGCCCTGGTCGCACCGAGGAGCTTCGCCGCACGCTCCGGGGCCGAGGGTGGCAGGTCGAGGCGGCCCCGCCCCAGGGCCGGGTACAGGATGTAGGGCGGGGCATCCGCGTTGAACGGGTAGGACGCGTGCGGCGTGAAGTGGGTAGGGACGAAGACCAGCCCACGGTCCCGCGCGTCGGCGTCGAAGTGGGGTCCGCTCGGGTTCCAGGCGTGTATCTCGTGCTCGTCGAACGTCAGCGCCGGACTCAGCTGCTCGAGCATGGGTCGCAGGCCGATCCGGGTGCTCGTGACCGCACGCATGGTGATGTCGCCCCACAGGTTGGCGTTCATCGGCGACCACCAGGGGCGCACACAGGTGCGCCAGTAGTCGTCGAGCGCCGCGACGATGCGCTCGAGCACCCGGACCGACGGCCCGGTCAGGGCGGCGGGGCGTCCGGAGGGGTACAGGTCGTCGAGGTCCCGGTCGACGACCCGAGAGGGCGTGTGGGCCACCGTCGCCAGCTCGTCACCGAAGTCGGTCATGGAGACCACCGGGCGGGGGTTGAGGAACTCGGGCGTCGAGTAGTCGGGCGCCACCAGCGCCAGGAGCATCTCGAGGTCCACCTGCGTGAGCCGAGGTTCGATGGCCCGCCGCCACGGCGCCATGTGCGGGTAGACCCCGGGCCGCCAGAGGGCGCGCAGCGACAGGGTCGTCTCGTTGAGGACCGAGACGCCGAAGGTCGCGGTCGTCAGGTCGCGTTCGGTGATCCGGTAGCTCACCATCGTGCGCGGTCCTCGGTCGCCGGGCCCGCCTGCACGGCGATGCGCCCGTCACGCCGCAGCACCCGCACCCCACCCGGGACGTGGGCGGGACCCTGCCCGTGCCAGCGAGTGAGCAGGGCGTCACAGGCCTCCGTATGCCGGGTGCTCACCTGCCCGGCCGGCGCACCGGCGATGACGAGGAGCCGTCTCCAGACGCGGGTGCGGACGGCGCGGGGCAGGGCGGCGAGGTCCTCCACGCCCCACGGGCCGGCCCCCAGCGACCGCACCGCCTCGTCGGCGAGCGCGTCGAGGTGGTCGGCGTCCTCGCGGAGCTGGTCGGCCGTGCGCCCCAGGGCGGCGACGACCCCCGGGCCCAGGTCGGCCTCGAGGTCGGCGACGGCCCGGCGCGCCCGGACCCGCGCGACGTCGGTGTCCTCGTTCATCGGGTCGTCCCACCACGGCACGCCCTCGGCCGTGCACGACTGGCGGCACTCGGCCCGGGTCAGCCGGAGCAGCGGCCGGCGCAGCAGTCCGCGTGCGGACGGCATCCCCGCCAGCGAGCGTGCACCGGACCCGCGGACGAGGCCCAGGAGCACCTGCTCGGCCTGGTCGTCGAGGGTGTGGCCGAGGAGGACCGCGGCCGCCCCGAGCCGCTCGGCCACGTCCGCGAGGGCGGCGTACCGGGAGTCACGCGCGGCCGCCTCCAGCCCCGAGCCGTCCGGTGTCACCGACACCCGGACCACCTCGACCGGGTCGAGGCCGAGGTCGGCGAGCCAGCCGGCGACCCGGTCGGCGACCTCGCCGGACCCGGGTTGGAGCGCGTGGTCCACGACCACCGCACCGGCCCGCCACGAGGCGTGCCGCTGCTCGTGCGCCACCGCCTCCGCGAGCGCCATCGAGTCCCCTCCCCCGCTGCACGCGACGAGCACGAGCGGACCGATCTCGCCAATTCCCCCGTTCGGCACGGACACGCCGGTACCCAACGGGGGAATTGGCGAGTTGGGG
>NZ_AVPL01000094.1 GCF_000768695.1 Knoellia aerolata DSM 18566
CCGGGAGGTCCGCGAGAGCCGAGCGGACGGCATACCGGATCCTCGCCGTCGCGGGGTGCGGACCGGGCATGACCGGTCAGCCGTGGACGCGGGCGACCCAGGCGGCCGGGTCGGTGATCTCGAGGGGGCGCGGGAGGGTCTCGGCCGAGGTCCAGATGGCGTTGAAACCGTCGACGCCGACCTTGTCGTGGACGCCGCGGACGAAGACCGCCCCGTCGCGGTACTGGCGCATCTTGGCCTCGAGCCCGAGAAGGCGGCGCAGCAGCTTGTCGAACGCGCCGACGCCCTTGCGGCGCTCGGTGAACTTCGCGCGGATCTCGGCGACCGTCGGGATGTGGGCCGGCCCCACGTCGTCCATGACGACGTCGGCGTGGCCCTCGAGCAGCGACATCACCGCGGTGAGCTCGGCGAGCTTGGCCCGCTGCTCGGCCGTCATGACGAGGTCGGTGATGCCGCCGGAGCCGCTGCTGAGGAGCTCGGGGAGCTTCTCGCGCAACGACGACGTGAGCTCGTGCAGGCGGTCCTGGTCCGGCGCCATCTCGGTCGCGAGCGTGCGGGCCTCGGCGACCATGTGGTCGCGCAGCCACGGCACGGCGGTGAACTGCACGCGGTGCGTCTCCTCGTGCATGCAGACCCACGCGCGGAAGTCCTCGGCGTCGACGTCGAGCTCGCGCTGGACCTGCACGAGGTTGGGCGCGACGAGCAGCAGCGCCGGGGTGCCTCCGGGGGCGAGGTCGTACTGGCCGAGCACCTTGCTCGCCATGAACGCCAGCAGCGCGCCCGCCTCGGCGCCGGTGACCTTGCCGCCGATCGCGCTGGCGAAGCCGCTCGGGGCGGACGCCGTGCCGTGCCTCGTCATGATCTGCTCGAACGCGGGGCCGAGCATCGCGCCCATCGAGTCCGCGTTCATCGCGATCCACGTGGGGCGGTCCACGACGAGCGCCTCGGGGGCGTCGTCGGGGGTCTGGAGCCGGGAGGTCTCGGCCACGGGGCCGTGGGCGCGGCGGGCCGTCTCGCGGATGGCACCGACCTCGGCGGCGGCCTCCTCGGCGGAGACGGCCGGGCCCGCGGGGACGAGGGTCCGGCCCGTGACCTTGGCGAACTCCCAGTCGACGTAGCTGTTGCTCACGCGCTCCTCCTCAGGGGCATCCGCACAGGGTCAGCGCGGTCACGAAGCGATCCAACGCCGCACGTGCGCCCAGCGTTCCTGCCGAGGGTGGCACACGATCGGCCAGGATGACGAAGGCGAGCAGGCGCCCGTCCGCGTCGACCGTGGTGCCGGCCAGGCTGGAGATGCCCCTCAGGGTCCCGGTCTTCGCCCGCGGTATGCCGGCCACGGCCCTGGTCTCCTTCGAGCGGTAGCGGTCGGCGAGGCTGCCGCTCAGCCCGGCGACGGGGAGGGAGGCCAGGGCCCGCCTCAGCTCCGGCTCGGCGTTCGTCGTCGCGAGGGTGAGCACGTCGGCGAGGGCGGTGGCGGTGACCGTCTGGCCCGGTGAGAGCCCGCTGGTGTCGAGGAGGCGCAGGCCCGCCGTCGGCACGCCCGCCTCGGCCAGGGTGGCGACGACGAAGCGGGCCGGGCCACCCGGGTCCGCGGCCGGCTGCCCCTCCGCGACCATGGCCTGACGGACGAGGTTCTCGGTGAGGGCGTTGTCACTGCGTTCGAGGGCGACCCCGAGGTGCTGGCCGTAGGTCGCCGACTCGACCGCCCCGAGCTCGGTGGCGCCGGCGGGTGCGGGGGCACCCTGCCCGGTGAGCGGCAGGACCGTGGTGGCGTGCCCGCGCGCGGTCAGTGCCGTCGCGAGCGCCTTGGCCACACCCGCCTCCGGGACGGCGGGAGCGGCACGCCCTCCCTCGGCGCGCTGCGAGACGAGGTCGAGCATCGAGACCGACTGGGTGAAGCCGGCCGCGACGTCCTCCTTCTTCCACGTCGTCGGGTAGCGGGGTCCGGCGGCGTACGTCGCGTCCACCCGGAGGGTGACCGGGCCGACCTCGCGCTCAGTGAGGGACCTCGCGACCTCGTCGGCGAGCGTGGCGATGCCCGCCCGGCCGGCCACGAGCGAGGCGTCGGACGCACCGTCGCCGAGGAGGGTGTCCCCGCCGGCGACGAGGACGACCTGGGTCGGGTCGTCGCCGGTGACGACCCTCGTCGTCATCCGCGCGTCGAGGTCGAGGTGCTCGGTGACGGCGAAGGCGCTGAGCACCTTGAGAGTCGAGGCCGGAGCGCGCGCGGTGGCCGGGTCCACGGCATACAGCTCCTCGCCGGTCAGCCCGTCGCGGACGCTGATGCCGACGCTGGGACCCAGCCACGGGTCGGCGGCCAACCGCGCGAGCGCCGCGGTGAGCCCGACGGTGGTCGGCGGGGGCGCCGTGGACGTCGAGGCCGAGGTGCCGGGGGTGGTGGACGCGGCGGGGGCGGCGCTCGGCAGCGGCGCCCAGCTGGGGGTGGCGGAGGGCGACCCGGGCGGCGTCGGGGGATCCACGGGGGCGCCGTCGTAGGTGAGGATCCCGGGCGCGAGGTCCACGACGTCCGCCGCGCCGTAGCCGAACCCGCCGACGAGGAGGCAGGCGACCCCTGCCACGACCGCCCGGCGCATCCGACCCCTTTCCGCGAGCCCGCCGCTGCATGCGGGACACTGGCCCCGAGCGTAGGTCATTTCCCCGATCCGAAAGAGGCCACCACCGTGGAGTTCGACGTCACCATCGAGATCCCCAAGGGACACCGCAACAAGTACGAGGTGGACCACGAGACCGGCCGGATCCGCCTCGACCGCATGCTGTTCACCTCGATGGCGTACCCGTCGGACTACGGCTACGTCGAGGACACCCTCGGTGAGGACAGCGACCCGCTCGACGCGCTCGTCCTCCTCGACGAGCCGACCTGGCCCGGCTGCCTCGTGCGCGCCCGGCCGATCGGCATGTTCCACATGCGCGACGAGGCCGGTGGCGACGACAAGATCCTCTGCATCCCGGCCGGCGACCCGCGCAAGGCGCACATCACCGAGCTCGAGCACATCAGCGAGTTCGACCGCCTGGAGATCCAGCACTTCTTCGAGACCTACAAGGACCTCGAGCCCGGCAAGTCCGTCGAGGGCGCCCACTGGGCCGGCCGCGAGGACGCCGAGCGCTGCGTCGTGGAGGCCATCGAGCGCGCCCGCGAGGCGGGCATGACGACGGCCCGGTGGCGTATGCCGGCCGCCCAGGAGTCCGATGCCCGCGCGGCGTCCGCGGCCCGCACCGCGGAGGAGCACGCGCACGCGGCCGCCAAGGCCAAGGAGGAGCTCGCCACGAAGGACCGGCCGCTCAGCGACAACCCCGACTCCTGACCCTGCCGTCCGGCCGTCCGGGCGTCCGGGCGTCGTAGGTTGGGCCGCATGGCTTCCGACATCGCCCAGACGCACGAGCTCAACGACGGCACGACGATCCCCGCGATCGGCTTCGGCACCTACCCGCTCCGGGGTGACGAGGGTGTCGCGGCGATCACGTCGGCGATCACGAACGGCTACCGGCTGCTCGACACCGCGGTCAACTACGAGAACGAGGCGGAGGTCGGCGAGGCCATCCGTCGCGCCGCCACCGAGGGCGTGACCCGTGACGAGCTCGTCGTCCAGAGCAAGATCCCCGGGCGCGACCACGCCTACGAGAAGGCGGTCCTGTCGGTCGAGTCGAGCCTTCGGGCGCTGGGGCTCGAGCGCCTCGACGTCGGGCTCATCCACTGGCCGAACCCGTCGGTCGGCCGCTTCACGGAGGCGTGGCGGGCGCTCGTCGACTGCCGCGAGCGCGGGCTCGTGCGCAGCGTCGGCGTCTCGAACTTCACCCCCGCCCACCTCGCCCGGATCATCGACGACACCGGGGTCGTCCCGGCCGTCAACCAGGTCGAGCTGCACCCGCTCTTCCCCCAGGCGGAGCTGCGCGCCGAGCACGAGCGCCTCGGCATCCGGACCGAGTCGTGGAGCCCGCTGGGCAAGCGCCAGGCCCCCTTCGACGCCGACCCGGTTGCCGCCGCGGCGTCGGCGCATGGCGTCGAACCGGCCCAGGTCATCCTCCGGTGGCAGCTCCAGCTCGGGGCGATCCCGCTGCCCAAGTCCGGCACCGCCTCGCGCCAGAAGGCGAACCTCGACGTCTTCGGTTTCGCGCTCACCGACGACGAGATGGCGGCCATCAGCGGGCTCGGCCGCTCCGACGGTCGGCTCTTCGGCGGCGACCCGGACACGCACGAGGAGATGTAGCCCGCAGGCCGGACCGTGAGCCGGTGCGGACGGCATACGCCGTTCGTATGCCGTCCGCCCACGGTTCCCAGGACACCGCCCGCCCGGCAGCGTAGGTTCGCCGCAGACCGAGGAGGTGGTGACGTGCGCCGTGCGGTGCAGGTGCTGGTGACGGCGCTGTGCTGCACCCTGCTCGTCGCCTGCGGCTCACGGCCCTCGGCCGAGCGGATCTGGGCCGAGCCGCAGCTCGCGACACCGCCGCAGTACCGCATCGGCGACGGTGACCCGCGGGGCGCGTCGCTCGTGCGGGCGGCCCGCGAGTGGGTGGCGCTCGGGAGCGTGCCCGGGGCCGGCACGGAGTGGGAGTCGATGAGCCGATGGGCCCTCATGGACCTCCACCAGGCGATGAGCGGCATCGACGCCGGGCGGGCGCCCGCGGCGGGTGCAGCCGGCTCGTGGGACTACTTCTGGCCCCGCGACGGGGCGTTCATCGCCCTCGCCCTCGACCGCACCGGGCACTCGGGCGAGGCCCGCGCGATCGTCGACTTCATCGCGGGGCTGCCCTTCGACCCCAAGGAGGGCTTCGACGCGCGCTACCTCCTCGACGGCAACCGCGTCGTCGTCGAGCCCCGCGGTCCGCAGTCGGATGGCTGCGGGTGGGTGCTGTGGGCCCTGGGCTCGCTGTCGTCCTCGGCCCTGCCGGCGTCGGCGGACGAGCTGAGGTCGCGGTGCCTCACGAACCTGCTCCGGCTCACGTGGAGCGGCTGGCGGCTGCCGCCGCCCTCCCCGGACTACTGGGAGCTGCGGGTGTCGGACACCTCCCTGGGGACGGTGGCTCCGATGGTCGCGGGGCTGCGGGCGACCGCCGACCGCGGTCCGTCCGCCGAGCGCTGGGCGGCGGGACAGGCGGCCAAGCGGCTCACCGAGAAGGTCTTCGCCGCGATGGGCCCGCAGCTGGAGCGCTTCGGCGACCGAGGCGGTCTCGACGCGGCGATCGCGATGATGATGCCGCCGTTCGGGCCCGATGACCCCCGGACGACGAAGCGGTGGCTGGCCTACCAGCGGGAGGCCATGAGGCCGTCCGGAGGGCTCGCTCCCGGTGTGGAGTGGAAGCAGGACGGCACGTCGTGGACGCCCGAGACGGCCCTCGTGGCGTACACGGCCGCGGCGGTGGACCGTGACGAGACGGCCGAGCACTGGCTGGAGTGGCTCGACGCTCACCGCACCCCGTGGGGGTCGCTGCCGGAGAAGGTCAACCGCTCGGGGCAGCCGGCCGGCCCCGCCCCCCTGCTCTGGACCGCGGCCCTGGTCCTCCTCACCCTCGACGAGCTGGAGGACGCGTGAGCGGCTCGTCTGACGCGGGTGCCGCGGGCGCCTCGGGCACCTCGGGCGCCTCGGGCGGCGCGCGGGCGGTCTCGGCCGAGCTGAGCTTCACGGTGACCGGCGACGACACGGCGTTGGCGCTCGGCTCGGGCAACCTGCCCGTGCTCGCCACGCCGCGGCTGCTCGCCTGGTGCGAGCGGGCGACCTGCCTCTCGGTCGAGCCCCTGCTGCGCGAGGGTCGCTCCAGCGTCGGCACCCGCGTCGAGCTCCAGCACGTCGCCGCCTCCCCGGTCGGGGCGGAGGTCATCGTGACGTCGGACCCGTCGTACGCGGACGGGCGGCTGCAGCGCTTCCGGGTGAGCGGCCGGCATACGGACGGCAAGGTCGTGGCGACCGGGGAGGTCACCCGGGTCGTCGTCGACGTCGACCGCTTCCTCGACAGGCTCGCGTGACCACCCCGCGGCAGCACGTGCGCAACGCCGCCGGGTTCGCCCTGGTGTGGGTCGTGGCCACGGTGGCGCACCGGGTGCGGTTCCGGACCTCGGGGTCGGTCCCCTCGACGGGACCGGTCATCGTCGTCGCCAACCACCTCACGGTGACCGACCCCCTGGCAGTGGCACGGGTCGTCATCGGGCACCGGCGCTTCCCGCACTTCCTCGCGATG
Organism: Knoellia aerolata DSM 18566; assembly: GCF_000768695.1. GTDB lineage: Bacteria > Actinomycetota > Actinomycetes > Actinomycetales > Dermatophilaceae > Knoellia > Knoellia aerolata. The sequence goes on from NZ_AVPL01000094.1 coordinate 6,193, forward strand.
CAGGAGGTCTTCTCGTGGCCGGGTGTCGGGGCACTGGCCCGGGCGACCGGGCAGATCCCGGTCGCGCGCGGGTCTGCGTCCGCCGCCCAGGCCCTCGACCGCGCCTCGGAGCGGCTCGCCAAGGGACAGCTCGTCGCGCTCTACCCGGAGGGGCGGCTGACGACCGAGCCCGACCAGATGCCCGGGCCGGCACGCACGGGGGCGGCCCGGCTGGCGCTGCGCCACCCCGAGGCGCCCGTCGTCCCCGTCGGCACGTGGGGCCCGAAGCAGGGCACCGAGCACATCTGGCACCGCCACACCGCGTGCCTGTCGGTGGGTCCGCCGGTGGACCTCGGGGAGTGGGCCGGTCGCACCGACGAGAGCGCTGCGCGCGCGGCCACCGACGTCATCATGGCGGCCATCCGCGAGCAGATCGCCGAGGCCCAGCGGATGTGGCACGCCCGCTGACCCCGCAGGCCCCGGCGGGATGCGGCGCCCGGGTTTTCCCGTGCTGTCGACGGGTACCTGAAAGGACATCGGTCGCCCGGCGGAGCCTGGAGAGCGCACCCGCCGAGGCCGGCCTGATCGGAACGCCCCCACCTCCCCATGATGGGGGCGTTTCGCTGCCTCGCCCCCGTCTGACGTCCCCCGGTGCCGCGCCGTCACCCTGGTGCGGCGCCGTCACTCGGTCCCGTCGTCGGGGTGCGTCACCCGCGCCCGGTTCCGCGACACGGCCAGGCCCGCAGCGCCGGCCGCGCCGAGGACCAGCAGTCCCGCGCCGACGCGCCACCACATGCGCTCACCGGTCATCAGCGCGGCGATGACGCAGACGACGGCCCCGAACAGGCCGTACCCGGCGGCCAGCCACAGCACCCCGAGGATCAGGCGACGGGGCGTGTCGGTCATCGTGGGCCGCCCATCCGTCCAGCATGCATCAGCGGGTGGGCTCCGCACGGTGGAACTTCGAGACCGGGGCCGGGCCGGCGGGGGCGGGGGCGGAGCCACCGTCCGTTCGACCCAGGAGCGCAGGCTGCTGCCAGCAGCCGGCCGGAGACAGAGCACCACTCCGCTATGTCTCGGCCACCGAGCGAGGGGCCTGCCGAGCAGGCTCGACTTCACCTGGCACGTCCCCGATGAGCCAGTTTCGGAGGTCGGCATCGAACTCCAGGCGTCGGGGAGCCTCACCGACCTGCGGCCCCTGCCGCCGTCGATGTGCTGGCGGCTGCACGCACCGTGGCGCAGCTCAAGATGCGCTGACACGGCGTCCGGGAGATCGGCCGCGACGATGACCTCTCGGAGGACCCGCCCATCGGCACGGCTCGGCCGGCGCAGATCATGGCGTTTCCTGAGACGCTGTCCTGATGAGTGGAGATGAGCGAGACCGCGATGCACGCGGGCGTGCTCGCCAAGCCAGGCCGCGGGATGAGCTGGGCCGGCCTCTGCCGTACGGCACCGCCGGAGTTGAGCCGGTCTCGGAGGAGCCGCTGCCGCCTGAGGAGACGTTGCGAACAGCACGCGAACTCGTGGAAGCCGGTCGTCCGTTCGCCGCCCACGAGGTGCTGGAAGCGCGCTGGAAGGCGGGGCCGGTCGACGAACGGGACCTCTGGCAGGGGTTGGCGCAGGTCTGCGTGGCGATCACCCACGCTGCCCGCGGCAACCAGAGTGGCGCGGACCGGCTCGCTGATCGAGCAGGCACGAAGTTGGCTTCGTATGTCGCGACTGGACGCCCCACGTACGGCGCCGACCTCAACGCGATCATGGAGTGTGCGCGCAGGCGTGTCACCGGTCGAGGCAGTTCGAACGTGCAGGGAGCCCCCCCGGACATGCAGAAGGCCCCCGGGAGGGATCTCC
>NZ_AVPL01000039.1 GCF_000768695.1 Knoellia aerolata DSM 18566
ATCCGGGCCTCGGGCCCTCCCGGTGCTGGCGTCCCCTCCATCCCATCATCGTACACCCGTTCGACGACAGTCGGAAGGGTTCTCCACAGGCAATTGCACTGTGGCGCAAGGATATTGGCAGAACTGGAATCCCCAAAGCGGTGCGGCTCAGGGCCTCCGACCCATCCGATGGGTGATGAGCCGGTACGCCGGGTCCTTGCGACTCATGAGGCGTGCGGCCTGCGCCGGGTCGACAAAGGCGGCGGTCGCCCAGACGTCGGCCCACATGAGGTCCGGACCCACGACGGTGGCGGACCCCGCGCGAGAGAGCCCCTGCCCTGTGCGGGGATCGACGATGTGCGCGCCACGTGCCGTGGCACCCGACGTCGCGACCGCGCCTCGGGTGAGGCTCACGACGTCCAGGACACGCGTGCGGTCCGCGGGGTCCTCGATGCCGATCCGCCACACCGGCTCGCCGCCACCCATCCCGCGACCGGCCCCGACGACGATGTCGCCGCCGGCGCCGATGCTGTACGAGATCGCCGGGACCGTGTCGAGGTGTGCGGCCGCTCCTGCGACGGCCCAGCCCTTGACCAGACCCAGCGGGTCGAACGCCACTCGGCCTCCGTCCCGCGAGCGCCATGCGCGGAACAACCCGTCGGTCCGGTCCTCGGCCTCGAGCGACAGCTCGACCACCTCTGCGAGCCAGGGATGGGCCTCGCCGTCGTCGAGCTCGCCGTGCTGCAGACGGAGCAGGTCGCTGTCGGCTCGCCACGTGCTGAGCACCCGGTCGACGCGCCGCAGGTGCGCGAACACGCGGTCGGCCGCGGCGGCGACGTCGGAGCGGTCGGGCTGCTCGGCGCGGACGTGGACACTCACCGGGAGGCCCATGAGCTGGCGCACGAACGCCCTGCGTCCCCAGGGAGCCCGGTGACGGTCACCGCGCGCCGCCCGGACCGGGACCTCGCCGGTGATCACAGGTTGGCCTTGTCGATGGCCGACTGCAGGGACTCGACGTACCCGTGTGACGTGTAGGTCGCCCCGGACACCATGTCGATGGAGGCGCTCTGCGCCGCGACCGTCTCCTCGTCGAGGATCGGCACGGCACGGCTGTTGATCTCCTGGTCACGGTGGTCCTGCCACGGCACCTGGGTCACCGTCGAGGCCGTGATCCGGCCGTCGACGACGGTGATCTGGACCTGCACGTCGCCGAACCGCGTCGACACCGCGTCGCCGAGCACCGTCTGGCCAGCCGAGCTGCCCGAGTTGCCGGAGCTACCCGAGGACGACGACGAACCGGACGAGTCGGACGACGAACCCGAGGAGTCGGAACTCGTCCCCCCTCCGGCGGCGGCGACGGTGCCGGGCCCGGCGGTCGAGACGATGCTCGTCGCCGTGCAGCCCGAGGTCGACGTGCGGTAGCTGAAGAGCAGCACGATGATCGTCAACGTGCTCGCGGCCCAGAGGGTGATGCGTCGCATGGGGGCGTCCTTGGTCTGCTTGGTCGGTCAGGTCGGTCAGGTCGGTCAGGTCGGTCAGGTCGGTCAGGTCGGTCAGGTCGGTGAGGCCGGGGGTGGCGTCGTCAGTACGCGAAGCGCTCGAGGTGGACCTGCTCGGGAGCGGCGCCGGCTGCGAGAACCGCGGTCCGGGCCGCCGCCATCCACCCCGGGCTCCCGCACAGGTAGACGTCGCGCTCGGCCACGTCCGGGACCACGTGTCGCAGTCCCTCGACGTCGGTCAGGTGCTGGGCGGCCCGGGGCAGCCATGAGACCCGTCCGGGGATGCGCGGCCCGTCGACGAGCACGTAGCTCGCTCCACGAGTCCGGGCCAGGTCGGCCAGCTCGCCAGCGAGGACGGCGTCGTCGGCCGCACTGACGCGGTGCAGCACGGTCACGTCGCCGGGATCCTGGTCGAGCTCCTCGAGGAGGGCACGCATCGGAGTGATGCCGATGCCCGACCCCATGAGCAGCACCTTGCGGCGGGAGCGCACGCCCTCGTGGAGCCGGCCGTAGGGTCCTTCGACGAGGACTCTCGTGCCGGGGCGGAGTCCAGCCAGGGCCGAGCTTCCGTCACCCACGTGTGCCGCGGTGAACCTCAAGGTGTGTCCGTCGGGAGCCGCGGAGAGCGAGTAGGGGTGCGCCCGGGTCCAGCCGTCCTCGCCGACGAACCGCCACTGGAAGAACTGGCCGGCCCTTGCCGGGATCCGTGCCACGCCCGGTCCGCCGACGGTCACGGTGGTCACCTCGGGCCCGTCCCGGCGCACGTCGACGACCCGCAGTGGGGCACGCAGCGAGCGCCACACGGGCACCCCGATCCGGAAGGCGAGCACGGCACCGAGCGAGACGGCATACAGGCTCCACCAGAGCACGGTCGCGGTCGTCGACGCGGTGAAGTCGGACCCCGTCCAGAGCTGGTGCGGAAGCGCGAGCCCGGCCCCGAGGTAGGCGTAGAGGTGGATGAGGTGCCACGACTCGTAGCGGAGCCGGGCCCGGGCCTTCTTGACGGACGTGACGACGACCATCCCCAGCGCGAGCGTCCCGGCGACCGCGAGGAGCATGCCGGGGTAGTTCACGACGAGGTCGACGAGCGTTCCCCAGAGGCCGCGCGGCGAGGCGGCGGCGTAGCCGAGGACGATGAGGACGACATGCCCCACCATCAGCGTGAACGAGGTGAAGCCGACGAGCCGGTGGGTGCGGGCGAGCTCGTCCTGGCCCCACGCCTGCTCGAACCACGGCACCCGGGCCATGAGCAGGACCTGCACGAGGATCAGGGCCGAGGCGACGAGGCCGGCGAGCCTGCCGGTCGACGTGAGGGCCCCGCCGAGGGAGCCGAGCTCCTGGAAGCCTCCGTGCGCCGACCAGAGGCCGGTCACCGCGACGAGCAGCGCCCAGAGCAGGAGTTCCGACGCTTCACGCCACCAGCGCGGCACGGGACGGGGGACGCGGCGCACGGCGAGGGGCGCCGTCGGTGCGAGAGACGTCGTCATACCACCGAGGTTCGCGACGGGATCTGTACGCCGGCTGTGGACGACCCGTCGGGAACCCATGAACCACCGCGGCGGTCACGAGACCCGCGGGTCAGGCCGTCGGGTCGCTCCGGACGACGACGCCGTCGACGAGGACGACGTCGGCACGCGCGTCCCCGCCCTCGACCCGGCGGGCGTTGGCCTCGTCGGAGCGCAGCACCCACGCCGTGGCGTCGTCGGTGTCCCGCCCGGTCCCGACGTGCCGCGACACGAGCCGGCCGACCCGGGCATCGGCGTCCAGCCCGCACCACCACACCTCGTCGAGCAGCGGCGGCACCGACGTCCACGGCTCCTCGTCGAGCAGGAGGTAGTTGCCCTCGGTGACCACGAGGTCCGCCTCCACCGGCACGACGAGCGAGTCCGGCACCGGCTCCCCCTCGACGTGGTCGAAGCTCGGCGCCGGGACCGGCACGCGCGGCACCGCGCGCACGGCCGCCAGCACACCGGCATACGCCGCGGTGTCGAAGGTGTCGGGGGCGCCCTTGCGGTCGCGCCGGCCGAGGTCGTCGAGCTCGCGGTTGGTCAGGTGGTAGCCGTCCATCGGCACGTGGGCGACGTGCCCCGACAGGGACGGGTGCGCGGCGGCGGCCGCCAGCAGCCGGGTCACGAGCGTGGTCTTGCCGGCTCCCGGCGGCCCGGCGATGCCCAGGACCGCACGTCGTGGCGCCACCGACGCGACGACGGCGGCCAGCCGGTCGACGAGGTCCTCGACCCGGAGCGGCTCACCAGACACCGAGCACCTGCCCGCCGATGCGGATGGTGAAGGCCGCGACCACGACGACGAAGACCACGCGGACGAAGCCGCTGCCCCGCGACACCGCGGTGCGGGCGCCGACGTAGCCCCCGAGGAGGTTCGCTGCAGCCATCACGGCACCAACCTTCCACATGACGTGGCCGCCGGGGGCGAACACCGTGAGGGCGCCGAGGTTGGTGGCGAAGTTCGCGATCTTGGCCTTGGCGCTCGCCTCGAGGAACGCGTAGCCCATGAGCCCGACGAGCGCGAACACCATGAACGAGCCCGTCCCCGGCCCGAGGGCGCCGTCGTAGATGCCGATGACGAAGCCGACGAGCATCGCCGTCACCGTGTGCCGGGTACCGTCCCAGCGCAGCGCGGTGTCGGTGCCGAGTGCGGGCTTGGCGAGGGTGTAGCCACCGACGGCCACGAGCATGACGAGGATGATCGGGTTGAACGCGGACTTGGGGATGTTCAGGCCGATGAGCGCTCCCCCGATGGCGCCCACGTAGGCCACGGCCGCCATCGGGAGGGCGGTGCGCAGGTCGGGCCGGACCCGCCGCCAGTAGGTGGTCGCGCTGGCGACCGTGCCCGCGATCGAGCCGATCTTGTTCGTCGCGAGCACCTGCGCCGGTGACGCACCCGGGAAGCCGAGGAGGAGCGCGGGGATCTGGATGAGCCCTCCCCCGCCGACGACGGCGTCGATCCACCCGGCGACGAACCCGGCGAGGGCCATGAGCGCCAGCGTGGTCAGCTCGGGGTCGTTCATGCCCCGGTCATGCGCGGGTCACGGCTGCGACCAGGCGTCGACGATGTCGAGGATGTCGAGCAGCTCGTGCGCCACCGCGTCCGGGGTGACGTCGACGTCGACCTGCTGGTCGACCGGGATGTCGCTGTGCGGGACCCAGATCGCGCGCATCCCGACCTGCTGGGGACCGTGGATGTCCTCGAACGGCCGGTCACCGACGTAGGCCGCGCACTCGGGCTCCACCCCGAGGGCCTCGCAGGCGGCGAGGAACGCGTCGGCGTGCGGCTTCACGACGTGGATCTCGGACGAGTACACGTCGGCGTCGAGCAGGTCGAGGACGCCGTCGCGCTCGAAGACCTCACGGTGGAACTCGCGCGACCAGATGGTGTTGGACAGCACGCCGACCCGAATTCCCCTCTCCCGCAGTCCTTCCCAGAGTGGGCGAACCTGCTCGTCGGTGTGGGTGTGCGGCTCCCAGAACCCGCGGTATGCCGCGAGGGCCAGGTGGTGCCGGTCGTGCGCCGGGTCGACCCCCGCCGCGTCGAGGATCGCCTCGAGGGTCGAGCTGGAGTGGTCGGTCCGGCCCCGCTGCCACGCCACGGCCTCGGCCTCGTGGATGCGCAACGCGAGCGAGTCGGCCTCGGCGAGCTCGTCCGCGGGCATCTCGCTCGCCTCGATCGGGACGCCGTGGACCTCGCGGGCGTAGACGCGCCACTGCTCGGGCAGGTCGACGTCGTGCCAGGGCGTGAGGGTGCCGCCCCAGTCGAAGATCACCGCGTCGAGGTGGCGGGAGCGGGTCACGCCCCGGCCCCGGCCACCCGGCCGCGCACCTCGTCGACGATCTCGTCGACGGCGGACTCGACGGCGACCTCGCGGCGCTCGCCGGAGCGGCGGTCCTTGATCTCGATGACGCCGTTCTCGAGCGACTTGCCGACGACGACGATCGTCGGGATGCCGATGAGCTCGGAGTCCTTGAACTTCACGCCCGGGCTGACCTTCTCGCGGTCGTCGTAGAGGACGTCGAGCCCCTGCGCCTCGAGGGCGGCGGTGATCTCGTCGGCCTTGGCGAAGACGTCGCCGTCGCGGTCGCGGTTCTTGCCCGTGGCGACGACGTGCACGTCCGCCGGAGTGACGGCGCGCGGCCAGCACAGCCCGATCTCGTCGAGCGTGCCCTCGGCGACGGCGGCGACCGCGCGGGAGACACCGACGCCGTAGGAGCCCATCGTCACGGTGACGAGCTTGCCGAACTCGTCGAGGACCTTGAGGTCGAGCGCCTCGGCGAACTTGCGGCCGAGCTGGAAGATGTGGCCCATCTCGATGCCGCGGGCGGTGTGCAGGACGCCGTTGCCGTCGGGGCTCGGGTCGCCGTCACGGACCTCGGCGGCCTGGATCGTCCCGTCGGCGGTGAAGTCACGGCCGAGGACGAGGTCGAGGACGTGCTTGCCGTGCTCGTCCGCGCCAGTGACCCACGCGGAGCCCTCGGCGATGCTCGGGTCGAGGACGTAGCGGATCCTGGACTCCTTGTCCTCACCGAGGACCCCGGGGCCGATGTAGCCCTTGACGAGGCTCGGGTTGGCGGCGAAGTCCTTCTCCTCGAACGCGGCCACCTCCGCAGGGGCGACCTGGGCCTCGAGCCGCTTGGGGTCGACCTCGCGGTCGCCCGGCACGCCGATGGCGAGCGGCACACGCGCGCCGTCGGGCTGGACGAGCACGACGACGACGTTCTTGAGGGTGTCGGCGGCGGTCCACTCGCGACCGTCGGGGCGCGGGTGGTTCGCGTTGAGCGAGGCGACGAGCGTGTCGATCGTCGGGGTGTCGGGGGTGTCCTCGACGTGCGCGGCCGGCACGCCCGAGGCGTCGACGGGGCCTGCCTGCGGCACGACGACGGCCTCGACGTTCGCGGCATACGTGCCGGCGTCGTTGCGGACGAACGTGTCCTCACCGATCGCGCTCACGGCGAGGAACTCCTCGCTCGCCGAGCCGCCCATGGCACCGGACATCGCGGCGACGATGACGTACTCGAACCCGAGCCGGTCGAAGATCCGGACGTAGGCCGCGCGGTGCGCGTCGTAGGACGCCTGCAGCCCCTCGTCGCTCACGTCGAACGAGTACGAGTCCTTCATGAGGAACTCGCGCCCGCGCAGGAGCCCGGCGCGCGGACGCGCCTCGTCGCGGTACTTGTTCTGGATCTGGTAGATGGACAGCGGCAGGTCCTTGTAGGAGCCGTACATGTCCTTGACGGCGAGGGTGAACATCTCCTCGTGCGTCGGCCCGAGCAGGTAGTCGACGCCCTTGCGGTCCTTGAGCCGGAAGATGTTGTCGCCGTACTCGGTCCAGCGGTTCGTCGTCTCGTAGGGCTCGCGCGGCAGCAGCGCCGGGAAGGTCAGCTCCTGCGCCCCGATGGCGTCCATCTCCTCGCGCACGATCCGCTCGACCTTGCGCAGCACCTTGAGCCCGAGCGGCAGCCACGTGTAGATGCCGGGGGCGGCGCGCCGGATGTAGCCGGCGCGCACGAGGAGCCGGTGGCCGGGCAGCTCGGCGTCGGCCGGGTCGTCGCGCAGGGTTCGCAGGAACAGCGACGACATGCGCATGGCCACAGGGGGTCTCCATCGATCGGGGTGGGGGAACGTGCCCAAGGATAACGACGCGGGCGTATGCCGTTCACGCCCATTCCCCGGTACCTCGCCGTCAGCGACCCGGCGGGCCGCGTCTCGGCGAGGTGCGCTCGTGATGTGGCCGTGCGTCAGGGCCTGGCGAAGACCCCCTCGACGAACCGGCTCAGCTGCCGGTCATCCAGGTGCTTGGCGAGGTCGGCCTCGCTGATCATGCCGACGAGCTTGTGGTCGGCCATGACCGGCAGGCGCTTGATCTGCTCCCGCCCCATCGTCTCGACGATCGTCACCATGTCGGTGTCGGCGTCGACCCACGTCACCTTGCCCTGGGCGAGCTCGGCAGCGGTGCACGCACTCGGGTCCTTGCCCTCGGCGATGCACTTGATGACGATGTCGCGGTCGGTGATGATCCCGTGCAGCTTCTCGTCGTTGCCGCAGATCGGCAGCGCGCCGACCCCCAGGTCGCGCATCATCCTGGCCGCTTCGTCGAGCGTCTGGTCCTCCGCGATGCACTGCGTTCCCGCGTGCATGATGTCTCGGGCCGTCGTCGTCATGGTGACCTCCTCGGTGGTGGGGACTTCCGGGGCGGCGCACGGGTCTGGCCCGGACGACGAGGGCCAGGTCCGGGCACGCCGTCGATGCCACTCTCCACCGATGGCCCGAGCGAGCACAACCCCCACCTTGGGCTCACCGCGGCGCGCGGCGACGGTGCTCGTCACGACCTCGTCCTAGGCTGGCCACCATGGCGAGCGAGCTGACGATCGAGCGGGTGCTGACCCTCGTCGAGCTCGTGCCGCGGGGCCGGATCGTGAGCTACGGCGACCTCGCGCAGATCGTCGGGATCGGGCCGCGGCAGGTCGGGTCGTTCATGGCCCGCCACAGCGACGGGCTCCCCTGGTGGCGCGTCACCAACGCGTCCGGAGACCTGCCGAGGGACCTGCTCGACCAGGCCCGACCGCACTGGGCCGACGAGGGGATCCTCGTCAAGCGCAACGGTCTGGGCTGCCGGATCGCGGACCACCGCGCCGACCTCGACGCCCTGGCCACGGCATACCGGGTCCGCATCGCCGACACGCTCGACCGGATGGGGAGCGCGATCCCGCACACGAGCGACCCGGCGGCGGCCGCCTTGGCCGCGGCGGGGATCACGACGCTCGAGGAGCTGAGCGAGTGGCGCCGCGCCGACGTCCTCGCGCTGCACGGGATGGGACCCAAGGCGCTGGGGATGCTCGACACAGCCCTGGCCGGGGCGGGGCTGGCGTGGAGAACGTGAGCGCCGGGCGCCGCGTCAGCCGGTCGCCTCGGACTCGGCGGCGCGCTTGAGCCGGGCCAGGCCCTTCTCGAAGTCCTTCCCCACCATCTTCTCGGTCGGCATGACCTTGGCGAACACCGCCGCGAGCCCGGAGTTGTCGCCCCGCATGACCCAGTCCACCTTCGTGCCCCCAGCCGCGGGGGTCAGCACGAACTCGATCTCGTGGTCGGCCTTGAAGGGCTTGGTGAAGTGCAGGTCGACGCCGATCCGCTCGGCGCTGGAGCGCGTGATCTCCATCGAGCCCTCACCGGCCCGGCGGTTGCCCCGCCACTCGTAGCGGGCGCCCACACCCGAGTCGGAGCCGGAGTAGGCGCGGCGCAGGTTCGGGTCGACGTCCTCCCACGGCGACCACGTCTCCCACCGGTGGAAGTCGTCGATGAGGGCGTGGACCACGGCGGGTGACGCTGCGACGAGGGTGCTGCGGCTGAACTCGAAGGCGGCCATGGGGCCAGCGTAGGGCTCCCCCACCCGGTCGCGGGGCGGGTCAGAGGCGGCCGGCGGCGCGCAGGGCCGTGCGGATGAGCGGCCACTGCAGCGGCAGCCGGGCCACCGTCCCGGCGAAGAAGGCCGTGGAGGCGGTGTCCTCCTTGCGCTGGGCCCGCTTGGCGTGGGACGCGCTCATCTGGAGGTTGGCGGGGAACACGGCGACGAGCAGTGCGGCACTGGCCAGTCCGGCGACCTTGCGGGTGCGCGGGTGGAGCAGGCCGAGCGCACAGGCGATCTCGGCGACGCCACTGACGTAGACGAGCTCACGACGGCGCGGCAGGACGTGGGGCACCATCCCCTCGAAGACCTGCGGGCGGACGAGGTGGGTGGCGCCGGAGGTGAGGAAGAGCGTCACGAGGCCGAGGGTGGCCTTGTCGAGCGGCGGGGTCGTCTGCGGCATACGCGTCATCCTAGGGACGCCGACGCCCCCACTGCGGGGGGCAGCAGGGGCGTCGGAGGTGCGTTCGTCAGGTCGTGGGGGTCGTGGGTGGCGCGGCCGGCGGCGGGACGGTGCCGTCGGTGGAGGTCGGCGTCACCCCGGGCGAGGGGCGGGTCTCGGGGATGCCGAGGCCCGAGCGGACGGCCTTGCCACCCTTGCCGACGTGGCCGGCGTACTTGGGGCCGACCTTGCGGCTCACGGCGTCCTCGACCTTGCCGATCGTCGACGAGACGGAGTCGGGGTTCTTGCGGGCGTAGTCGCGGGCCTGCTTGGCCAGGCCGGCGAGGGCTGCGAGCTTGATGACGCCACGTGCCATGGGGGTCCTCCTCGAGGATGGGGGTTGGGTCTGCTCCCATCATGCCCCGTCCTCACGAGTGCGCGGCATGTCACGCGCTTGCGAGGACCGGGAGCCCGAGCCCGCGCGCAACCTGCTCCATGAAGCGGGACGGCTCGAGCCTCAACCCCAGGAGGGGGATGCGCAGCACGCGGGTCGACCCCAGCGCCACCTCGTTCGCGCGGAGGGCGTCGGCCGTCGGGTTGAGTCCGAGGAGGTGGTGGCCACCGTCGATCTCCACGACGAGGCCCTCCCACTCGACGTCGAGGTGGACCCGGCCGGACGCCGTCGTGCGCAGGCTCTGGCGCAGAGGGAGCGGCAGGCCGTACCTGCGACACCAGGTGCCGAAGTCGAGCTCGCCGAGCGAGTGCGCGCCGTCGCACACGTCGGGGATCACCTGGCCGAGGAAGAACCGGCGGGGTGACCGCCCCACGCCGCGCCAGGCCTCCAGCAGCCGACCGGCTCGCACGAGGCGCTGCTGGACCGGCAGGCACACGAGCAGGGCGGCCTGCCGGTCGCTGACCGCCCACTGGGCCGCGTGGAGAGTGGCCCACTCCGGCGCCAGCCTCGGGACCCCGGCGCCCGAGACCCGTTCGAGGACCCGACGCTGGTGCGTCGTCACTCCCTCGACCCGACGCACCGAGGCCGACCGCGGGAGGCTCACGTCGATCGAGGCCGGGGTGAAGCCCGTCATGCCGTGGGCCACGAGCGCGGCGGCGCCGTCGAGCACCGCACCGGGACCCGACTCCCACACCGCTCGCCACAGGTCGGCCACCGGCTCCAGGGTCACCTCGAGCACGCGGACGGTGTGCACACCCAGAGGGCGCCACCGCCCGGCGAGGACCTCCGTCCGCACCTGATGACGCGTGAGGCCGGCTTCGCGCAGGTCCTTGCGGTGCACGACTCCCCCGTGGTCGGCGGCGAGCGCTGCCCCGACCTGCTGTGGAGCGCCCCGGTCCTCACGAGCGCGCGGCCTGTCACGCGTTCGTGAGGACCGGGCGCATCAGCGAAGCCTCAGAGGAGGACGGTGGTGAAGTCCCCCACGGACGTGTAGCCGAGCCGGTCGTAGGTCGCGAGCGCGGCCGCGTTGAAGTCGTTGACGTAGAGCGAGACCATCGGCGCCTGCCCGGCCATCACCTGCTCCATCACCGAGGCGAGCATCGACACCGCCAGCCCCTGGCCGCGCAGGTGGGGGGCGAGCCACACCCCTTGGAGCTGGGCGCACCCGATGGCGAGCGACCCGATGTCGGTCTTGAAGACGACCTCGCCGTCCTCGACGACGACGTAGGTGTGCCCGCGGGCGATGAGCGAGGCCAGCGAGCCGCGGTAGCTGCGCGGCGAGCCGGTGTAGGGCGGGTAGCCGATCTCCGCCGTGAACATGTGCACCGCCGCCGGCAGAACGAGGTCGACCTCCTCGGCCCGGGCGGGCCGCACCCGCGGGTCGAGCTCGACCCCGAGCGCCGACGGCGGCGTGGACGTCGAGAGCAGGGGCTGGTGCGAGCGCACGGCACGGGGCGGTCCCCAGTGCGGCTCGAGCGCGTGCCACAGCTCGACGACCTCCTCGCGCGGCCCGAGGAGCGAGGCGACCCGCCCCCGCCAGCGCCGCATCCGCTCGGCGTACATCGCCCGCGACGTGGCGTCGGACTCGACCGGGACGATGTTGGCGCTGGCCCAGCAGATCGAGCCGAGCCGCCCGTCGTCCCGCACGGCCAGAGCGGCGTCGAACGAACCGGTCGGGGCGCACTCGAGCAGGCGAGCCGCCACGAACACGTGCGCCGCGGGGTTGCGCGAGCACAGCTCGAGGGCGTCGTCGAGGTCGGCACGGGTGAGGGACCTCACCGGGTTACGGGTGCGCAGCACAGGCCCAGCCTAGGAGCACACGTGGCTCGCTGCGCGGGTTCAGCCGACCGTGGCTCAGCCGACCGTGACGCTGGGGGCGCCCGCGGACTCCTCGTCCATCGGCTCGCCCATCTCCTCCGCGATCCGCATGGCCTCCTCGATGAGGGTCTCGACGATCATCGACTCGGGAACGGTCTTGATGACCTCGCCCTTGACGAAGATCTGGCCCTTGCCGTTGCCGGAGGCGACACCGAGGTCGGCCTCGCGGGCCTCACCGGGGCCGTTGACGACGCAGCCCATGACGGCGACGCGCAGCGGCACGGTCATGCCCTCGAGCCCGGCGGTCACGGCGTCGGCGAGCTTGTAGACGTCGACCTGCGCGCGGCCGCACGAGGGGCACGAGACGATCTCGAGCTTGCGCGGCTTGAGGTTGAGCGACTGGAGGATCTGGTTGCCGACCTTGACCTCCTCGACGGGAGGCGCCGACAGCGAGACGCGGATCGTGTCCCCGATGCCCTTGGACAGCAGCGCCCCGAACGCGGTCGCCGACTTGATCGTGCCCTGGAAGGCGGGCCCGGCCTCGGTGACGCCGAGGTGCAGGGGCCAGTCACCGCGCTCGGACAGCATCTCGTAGGCGCGCACCATGACGACGGGGTCGTTGTGCTTCACCGAGATCTTGAAGTCGTGGAAGTCGTGTTCCTCGAAGAGCCCGGCCTCCCACACGGCCGACTCGACGAGCGCCTCGGCGGTGGCCTTGCCGTGCTTCGCGAGCAGGCGCGGGTCCAGCGAGCCGGCGTTGACGCCGATGCGGATGGAGACGCCCGCGTCCTTGGCGGCGGCGGCGATCTGCTTGACCTGGTCGTCGAACTTGCGGATGTTGCCGGGGTTGACGCGCACCGCGGCGCAGCCGGCGTCGATGGCGGCGAAGACGTACTTCGGCTGGAAGTGGATGTCGGCGATGACCGGGATCTGCGACTTGCGGGCGATCGCGGGCAGGGCCTCGGCGTCGTCCTGGCTCGGACAGGCGACCCGCACGATGTCGCAGCCCGTCGCGGTGAGCTCGGCGATCTGCTGCAGCGTGGCGTTGATGTCGGTCGTCGGCGTCGTCGTCATCGACTGCACCGAGATGGGGGCGTCCCCGCCGACCTCGACCTTGCCGACCTTGATCTTGCGCGTCTTGCGACGGGGCGCCAGCACGGGCGGGGGCAGGGACGGCATACCGAGACCAACAGTCATGGGGTCCAGTATCCGGTATGCCGCCCGCCCACCCTCACGCGCGTGCGTCCCCGCGCGCCCAACTCGCCAATTCCCCCGTTGGGGACACGGCGTGTCGCGTGCCGAACGGGGGAATTGGCGAGTTGGGGCCGGTCAGCCGCCGAGGTTGATCGGGTTGACGATGTCGGCGTAGATGAGCAGCGCCGACATGACGAGCAGCCCGAGCGAGACGGCATACGCCACCGGGAGGGCCTTGGCGACGTCGACCGGACCGGGGTCGGGGTTGCCGCGCACGCGGGCCCAGCCCTTCTTCGTGCCCTCCCAGAGCGCCCCGGCGACGTGGCCGCCGTCGAGCGGCAGCAGCGGGATGAGGTTGAAGACGAACAGCATGAGGTTGAGCGAGGCGATGAGCTGGACGAGGAACCAGGCCTTGTCGCCCCAGGACTCCCCGACGATGCGGTCGAGCTTGCCCGCGGAGACGTCACCGGCGACGCGGCCGACGCCGACGACGGACATCGGGCTCTCGATGTCGCGCTCCTGCCCGGCGAACGCCGCCTGCCACACGCCGACCATCCGCTGCGGGATCCGGACCATGGCGCCGGCGGTGGTCGTCAGCCCCTGCCCGAGGATCGCGGGGACCGCCGTGACCGACTGTGGCTCGTAGTCGATCGGGGGGGCCGACGAGATGCCGAGGTAACCGGTCTCGACGACGCGCTGGGTGCCGTCGGCGTCGAGGATCGGCTGGCCGGCGTCGTCGTAGGCCGGGAGGGTGTTGAGGATCGGGGTGGCGGTGAGCGTCTGCTCGGCGCCGTCGCGAAGGACGACGATCTCGGTCGGCTGCCCCACCCGCGGGCGGACCATCCGCCCGACGTCGGCGGTCCTGTCGACCGGCTCGCCGTTGATCGAGCGGATCTCGTCGCCCGGGAGGATCCCGGCCGCGTTGGCCGGCGTCGCGGGGGCGCCCACGCAGCTCGGGTCGGTCCTCGCCTCCTCGACCGTCTTGACGCACTCGGCGACGGAGGCGACGACGGCACCCGGGCGGGAGGTGGGGATGCCGTGGGCGGTGACGAGGATGGTGAGCAGGACGACGGCGATGAGGAGGTTCATCACCGGCCCGCCGAGCATGACGACGACCTTGCGGTGCACGGGCAGCCGGTAGAACACGCGCTGGTCGTCGCCGGGCCTGATCTCCTCGAGCGAGGCCTTGCGCGCCTCGTCGGCGAGCTGGCTGAACCGGCCGGTCGAGGACACCCGCATCTTCGTGGGGTCGTCGCCGGGGCGTGGGGGGAACATGCCGATCATCCGGATGTAGCCGCCGAGCGGGATCGCCTTGACGCCGTACTCGGTCTCCCCGCGACGCCGGGACCAGATCGTCGGCCCGAAACCCACCATGTACTGGGTGACCCGGACGCCGAAGCGCTTGGCCGGCACGAGGTGCCCCACCTCGTGCAGGGCGATCGAGGCGGCCACCCCGAACGCGAGGACGACGACGCCCACCACGTACGCGACGACGGTCATGCTCTCCACACCTCAGTGCCCTCTCAGTCTGCGACCGGGTTCAGAGGCCCAGCTCGACGGCCGCCTGCTCCCGAGCCCACGCGTCGGCGTCGAGCACTCCCTCAACGGTCGAGGCGTCGGATTCTCTCCCAGTATGCGCGTCCACCACCCGCGCCACCGAGTCGACGATGTCGAGGAAGCCGATCCGCCCCTCGTGGAACGCGTCGACCGCCACCTCGTTGGCGGCGTTGTAGACGGCCGGGAAGGTCCCGCCGGCCTCGCCCACGCGGCGGGCCAGCCGCACCGCCGGGAACGCGTCGTCGTCCAGGGGGGCGAAGTCCCACGACTGCGCAGTCGACCAGTCGCAGGGCACGTCGATGTCGTCGAGCCGGTCGGGCCACGAGAGGCCGAGCGCGATCGGCACGAGCATGCGCGGCGGGCCGAGCTGGGCGATGGTCGAGCCGTCGCGGAACTCGACCATCGAGTGGATCTGCTGCTGCGGGTGCACGACCACGTCGATCCGGTCGAAGGGGATGTCGAAGAGCAGGTGCGCCTCGATGACCTCGAGCCCCTTGTTGACGAGCGTGGCCGAGTTCGTCGTGATGACCCGCCCCATGGAGAAGTTCGGGTGCGCGAGCGCCTGCTCCGGCGTGACGTCGGCGAGCTCGGCCCGGCTGCGTCCGCGGAACGGCCCGCCGCTCGCCGTGACGACGAGGCGGCGCACCTCCTCGGCACGACCGCCGCGCAGCGACTGGGCGATGGCGCTGTGCTCGCTGTCCACCGGGACGATCTGGTCGGGCTTCGCGGCGCGTCTGACGAGGTCGCCGCCGATGATGAGCGACTCCTTGTTGGCCAGCGCGAGGATGGAGCCGGCCGCCAGGGCGGCGAGCGTGGGCCGCAGGCCGATCGAGCCCGTGACGCCGTTGAGGACGACGTCGGCGCCGACGCGAGCGGCCTCCTCGGCCGCGTCCTCCCCGACCACGATCTCCGGTGCGTATGCCGGCCCACGCAGGCTCGCGGCATACGCACCGATCGCTGCGCGCAGGTCGTCAGCGGAGCCGGACGCGAGGGCGACGAGCGGCACCTCGAAGTCGACCGCCTGGCGGGCGAGGAGGCCGATGTTGCTGCCGGCGGACAGGGCGGCGACGGTGAAGCGGTCACGGTTGCGGCCGATGACGTCGAGGGCCTGCGTGCCGATCGAGCCGGTCGACCCGAGGACGGCGACGGAGCGGCTCACTCCGACCCCTCGGTCCCGGTCTCGCGCGACGCCTCGATGGCGGAGCGACGGGCGAGGCGGTGCTCGCGACGGATCCCGGCCTCGCGGAAGCGGCGGCGCTCCTCGGGCGTCTCGAGCTCGAGGGCGGGGACCGTCGCGGGTCGGCCGTCGGCGTCGATGGCCACCATGACGAGGTACGCGCTCGCGACGTGGACCCGTTCGGTCACCGAGTCCCAGCGGTCGACCTCGACGCGCACCCCGACCTCCATCGAGGACCGTCCCGACCAGTTGAGCTGGGCGGTGGAGTGCAGGATGTCACCGACACGCACCGGGGTCACGAAGGTCATCTCGTCCATGGCGGCGGTGACGGCCGGTCCTCCCGCGTAGCGGTTGGCGACGACCCCGGCGATGCTGTCGACCGCCTTCATGAGGTGGCCGCCGTGGACGGTGCCGAGGAGGTTGGCCTCCGTCCCCCGCATGATCTCGGACAGGGTCACTCGGGTGTCGCTGGGCGTCGTCACGCCGCCATCCTGCCAGTGCGGTCAGCCCGGCCGGACCGCCCGCCAGGCGGGGTCGGAGGGGCTCAGCGCTCGATGACGGTGACGTGCACGTGGGGGTGCTCCCGCTGCAGGTCGTCGAGGATGCGCTCGATGCCCGCGAAGGTGCGCGGGTCGTCGCGGCGCAGCGCCGCGACCCCGTCCCAGACGAGCTCCCACTCCCCCTGTCCCTCGCTCTCCCGGGCGAAGGTGTCGAGGCAGTCCGCGAGCGCGTCGAGGTTCATCCCGAACCACTCGGGGAAGTTCAGGGTCTCGGAGAAGGCCGCGAGCGCCTCCGCCTTGGTCGACCGCGCGGGGATGACCTGGACCTCGCGGCCTTCCTCCACCGCGTCGGCGACGAGCCCGTCGAGGTCGACGCGGTCGCCGAGGTGGCGCATCATCACTGACCCTCCTGGATCTGGCGGAAGCTGTCGTAGTGGTCCGAGGTCCAGTACCGGTCGCCGTCCCGTCCGGTGATGATCCGGCGGGCCCCGCGGTCGTCGGAACCCGGTGTCTCGACGGTGTACTCACGGTAGTAGCCGCGCGCCTGCCGGGGCAGGATCCCCTCACGGTTCTGGAAGGTCCGGTCGTCCTGGTCGTAGGGGTAGGGGCCGCCGGCCCGGATGAGCGTGAGCGTCGCCCTTGCCTCGCGCGGGAGCCTCGACTCCGCGATCGTCGCCAGGCCGGAGTCGGGGGTGTCGTCCGCGGAGGGGGTTGCCGGACCGCCCGGTGTCGTGGGTGCGGTGGCCGTGGCCCGGGCGCCCGGGGTGTCCGTCGTGGCCGTGGCACCCGTCGCGCCGTCGCGGGTGAGCACCCACCAGAGGCCCACGACGAGCGCGAGCACGAGCAGGGGCGCCAGCCAGGTCAGGGCCGAGCGGCGTCCGGTCACGGGTGAGGTCACGTGCGCCATTGTGCCCGGCGGGGCCTGCCTGCTCAGGGCAGGGCGTTCCAGGTGTCGACGAACGTGGCGGGCAGCTCGCGGCTGCGGCCGTCGGCCTGCTCGAGGCGGTGGGCGACGTCAAGGGAGTAGTCGTCGTCGCCGAGGTGGAGGTTGAGGCCGCTCCCGACCGGGACGTGCCGCTTGACGACCGGGAGCACGGTGCGCAGGTCGCCGCCGGCGGGCGCCGAGATGGTCACCTGTCGCCGGGCTCCCGACCCACCGGGTTCGCGCCAGCCGACCGAGCCGATGCCCGGGTCCGCGACGAGGGCGGCGAAGTCGGCGAGGTCAGCGGAGAGGTCGGCCCCGAGGTCGCTGCCGGCCTCGAAGTCGGCGCCCCGGTCGACGGTCCACAGCGGGTGGTCGCTGCCCTGGGTCGTGACGTGCAGCCGCACCGACCCGTGCGCCGCGGACCGGGCCACGGCTGCCCGGACGGTCGGTGCGACGTCCGCGGCCGAGGCCACCCGGACGACGACGAGCGAGGACGACACGAACCGCGCCGACACCACGCCGGGGAGGGCCCCGAGCTCGGTCCTCAACGGGCCGGCGAAGGTCGGCGGGGCCATGTCCTCGGGGTGCGCGCCCCCGGTGCGCACGGTCACGGCCACGTCGGGTGCGACGGCGGCCACGGCCGTGCGGACGGCGACGGGGTCGACTCCGGGCTGCACGCTGAGCTCGAGCGCGGACCCGTCGAGGGCGAAGGTGTTGAGATCCGATGCGTCGAGCGCGCCCAGGGCCTGCGCGAGGTGCGGGGTGAGGTCGCGCCACAGGCCGTCGAGCTCGCCGCGCGGTGCGGAGATCCTCCCGTCGACGGGGAGGTCACGAGCAGCACCCGCCGACGCGAGGGCGGACTGGACCACCGCGATGTCCGCGGCGACGTCGGCGAGGTCACCGGCATACGTGTCGCAGTCCAACCGGCCGAGCAGCGAACGGGACTGTGCCCGCAGCTCCTCGCGCAGGGCGAGGTGCTGCGCCCGCCGGTCCCCCGCGGTGCAGATCTCGAGGCCGTTGGCCCGCAGGCTGGCGGTGTCGCCGGAGCCCTCGAGTAGGGCGGCGACCGCGTCCTCGACCTCGGTGAGGGTCTGCGCCGTCGCGTCCGGGCGCACCGTGACCGTCGCATGGAAGGACCCCGACCAGGGCAGGACGTTGTCGGCGGAGCTCGAGACGTCGTCGAGGACGTCACCGTGCTGGGCGGTGAGGGCGCGCTCGAAGTCCGCGGCCTTGGCCGAGCCCTTGTTGACGTCACCGCAGCCACCGAGCGCCAGGGCAGCGCCCAGCAGGACCGTGACCGACGTGACGCGGCTGCTCATGGGAGGAAGGCGTGGATGGCGCGGAGCTGGGCGAGCGGGGCGAAGAACCCGAGCGTGCCCTGGTCGACCACGACTCTCTGCACCCCGTGCTCGGCGATCTGGTCGCACATGTCGAGGACCCGCTGGCTCGGCACGGCCAGCGACAGGCCGGCCTGCTCCTCGCTGAACCCGTTGGCCAGCGCGAACTCCCGGGCGCGGGCGCCGGAGGTGAAGGCGAGCAGGGACGGGACGCCGTCGACCGTGCCGACCAAGGGGCCGACGTCCGGCGGCGTGCCGCGGGCGACGAACCACCACCTGTCGAGCGAGAACATGGCTCCCCAGAGGGCGGTCTGTGCGTCGAGGGCGCCCCCGGACGCCCGGACCGCCTCCGAGAGGTCGTCGATCGACGCGGTCTGCTCGGCATCGGTCATGCCCCCACCGTACGGACCCGCTTGCGTCCGCAACCCTGGTCGGGATCGCGACCAGGGTTGCGGACGCAAGGAGGCGGGATCACGGGTTGAGGGAGACGTAGGTGGTCTCGAGGTACTCGTGGATCCCCTCGAACCCACCCTCACGCCCGAAGCCCGAGTGCTTGACGCCACCGAACGGTGCCGCGGCGTTCGACACGATGCCCGTGTTGATGCCGACCATGCCGAAGTCGAGGGCCTCGCTGATGCGCAGCACGCGGGCGTGGTCCCGGGTGTAGGCGTAGGCCACGAGGCCGTACTCGGTCGCGTTGGCCTGACGGACGGCGTCGGCCTCGTCGGTGAAGGTCGTGACCGGGGCGACCGGGCCGAAGATCTCCTCCGTGAGCACCCGCGCCCCGGCCGGCACGTCGGCGAGGACGGTCGGCGCGTAGAAGTGCCCGCGTCCGGCGACCTTCACTCCCCCGGTGAGCACCGTGGCTCCACGCTCGACGGCGTCGCGGACCAGCTCGTCGACGCCGTCGCGGGCGGTCTCGGTGATGAGTGGGCCGACCTCGACGCCGGCCTTCGTGCCCTTGCCGACGGTGAGGGCGCCCATGCGCCGGGCGAGCGCCGCCGCGAAGTCGTCGACCACGGACTCGTGCACGAGGAAGCGGTTGGCGGAGGTGCAGGCCTCACCGATGTTGCGCATCTTGGCGAGCATCGCTCCGTCGACCGCCGCGTCGAGGTCGGCGTCCTCGAAGACGAGGAAGGGGGCGTTGCCGCCGAGCTCCATCGACACGCGCAGCAGCTGCTCGGCGGACTGCTCGACGAGCCGCCTGCCCACGCTGGTGGACCCGGTGAAGGTGAGCTTGCGCAGCCGGGGGTCGCGGATGATCGGCTCCGAGACCTCTGCGCTGGACGAGGTGGTGATGACGTTGAGGACGCCCGGCGGGAGGCCGGCCTCCTCGAGCACCGCGGCGAGCGCCAGCATCGACAGGGGCGTCTCCCCGGCGGGCTTGACGACCATCGTGCAGCCGGCCGCCACCGCCGGTCCGATCTTGCGGGTGCCCATGGCCAGCGGGAAGTTCCACGGCGTGACCATGAACGTCGGTCCGACCGGCTTCTGCAGCGTGAGCAGGCGTGAGCCGCCCGCCGGGTTGACGGCATACCGCCCGTGGATCCGCACGGCCTCCTCGCTGAACCACCGGAGGAACTCGGCGCCGTAGGTGACCTCGCCACGCGACTCCGCGAGCGGCTTGCCCATCTCGAGGGTCATGAGCAGGGCGAGCTCCTCGGTCCGCGCCGTGAGCAGCTCGAACGCGCACCGCAGGATCTCGCCCCGTTCGCGTGGTGCCGTGGTGGCCCAGTCCGCCTGTGCCGCAACGGCTGCGTCCAGCGCCGCGGTCCCGTCGGCGATGGTGGCGTCGGCGACCTCGACGAGGACCGAGCCGGTGGCCGGGTCGTGCACGGGGAACGTGGTCGCGCTGAGCGAGTCGCGCCACTCGCCGCCGATGAGGAGCTGGGTCGGGACGGACGAGAGGACGGACTTCTGGGTCACGGCAGCCATGACCCGACCCTAGCCACAGACGGCAGCGCCGGAGAGGGGTCGGCGAGCGCGACCGGGGCAGGATGGGCGCATGACGGAGATCGAGACCCTGCAGGACCTCGACACCACGCTGGCCGGCGGCGGGTCGCTCCGGGGTCTGCGGATCCAGGATCTCGACCTCACCGGGCGTGAGGGTCAGCTCCTCGCCCGGACGGACCTCGACGGCATGGTCGTGCTCGGCGGCCGCCTCTCCCCCGCGCTCGACGCGCACCTGCGGTTGCACGGCGCGCTGGTCTTCCCCACGGACCCCCATGCGCCGGTGAACCCCTACCGGGCGACGCTCTACCAGCCCCATGAGCTCTACGCCGGCCTGCTCGAGCACGGCTACGAGGGCACCCCGGACGCCCTGGCGTACCACTGGTCGAGGGACGCGACGCTGCACCACGACGCCTTCGTGAACCTGCTCCGGGCCGTCCACGACGACTCCGTCAGCGACGCCCTCACCGAGTTCCTCCACGGCGCCCCGGTCGTCGGCGTCATGGGCGGCCACGCGCTGGCGCGCGGGACCGAGGCGTATGCCGGCGCCGCCCGTCTCGGTCACCGGTTCGCCGACGAGGGGCTCGTCGTCGCCACCGGCGGCGGCCCGGGCGCGATGGAGGCGGCCAACCTCGGGGCGCTGTGCCCGTCGGAGGCGGTGCTGGACGGCGCGCTCCGACGTCTGGTCGGCACGGCGTCGTTCCACCCATCGATCACGGACTGGGCCCGCGTCGCGCTGGAGGCGTACGACGAGATCGTGCGGATCCCGTTGCGGGAGAGCGTGGTCCGGTCCATCGGCATCCCCACGTGGTTCTACGGGCACGAGCCGCCCAACGTGTTCTGCAACGGCATCGCGAAGTACTTCAGCAACGCCGTGCGCGAGGACGGCCTGCTGGCGCGCGCCAACGCCGGGCTCGTCGTGCTGCACGGCGCCGCCGGGACCGTGCAGGAGATCTTCCAGTCGATCACCCCGCTGTACTACGCCGACGAGGGCCGCGTCCTGGCGCCGCTGGTGCTCGTCGGCGTGGACCACTGGTCACGGGAGGTGCCCGTGTGGCCCGCCATCGAGGCGCTGGGCCGGGACCGTGGGCTGGGTCGGGTCGTGCACCTCGTCGACGGCGTCGACGAGGCCGCCGAGATCGTGCTCAGCTCTCGCGGGTGAGCAGGACGATGCCGAGGCACATCTCGTCGGTGGTGCCCTCGCCCCAGGCGACGTAGCGCTCACGCAGGTCCTTGAAGGCCGGCAGGACGTCACGCAGCGACTGGTCATGAGTGCAGGTCACGGTGAGCGTGTCGCCCTTCTCGACGACGGCCGGCTTGGCGAGGGGTACCGCAGCCTGGTCGTCGAAGTTCCAGACGGGGATGTCGAGGACCCGCCGGGCCTGCGGCGTGCCCTTGTTGACGTCGACGGTGATGGACTTGCCGAGCAGGTGCATGTGGCCGGCCACCGCGCGGATCCGGCCGGCCTCCCGGACCGGCCGCGTGCACGACTGGGTCGGGCCGGGCCTGGTCTCACCGCAGAGGAGGTGGAGCAGGTCGGCCGTGGCCACCTGCTCGCCGAAGCGGGCCCGGATGTCGGCCACCGCGGGGGTGCGCGCGCACAGCTCCCCCGGCGTCCCCGTGCGGCACGGCAGCTCGACGGGCGCGGGCAGCAGCATGGTCTCGAGTGGCGTCTTGTCGCCGGCGCTGGCCGGGCTCAGCCGGAGGCGGGCGCTGCTCTGGTCCGCACCTCCTCCCGCGAGCAGGTTGTAGTGCACCTGAATGACGATGCGTGAGCCCTGCGCGAGCGGGATGCCGATGTCCTCGGCCATGACGCGCTCACCGCCGCCGGGCGCCCAGGCGCCGACCCACTCGGCGTTGTTGAGCTGGGCACCGGGGCCGTTGTCGACTCCGGAGCCGCCGAAGCAGGTCCAGCCCGCGCCCTCGTCCTTGGCGTCGGCGGCCTCGGCTGCCGCGACCTTGCCGGGGTCGACCTTGAAGAGGATGACGTGGTGCACGGCCGCCGCGTTGTCGGGCGTGACCTTGATGCCGCTGACGATCATGTCCTGCGCGAAGGCCGGGTCCACGAGGAAGCAGCGGTAGTCGTCGGTGCCGGTGCCGAACGGCGCCTTGGGCGTGTACTTCGCCGGGAGGGTCAGCTCTTGGAACGTCTCACCGGCCCGCAGGGCGACCTCGGGCGGCTCGGGCACGGCGGCAGCCTTCGCGCCGGAGGTGGGTGAGGCGTCGTGGGTGCTGCTGTGCGAGCCGCCACCGCGCAGGTTGTCGGGCAGGGCGCCGCCGCAGGCCGAGAGGCTGAGGGCGGCGACGAGTCCGGCCGCGGCAGTGCGAATGCGCATACTCCAGAGTAGACGCTGGCCGACGGGTGCCCGCTGGAACCGAGGAGGGTGCGCCCGGCATACGCCGGACGCGAGGTGGCGAGGGTCAGGTCGTCGCGGCAGCGAGCTGTCCGCACGCCCCGTCGATGTCCGAGCCACGGGTGTCGCGGACGGTGGTGGGGATGCCGTGGGCGCGCAGGCGCTCGACGAACTGCTGCTCCACGCCGCGGCGTGACGCGGTCCATTTCGACCCGGGTGTCGGGTTGAGCGGGATCGGGTTGACGTGGACCCAGCCCCTGCCGCGCGCGGTGAGCTTGTCGCCGAGGAGGTCGGCGCGCCAGGCCTGGTCGTTGATGTCGCGGATGAGCGCGTACTCGATGCTCACACGGCGGCCGGTCACCTCGTAGTAGCGGTAGGCCGCGTCGAGCGCCTCGTCGACCTTCCAGCGGGTGTTGATCGGGACCAGCTCGTCGCGCAGCTCGTCGTCGGGGGCGTGCAGCGAGAGGGCGAGGGTCACCGGGATGCCCTCGGCGGCGAGCTTGTCGATGCCGGGGACGAGGCCGACCGTGGACATCGTGATGCCGCGCGCCGACATGCCGAGACCGTCCGGTGAGGGGTCGGTGAGCCGGCGGATGGCGCCGATCGCGGCACGGTAGTTGGCCAGCGCCTCGCCCATGCCCATGAAGACGACGTTGCTGACGCGCTGCGGCCCGACGGCGGACGCCGTCGACGCCTCGCCCGTGTCCTGGTCGGTCTCGTCGCCCAGCCCCGCCTCGGCCGGGTGGGTCGCCCCGATCGCCGGGAGGGCGCCGTGGCGGAGCTTGCGGTTGGCGTCGACGACCTGCTCGACGATCTCCGCCGCCGACATGTTGCGGGTGAGCCCGGCCTGACCGGTGGCGCAGAACGGGCAGTTCATGCCGCAACCGGCCTGACTGGAGACGCAGAGGGTGACCCGGCTGGGGTAGCGCATGAGCACCGACTCGACGAGCGCCCCGTCGTGCAGGCGCCACACCGACTTGAGCGTCGCACCACGGTCGGCCTCGAGGGTGCGGATCGGGGTGAGCAGGGTCGGGAGGAGGTCGGCCACGAGGTCGTCGCGGACCGCCTTGGGGAGGTCGGTCATGTCCTCGGGCGACTCGACGAGCCGCTCGAAGTAGTGGGTGGACAGCTGCTTGGCCCGGAACCCCTTGTGGCCCAGCGCCTCGACGGCGGCCTTGCGCTCGGCGGGGCTGAGGTCGGCGAGGTGGCGCGGAGGCTTGCCGCGGCGGGGCGCCTGGAAGGTCAGCTGCCCGGGCACGGGCGGGCCGACGGTGGGCTCGGGCAGCTCGGCGGGGGTCACGGTGCGGCCCAGAGGAGCAGCGCCCAGACGACCGGAACGCAGAGAACGAGGGAGTCGAGCCGGTCCATGAGGCCTCCGTGGCCGGGGAGCAGTGTCCCCATGTCCTTGATGCCGAGGTCGCGCTTGATGCTCGACTCGATGAGGTCGCCGATCGTGGCGGCGGCGGCGACGACGACGCCGATGACGGCTCCGTGCCACCAGGTCCCGTCGAGGAGGAGGACCAGCGACACGGCGCCGACGACGGCACACGTGAACGCGGAGCCAGCGAAGCCCTCCCACGACTTCTTCGGCGACAGCGACGGCGCCATCGGGTGCTTGCCGAGGAAGACCCCGAACGCGTAGCCGCCGATGTCCGAGGCGACGGTGACGAGGACGAAGTAGACGATGCGCAGGTGCCCGTCGTCGCCGGCGAGGAGCAGCGCGGCGAAGCCCCCGAGGAAGCACGGGTACAGCGCGATGAACAGGGCGCCGGCGATGTCGCGGATGGCACCGTCGACGCCGTCCGCGACGCGCCACACGAGCACCCCGACGCAGGTCAGCCCGAAGGTGAGGACAAGCGCCTCCGGCCCGCGGTAGTAGGCCGAGAGCAGCATCGAGACCGCGCCGATGACGACGGGCACGATCGGCGCGTCGATGCCGACCTGGCGCACCGCCCGACGCAGCTCCCAGGCGCCGATGCAGATGGCCGCCACGAGGATCGGGAGGAAGAACTCGCGGTTGAAGGCCAGCGAGACGATGATGAGGGCCGCCAGACCCACACCGACGCCGATGGCGGCGGGCAGGTCGCGCCCGGCCTTCGTGCGCGACCGCTGCACCGGAGGCGCAGCGGGTTCCTCTGTCGTGGATGAGTCGCTCATCACGGGGACGTCCACCCGAGGTCAGACCTCGAGCAGCTCGGTCTCCTTGCTCTTGAGCACCTCGTCGATGGTGTCGACGTACTTCTTCGTCGTGGACTCGAGGTCCTTCTCGGCGCGTGCGCCCTCGTCCTCACCGACGTCGCCGTCCTTGACGAGCTTCTCGATGGACTCCTTGGCCTGGCGCCGGATGTTGCGGATCGCGACCTTCGCGTCCTCGGCCTGGCCGCGCGCCATCTTGATGTACTCCTTGCGGCGCTCCTCGGTGAGCTGCGGGAGGATGCACCGGATGATGTTGCCGTCGTTGGACGGGTTGATGCCGAGGTCGGCGTCCCGAAGCGCCCTCTCGATGTTGCCCATCGCGCCCTTGTCGAACGGGGAGATGAGGATCGTGCGCGCCTCGGGCGTCTGGAACGACGCGAGCTGCTGCAGCGGGGTCGGCGCGCCGTAGTAGTCGACGACGACCTTGTTGAACATGCCGGGGTGCGCGCGGCCCGTGCGGATGCCGGAGAAGTTGTCCTTGGCGACCTCGACGGCCTTCTCCATCTTCTCCTCGGCCTCGAGCATGGTGTCGTCGATCATCTGCGCAGGTCTCCTTCGGTATGCCGCGCCGCTGAAGTGGTGCGGCGGGGTCCAGTCTGTCAAAGAATCGCCCGGTCGAGAGCCACCGCGGGTCAGCCGGCGACGACGAGGGTGCCGATGCGCTCACCCTGGATGGCACGGGTGATGTTGCCCTCGCCCTCCATGCCGAAGACCATCATCGGCAGGCCGTTCTCCATGCAGAGGCTGAAGGCGGCCGCGTCGACCACCTTGAGGTTCTGCTGGAGGGCGTGCGCGTAGGTCACCGTCTCGAGCTTGCGGGCGGCCGGGTTGGTGCGGGGGTCGGAGTCGTAGACGCCGTCGACGCCGCTCTTGGACATGAGCACCATGTCGCACTTGCACTCGAGGGCCCGCTGAGCGCTGACGGTGTCGGTGGAGAAGTACGGCATCCCGGCTCCGGCACCGAAGATCACCGCACGCCCCTTCTCGAGGTGGCGGATCGCGCGACGCGGGATGTAGGGCTCGGCGACCTGGCCCATCGTGATGGCGGTCTGCACGCGGGTGTCGATGCCCTCCTTCTCCAGGAAGTCCTGGAGGGCGAGGCAGTTCATCACGGTGCCGAGCATGCCGATGTAGTCGGCGCGCGCGCGGTCCATGCCCTTCTGCTGCAGCTCGGCGCCGCGGAAGAAGTTCCCGCCGCCGACGACGATGGCGACCTGGGTGCCCTGGCGGATGGCCGCGGCGATCTGGGCCGCGATGCCGCGGACGACCTCGGGGTCGACCCCGATCCGGCCGCCGCCGAAGACCTCTCCGCTGAGCTTGAGCAGCACCCGTCGCGGGCGCTGCGCGGTCGTCGTCGGAGCGGGCTGGGTCTGGACGTCAGTGGTCACCGTGCCTCCTCGGCAGTGTCTGCTGGCGGTGGCCCGAATCCTCGCACACCAGCGGGTGGTGGCCATCCCCAGGGTTGGCACACTGGGGTCGTGACGCAGACACCAGCACCCACCTCGCAGAGGGGTGACGGGCCCGTGACCGTCGCCATCACCCGACGGGTCCGACCCGAGGACGAGCTCCTCATGCGTGCCTGGGCCGACGCCGGGACCTCGATGGCCAGCCACTTCCCCGGCTTCCTCGGGTCGGGCTGGGTGCGCCCGTCCACCGGGTCGATCGACTGGCACATGCTCTACCGCTTCGACGGGCCCGAGTCCCTCGCGACCTGGCAGGAGTCGACCGAGCGCAACCGTTGGCTCACCGCCGGCAGCAACCTCGTCGAGGACACGCGGGTCGAGCACCGCACCGGCATCGAGGGCTGGTTCGACGAGCCCACCGAACGAGCGGTGGACGACCTCGCCCCCGCCACTCCCCCCGCGCCCCCGCGGTGGAAGCAGATGGTCGTCATCTGGCTGGCCTTCTTCCCGACCAGCCTGGCGCTGGGCTACCTGTTCGCGCCGTTCAGCGGTGACTGGCCCGCCTGGGCCCGGGTCCTGCTCTCGACCGTGACCGCGACCCCGCTCATGACGTACCTCATCCTCCCCAAGGTGACCCGGCTCTTCCAGCCCTGGCTCACCCGCACCCGCACCTGACTGGTTGCGTCTGCGGAGGTGGCTGTTCTAGCCGCCACATCCGCAGACGCAGGTATGCCGCCCGCTCGGGTGAGCGGACGGCATACCGGATGTGCGTGGTTCAGTGACGCAGGTCAGCCGCCGACGCGGAACCGGGCGAAGGACGTCGCCGTGGCGCCGGCCTCCTGGAGGACCTTGGCGACGGTCTTCTTCGGCTCCTTGGCGAACGGCTGCTCGAGCAGGACGTTCTCCTTGAAGTAGCCGTTGACGCGACCCTCGACGATCTTGGAGAGCGCAGCCTCCGGCTTGCCCTCCTCCTTCGCGGTGGCCTCGGCGACGCGACGCTCGTTCTCGACCGTCTCGGCGGCGACGTCCTCGCGGGTGAGGACGGTCGGGCTGAACGCGGCGATGTGCATCGCGACGTCGCGGGCGACGGACTCGTCGCCGCCCTCGGTCGCCACGAGGACGCCGATCTGCGCGGGCAGGTCGGGGCTCGTCTTGTGCTGGTAGGCCGCCACGACGGGGGCCTCCAGACGGGCGACCCGCTTGACCTCGATCTTCTCGCCGATCGTCGCGTTGGACGCGTCGAGCAGCTCCTTGACCGACTGGCCGTCGGCGAACGTGCTCGCGAGGAGCTCGTCGGCCGAGGAGGCCTGGGTGTCGACGGCCTGCGCGAAGACCTTGTCGGCCAGGGCGATGAACTTCTCACCCTTGGCGACGAAGTCGGTCTCGCAGAGCACCTCGACGAGCGTGCCGACGCCACCCTCGGCCCTGGCGATGACCAGGCCGTTGGAGGTGGAACGACCCTCGCGCTTGGTCACGCCCTTGAGGCCTTTGACCCGGAGGATCTCGGTGGCCTTGCCCTGGTCGCCGTCGGCCTCGTCGAGGGCCTTCTTGACGTCGAGCATGCCGGCGCCCGTGGAGGCACGGAGCGCCTTGATGTCAGCGGCGGTGTAGTTCGCCATGTGCGTGATCGCTTCTTCCTGTAGCAGGACGGACAGAGAGGAGGTGGGACGAAGGAGTCTCAGGCCTTGGCGGCCGAAGCGTCCTCGGTCTCGGCGGCCGGTGCGGCCTCGGTCTCGGCGGCCGGAGCAACCTCGACCGGGGCCTCGGCCTCGGCGGCCGGAGCAGCCTCGGTCTCGGCAGCCGGAGCGGCCTCGACCTCGGCGAGCGGAGCAGCCTCGGTCTCGGCGGCCGGAGCGGCCTCGACGGCGTCAGCGGCGGCGGTCGCGCCGGCCTCCGGCGCCACCGTCTCGGCGGTGGCCGCAGCGGCCTCGGCGTCGCCACCGAGGAGCTCGCGCTCCCACTCGGTCAGGGGCTCCTCGCCCGTGCCCTCGGCGTCGGCCGACGCGTTGCCACCGGAACGGGCGATGAGGCCCTCGGCGACGGCGTCCGCGATGACCCGGGTCAGCAGCGTGACGGAGCGGATCGCGTCGTCGTTGCCGGGGATCTTGTAGTCGACCTCGTCGGGGTCGCAGTTGGTGTCGAGGATCGCGATGACCGGCAGGCCGAGCTTGCGCGCCTCGTTGACGGCGAGGTGCTCCTTCTTGGTGTCGACGACCCACACGGCGGACGGGACCTTGGCCATGCCACGGATGCCACCGAGGGTCTTGTCGAGCTTGTCGCGCTCACGCTTGAGGAGCAGGAGCTCCTTCTTGGTGTGGCCGGAGCCGGCGACGTCCTCGAAGTCGATCTCGTCGAGCTCGACGAGGCGCGTGAGGCGCTTGGAGATCGTCTGGAAGTTGGTGAGCATGCCACCGAGCCAGCGGTGGTTCACGTAGGGCATGCCGACGCGCGTCGCCTGCTCGGCGATGGGCTCCTGGGCCTGCTTCTTCGTGCCGACGAAGAGGATGCTGCCGCCGTGGGCGACGGTCTCGCGGACGAACTCGTACGCGTTGTTGATGTAGGTCACCGACTGCTGCAGGTCGATGATGTAGATCCCGTTGCGCTCGGTCATGATGAAGCGCTTCATCTTCGGGTTCCAGCGACGGGTCTGGTGCCCGAAGTGGACGCCGCTCTCGAGGAGCTGGCGCATGGTGACAACGGCCATGCCGTGTTCTCCTTGTGCGTGGTTTCAGTTGCGTCGGCGGCGCACAGGACGTGCACTGCCTGCCTGGCGTCTCGACCCACCACGCCGTATGCCGTGTGCTCCGGTGGAGCTGGCACAGGACTGCCGCGGTGCGCCCCGCTTCGTGGTGGTCCAGTCAGCGGTGAGAGACGCGCGAATTAGGCCTCCGAGCACACGCGTGGGCGAGCACACGAAGACCGCAGGCAATCCTACGCGTGATGTGCTCCCCCGAGAAATCGCGCCGTCCCTGGCCGCGTAGCCTCGCTGCTCGTGCCACGCCTCGGGGAGATGATCGCGCCGGCTCGCCTCGGGCGGCCCTTCCGGTGGCTCATGTCCGCCGCGTGGACGAGCAACATCGGCGACGGGATCGCGCTCGCCGCCGGTCCCCTGCTCGTGGCCTCCCAGACCCGCAACCCCACCCTCGTCGCGATGGCGGCCCTGCTCCAGCGCCTGCCCTGGCTGCTGCTCGGCCTCTGGGCGGGGGCGATCGCCGACCGGCTCGACCGCAAGCGCATCGTCCTCGTCGCCAACACGCTGCGGGTGCTCGTCGTCGCCGCCCTGTGCTCGTTCATCGTCACCGACCACGTCTCCATCGGCGTCGTGCTCGCGACGATGTTCGTCTACGGCGTGTGCGAGGTCTTCGCGGACTCGACGGCGAACACCCTCCTGCCGATGCTCGTGCGGCGCGAGGACCTGCGCACGGGCCAGGTCCGGCTGCAGGCCGGGTTCCTCACGGCCAACCAGCTCGTCGGGCCCCCGGTGGGCGCCTTCCTCTTCGCGGCGGGCATGGTGTGGCCGTTCGTCACCCAGGTCCTCCTGCTCCTCCTCGCGCTCGGCCTCGTGAGCCGGATGGAGCTCCCCCGGGGCGGCGTCCGGGGCACGGTCGACACGCACGTCCGCGCCGACATCCGCGACGGGCTGCGGTGGGTGCGCCACCACGCGGCGATGCGCACGCTCGCGCTGGTCATCCTCACCTTCAACATCACCTGGGGCGCCGCGTGGTCGGTCCTCGTGCTCTACGCCCTGGACCACCTCGACATGGGCGAGGTCGGGTTCGGGCTGCTCACGACCGCGAGCGCCGTCGGCGGGGTGGTCGCCACGCTGGGCTTCGACCGGCTCACGCGGCGCTTCTCGCTGGCGACCCTGATGAAGGCCTGCCTCGCCGCGGAGGTGCTCACCCACCTCGGACTCGCGCTGGCGACGACCGGTTGGGTCGCCATCCTCATCATGCTGGCGTTCGGGGCGTACGCGTTCACGTGGGGGACGGTGAGCAACACGGTGCGCCAGCGCGCGGTGCCCACGGCGTACCAGGGGCGGGTCGGGAGCGTCTACCTGACCGGGCTGTTCCTCGGCCTCGTCATCGGACAGGCGATCGGTGGCCCGATCGCGCAACAGTGGGGGCTCACCGCCCCGTTCTGGTTCGCCTTCGTCGGCACTGCGGCCATGCTCGCGCTCGTGTGGCGCCAGCTCGACTCGATCGCCCACGCCGGGGACGACGACCCCGACGTGTCGGGGCACGCGTGACGGGTCGGGGCTCCCCGGACCCCCGACTCGTCATCCGACCCCCGACTCGTCACCCCGGACCTCGGGCGCGGCGGGCGAGGCGCGTCAGAGGTGCCTGAGCGCCTCGCGACGGCTCAGGCCGGAGATGCGGTGCGTGTGCCGGTCGACGAACTCCCGGACCCAGCCCGGATCGGTGCGGGCGTACTGGCGCAGCGCCCAGCCGATCGCCTTGCGGACGAAGAACTCGCGATCGTCGAGGTTGGTCTCGATGACGTCCTCGAGCAGGTCCTCGTCGGTGCGCTCCTCGTGGCGCAGCTGGCTGATGATGGCCGACCGCCTCAGCCAGACGTCGTCGCTCACGGCCCACTCGCGCATCCGCAGCCCCTCACCCTCGGGGTCGACGAGGAGCGCCTCCCCGACGACGGTGGACAGCTCGTCGACGAGGTCCCACCAGGCGCCGGTGACGACGAGGTGCTCGACGAGCGGCATGACGTCCGGGTCGTGCCACGTGCGGTAGGCGCGGTGGCGGAGCAGGTCGAGTGCGGCATACCTCTCCTCGCGGAACTCGGCCTCGTCCCAGAGGCGACGGACTGCGCCCTCCCACTCCTCGCGTGACTCGAGGCGCAGGGCGGGGTCGTCCAGGATCGGGCGCACGAGCGCGCGCCGCGCCGGCGAGGTGAGACCCAGGAACGGCATCTCGCTCTTCATGTAGCGCTGCTGGCCGACCGCCCGCACCGGGTCCGCCCCCGAGCGCAGGGCGGCCCGCAGCGACTCGACGAGGTCCGCGGAGTTGTCGACCATGCCACCGAGACTAGGCCCGGCGCGTCCCGCGTAGCCTGCGAACATGGGTTCCCCTCTGGTGCAGCGGATGCAGGGCTTCGGGTCGACGATCTTCGCGGAGATGACCGGCCTGGCCGTCGAGCACGGGGCCCTCAACCTCGGACAGGGCTTCCCCGACACCGACGGACCGCGGGAGATCCTCGACGCGGCGAAGGCGGCGATCGACTCCGGTCGCAACCAGTACCCGCCGGGCGCCGGGGTGCCCGAGCTGCTCGAGGCCGTCGCCGCCCACCAGCGGCGGTTCTACGGGATCGAGCTCGACCCGCGTCGGGAGGTCCTCGTGACCGTGGGCGCGACGGAGGCGATCGCGGCGACGATCCTCGCGCTCTGCGAGGCGGGGGACGAGGTGGTGACCTTCGAGCCCTACTACGACTCGTATGCCGCATCGATCGCCCTCGCCGGCGCGGTCCGCCGGACGTCGGTGCTGCGGTTCCCCGACTTCGCGGTGGACGAGGAGTCGCTGCGGGCCGCCTTCTCGGACCGGACGCGGCTGGTGCTGCTCAACACCCCGCACAACCCGACCGGCAAGGTGTTCACGCGGGACGAGCTCGACCTCATCTGCCGTCTGGCGCAGGAGCACGACGCGTGGGTGGTGACCGACGAGGTCTACGAGCACCTCGTCTTCGACGGGTTGGCGCACGTGCCGATCTCGACGCTTCCGGGCATGGCGGAGCGGACGCTGACGATCTCGTCGGCGGGCAAGACCTTCTCGGTGACCGGCTGGAAGGTCGGGTGGGTGAGCGGCCCGGCCGAGGCGGTCGCGGCGGTCCGGACGGTCAAGCAGTTCCTCACCTACGTCGGGTCCGGGCCGTTC
The DNA here is from genome assembly GCF_000768695.1 of Knoellia aerolata DSM 18566. Lineage (GTDB taxonomy): Bacteria > Actinomycetota > Actinomycetes > Actinomycetales > Dermatophilaceae > Knoellia > Knoellia aerolata. The sequence goes on from NZ_AVPL01000039.1 coordinate 32,019, forward strand.
CAGCCGGCGGTCGCGCTCGGGCTGGGACTGGGCGACGACGTGTATGCCGGTCTCACCCGGTCGATGCAGGACAAGCGCGACGTGCTGGTCTCGGCCCTGCGTGACATCGGCCTCCCGGTGGCCGTGCCCGGGGGGACCTACTTCGTCGTCGCCGACGTCGCGGCGCTGGGCGCGACCGACGCCCTCGACTTCTGCCGCGCGCTGCCGAGCCGGGTGGGCGTCGCCGGTGTGCCGGTGTCGGTCTTCCACGACGACGTCGACGCCGCGCGCACGCTCGTGCGGTTCGCGTTCTGCAAGCAGGACGACGTGCTGCGTGAGGCAGCCGTCCGGCTGTCGGCCCTGCGCTCCTGACCCTGGTCAGTCCGGCGTCCCGGGGACGGCGCCCGACGGCATACGGGAGGTGGCCGCGCGAGCGGCTCCACGCCGGCGCTCCCGGTCGAGGTCCCAGAGGTAGTGGTCGAAGTCGACCTCCATCGTGTGCCGCGGGGAGGCGTAGAACTGGCGACGGTTGCGCTCGTGGTCGGCGGCCATCCGGCGGCGCACCTCGTCGGTGGGCGGAGCGACGTAGCGACCCGTCAGCGTCTCCGCCACCCACACGCCCTGGGCCTCGGCGAGGGGCATGACGGCACCGACCGGCTGGAGCAGCCCGATGAAGTACAGGCCCGGCAGGTCGGGGTGGATCGTGCGCTTCCAGAGCGGCAGGTCGTTGTCGCGTGCGTCGACGAGGGACGGGTCGAGGAAGGGGAACGAGACCCTGTAGCCCGTCGCCCACACGATGAGGTCGGCCGGGGCGCTCGACCCGTCGACGAAGACGACGTGGTCCCCCTCGAGCCGGTCGACCCCCGGCTTGGGGGTGACCGCGCCGGACCGCAGGGCCGAACGGATGCCCTCGGACTGCACCGGGTGCGACTGCCCCGGCGCGTGCCGGGGCTGCGGCAGCCCCAGACGGGTGACGTTGCCTGAGGTCAGGGCACCGATCCGCAGCTTGAGCGCGGTGGCCCACCAGGGGAGCCAGCCGGGCAGCGCGGCCTGGTCGGACGGTCTGCCGAGGAAGAACTTGCGCAGCACCCACTGTCCGCGCCGCTGCGACAGGACCGTCGACCGGGCGACCTTCCCGGCTTCGACGGCGATGTCGAGCGCCGAGTTGCCCGAGCCCACGACGACGACGTCCCGACCCCTCAGCTGCTCGGCCGACCGGTAGTCGTGGGCATGGATCTGCTGACCGTCGAACGTCCCCGGGTAGGCGGGCTCCGGCCAGCGCGGGTCCCAGTGGTGCCCGTTCGCGACGAGGACCGCGTCATAGGTGCGCGTCTCCTCACCGGCAGGGCCCTCGATGCGCACCAACCAGGTGCGATCGGCGGCCCGGGACACGTCGACCACCGTGGTGTCGAACGTGATCCGGTCACGCAGCGCGAAGTGGTCGACGTACGCGTCGAAGTAGGCAGCGACCTGGTCGTGGCGCGCGTAGGCCGGGTAGTCGGCCGGCATGGGGAAGTCCGAGTAGGCCATCCGCGGGCCGGACGTGTTGATCTCGAGCGTCTCGTAGCAGGCGGACCGGCCGTTGGGGTTGTCCTGGACCCAGTTGCCGCCGACGACGCTGCCCGCCTCGAAGCAGTCGAACGGCACGCCGGCGGCCGCGAGCGCCTTGGCGGCAGCGATGCCCGACGAGCCGGCGCCGATGACGCAGGCGCGTGGGAGCGAGGGGTCGACGGGGACCGGGGAGGTGACCGCCGGCGCCCGGTGGCGCTGCTTCACGAGGTAGGCCATGGCGGTGATCATGGCATCGCCGACCCCGCTCCACAGGCGGGCGGATCCTGAGCGGTCGTCCACAGCCGGCCGGACGAGACTGGTGCGGACTCCCCTCGCCCTCGAGGCTCGGTGCATGTCGAGGCAGACCGCTCTCCGTCTGGCCCTGCTCGCGCTCGGCGCCGTGGGCGGCCTCGTGCCGTGGCCCGGGGCCGCGGCGCCGGCCATCCCGTCGGCCGGGGCCCGGACGGTGACGGCGACGACTCCCCCGGTCGCGCCGCCCCGGGCGCCAGGAGCGTTCGACCGGGGTCGCGTCTGGGACTGGCCCCTGGACCCGCGCCCGGCGGTGACGTCCGCGTTCGTGCCTCCGCGCTCCACGTACGGCGCCGGCCACCGTGGCCTGGACCTGGCCGCGGCGCAGGGGCAGGGCGTGCTCGCGGTCGACGCGGGGGTGGTGAGCCACGTCGGCGTCATCGCGGGCCGGGGCACGGTGAGCGTCACGCACTCCTCGGGCCTGCGGAGCACCTACGAGCCGGTCGCGGCCAGCGTGGGCTCCGGAACGGTGGTGGCGCAGGGGGACGTGCTGGGACGAGTGGCCGGGCGGACGCACTGCGGAGGCGCCTGCCTGCACCTGGGCGCCCTGGTCGGGCCCGCCTACGTGGACCCCCGCCAGCTGCTGGGCGCGGGCCCGGTGATCCTGCTGCCCCTGGGCCCCGGGCGGTGAGGGGCTTCGCGGCGCCTCAGCCGCTGGTCGGCCACGGGTTGGGGCGGCACCCGTCGAGACCCTTGGACTGCTGGAGCATGACCGGGGCCACCGCGCCGACCCGCGGGCACTCGACGTGACCGTGGTAGAGCCCGTGACCGACCTCGTGGTTGACCATGTACTGGCGGTAGGCGGCGAGGTCCGTGCCGTAGCCCGGCACCCCCTGCATCCACCGACGCACGTTGAGCACGACCTTGCCGACGTTGAAGCACGACACCTTGCCGCGGGTCCGCAGCGGCGCACACAGCTCGTCCGTGAGGCTCGGGCTCGCGAGGACGATCGTGATGTCGACGTCCCCGGCCGCCACCGCCTCCGGTGGGACGACCCGGAACCGCACGGCGTCGTGGGTCTGCCAGCCACGAGGGTCACCGAGGGTCGCCGACACGACCCGTGCCGCCTCCGCCACGTCGACTCCGGCCCCACGCTCGACCTGCAGCCCCACCCGGACGGTGCGCCGGGGGTGGGTCGTCGGTGCCGCAATGGCCGGGAGCGCCACGCCGTCGACCCGTCCGCTGCCGGACTCTGGGACGACCGCCGCGCCGGTGGTGGGGGCCACGGTCGCCGCCTCCTCGACCTCCTCGGCAGCGGGGCTCGGTGCCGAGCCGACGCGCGCCAGCACGGCCGGGGCGTGGTCGGCCGTCGCGCGTG
>NZ_AVPL01000040.1 GCF_000768695.1 Knoellia aerolata DSM 18566
GCGAGCGCCAGCGCGCCGAGCGCGACGCGGCGGCGCAGGCGCTGCGGGCCGAGATGGGCACGCACCAGGACGAGCTGCGCGAGCTCACCGACTCCGCGCACCGCGACGAGGTCGCGCGCGCCCGCCAGGTCGCCCGCATCGAGCAGCTGCAGGCCCGGGCCGTCGAGGAGCTCGGCATCGACCCCGACGTCCTCATGGAGGACTACGGACCGCACCAGCCGATCCCGTTCGTCGCCGGGCCCGACCACGAGGGCGAGCTGCCGGCGCCCGCGCCGTTCGTGCGCGACGAGCAGGAGAAGCGCCTGCGCAAGGCCGAGCGCGGCCTGTCCGCTCTGGGCCGGGTCAACCCGCTCGCGCTCGAGGAGTTCGCGGCGCTCGAGGAGCGGCACGCGTTCCTCACCGAGCAGCTCGAGGACCTCAAGAAGTCCAAGCGCGACCTCCTCGACATCGTCCGGTCCGTCGACGAGCGCGTCGAGCAGGTCTTCACCGAGGCCTTCCACGACACCGCCGAGCAGTTCGAGCACGTCTTCCAGCGGCTCTTCCCCGGTGGCGCGGGCCAGCTCGTGCTCACCGACCCGGGCAACATGCTCACCACGGGCATCGAGGTCGAGGCCCGTCCGCCCGGCAAGAAGGTCAAGCGTCTCTCGCTGCTCTCCGGTGGGGAGCGCTCGCTCGTCGCGGTGGCCATCCTCGTCGCGATCTTCAAGGCGCGACCGAGCCCGTTCTACATCATGGACGAGGTCGAGGCCGCCCTCGACGACACCAACCTCGGCCGCCTCATCACCCTCTTCGACGAGCTGCGCAGCTCGAGCCAGCTCATCGTCATCACCCACCAGAAGAAGACGATGGAGATCGCCGACGCCCTCTACGGCGTGAGCATGCGGGGAGACGGCATCACGACCGTCGTGTCGCAGCGCATCCGCGACGTCGCCGCGACCGCCTGAGGGTCACTCGCCGGTCAGCCGTGGGCCGGTCAGTCGGAGGGGATGCGCCCGAACGTCCCGACCGGCCAGATCCTCAGCACGACCGGGCCGACGACGCGGTTCACGGGCACGAACCGGGCGCACCCCGAGGCGTCGACCCCGCCACGGCAGTTGACGACCGAGTCGGCCGACTGCGAGCGGTGGTCGCCGAGGACGAGGAGGCGGTCGGTGGGCACCCGGATCTCCGGGAAGCAGCGGGACGACCGGGGCGTCGACGAGCAGGTCAGCTCCGGAGCGCGGAAGGTGTGGTCCTCGAAGACGTAGGGCTCGTCGAGCGGGTCGCCCTCGACGACGACCCGGCCCTGCTCGTCGCAGCACTCGACGCGGTCGCCGGGCAGGCCGATGACCCGCTTGACCGTGTATGCCGTGTTGGACGGTCCGATGCCGGTGACGTCACCGACCCGCTTCGCAGCGGCGAGCAGCGGGTTCCCCGAGCGGGGGAGCGTGGACTCCTGCCACGTCGCGCCGTGGGAGAAGACGACGATGTCGCCGCGGTCCACGGTCGTGTCGGTCCGGTTGACGAGGATCCGGTCGCCGATCCGCAGCGTCTGCTCCATCGACTGCGAGGGCACCCCGAACGGCTTGACGAGGAAGGCCTGCACGAGGGCGACGACGATGACGGCGATGACGATCTCGAAGCCGACCGGGAGCCTGCGACGCTGCCGCTGGCCCTCCCGGGGCGGGGTCGTCGCGCTCACGCGGTGGAGCCTACGCGGACCGACGCGTTCGCAGCGCGCCAGCGGGCGGCGGGGTGTCGCTTTGTGTGCGCGGCCGGACATAGGACACCCTTGGGGCATGGTCGCCCTCATCATCGGCATGCTCATCTGCGTCGGACTCGCCCTGGTCGTGGTCGCGCTCGTCGCCGTCCCGGCGCGTCGCGACGGCCGAGGCATCCTCACGCCCAAGGGTGAGGAGGTCGTCAGCGCGCTCAAGGAGCGCCAGCAGTCGGCCCGCGACCGGCTCGACCGTGGCACGGGCGACGGCGGAGACGCCGACACCGCGTCCCTCGCCGCGCCCCTGGCCGGCCCTGCCCCGCTGCCGGCCGAGCCCGCCGACACCTCCGCCCGCGCATGATGCGCTCGGGGATCGACCACTCCGCCGGCGACCCCTCGGTCCGGCCGCAGGACGACCTCTTCGGCCACGTCAACGGCGGCTGGGTCGCGCGCACCGAGATCCCGTCGGACCGCGGCCGCTACGGCAGCTTCGACATCCTGCGCGAGAACGCCGAGGCACAGGTCCGCGACATCATCACCTCCGTCGCCGAGGGCGAGCCGGCCGACGGCACGGTCGCGCGCAAGGTCGGCGACCTCTACAGCTCCTTCATGGACGAGGCCCGCATCGAGCAGCGCGGGGTCGAGCCGCTCGCGCCCTTCCTCGAGGCCATCTCCGGCGCCTCGTCGCCGCAGGACGTCGTGTCGCTGCTCGGCCGCTTCCTGCGCGCCGGGGTGGACGGGCTGGTCCACCCCATCGTCAACACCGACGACCGCGACTCCACCCGCTACGTCGTCTACCTCGAGCAGGCCGGCATCGGCCTGCCCGACGAGGCCTACTACCGCGAGGCGCGGCACGAGGCGATCCGGACGGCATACCCGCCGCACGTCGCGCGGATGCTCACCCTCGCCGGGCTGTATGCCGGTGACGAGGCGACCGCTGCCGCCGACCGGATCATGGGGCTCGAGACGCGGATCGCGGCCTCGCACTGGGACCAGGTCGCGAACCGCGACGCCGTGAAGACCTACACGTTGCTCGACCGGGCCGGGCTCGACGAGCTCACGCCGGGAGTCGACTGGGACGCCTACCTCGCGGGGGCGCAGGCGCCCGCGACGTCGTTCGACCAGGTCGTCGCGCGCCAGCCCGACCACCTCCGCTCGATCAGCGAGGCACTGTCGGACGTCGACCTCGCCACGTGGCAGGACTGGCTGCGCTGGCGCGTCGTGCACGCGCTCGCGCCGTACCTGCCCGAGGCGATCGTCGCGGAGAACTTCGACTTCTTCGGTCGCACCCTGTCGGGGGTGCCGGAGAACCGGGAGCGGTGGAAGCGCGGGGTCGGCCTCGTCGAGGAGGCCCTCGGCGAGGCGGTCGGCCAGCTCTACGTCGAGCGGCACTTCCCGCCGCGGGCCAAGGAGCGGATGGTCGAGCTCGTCGACAACCTCGTGGAGGCCTTCCGCCGCGACTTCGACGGCCTCGAGTGGATGGGTGAGCAGACCCGTCGCGAGGCGCTGGCCAAGCTCGAGGCGTTCACCCCCAAGATCGGCTACCCCGAGCGGTGGCGCGACTACTCCGCCCTCGCGGTGGACCCCGCCGACCTGCTCGGCAACGTCGCCCGGGCCTCGGCCTTCGAGGTCGACCGCAACCTCGCCAAGCTCGGCGGCCCCGTGGACCGCGACGAGTGGTTCATGACGCCGCAGACCGTCAACGCGTACTACAACCCCGGGCTCAACGAGATCGTCTTCCCGGCCGCGATCCTCCAGCCGCCGTTCTTCGACGTCGAGGCCGACGACGCCGTCAACTACGGCGGCATCGGTGCCGTCATCGGCCACGAGGTCGGCCACGGGTTCGACGACCAGGGCTCGCAGTACGACGGCGAGGGCAACCTGCGCAACTGGTGGACCGAGAGCGACCGTGCCAACTTCGACGGTCGCGCGAAGCGGCTCATCACCCAGTTCGACGACCTCGAGTCGCGCGACGCCCCCGGCCACAAGGTCAACGGGGCGCTCACCGTCGGCGAGAACATCGGAGACCTCGGCGGGCTCACGATCGGGCACGCGGCATACCGGATCTCCACCGAGGGCGGCGAGGCCCCGGTCATCGACGACCTCACGGGGGACCAGCGCTTCTTCATCGGCTGGGCCCGCGTGTGGTGCGGCGCGGCTCGTGAGGCGGAGGCCGTCCGGCTGCTCGCGATCGACCCGCACGCACCCATGGACCTGCGCGCCAACGCCGTGCGCAACCTCACCGAGTTCCACGAGGCGTTCGACGTCGCCGAGGGCGACGGCATGTGGCTCCCGGAGGGCGAGCGGGTCCGCATCTTCTGAGGCGCTGATGCGAGGATGAGCCGGTGAGTGCCATCGACACCTTCTGGGAATTCTTCGCCGTCGCCGTCGGCCTGCTGGTCGTCCTTGGCGGGCTCGCCGCCACGCTGCTCCGGGGGCGGGGTGGCGCGACCAGGGAGCTGCCCCGCGAGCAGCCCGGTCGCCCGGCGCCCGGCGCGCCGGCCGACGAGCGCGACACCGACGCGGACCGCGGGGACCGCGACGACCGGGGCTCGTCGGTCGACACCCTGCCCGCGCCGACCGACGACACGACGCTCGAGGAGACCCTCCCGCCGGTCACGGTCCCCGAGGTCGAGCGCCCCGAGGCGCCGCAGACACGGCTGCAGCGGCTGCGTGCGCGCCTCGCCCGCTCCAACACCGCCCTCGGCCAGGGGCTGCTCGCCCTGCTCTCCCGCGGCGACCTCGACGAGCAGGCGTGGGAGGACGTCGAGGACACCCTCCTCACGGCCGACCTCGGGGTCGAGGCCACCACCCAGCTCGTCGACTCCCTGCGCACCCGGGTCCGGGTCCACGGCAACGCCGACGAGGCGACCGTCCGGGGCTGGCTGCGCGAGGAGCTCGTCGCCCTCGTCGACCCCGCGATGGACCGCACCGTCGTCTCGTCCCGCGTCGACGGCCGGCCCGCGGTGATCCTCGTCGTCGGCGTCAACGGCACGGGCAAGACCACGACCGTCGGCAAGCTCGCCCGGGTGCTCGTCGCCGAGGACAAGGACGTCGTGCTCGGCGCCGCCGACACCTTCCGCGCCGCCGCGGCCGACCAGCTGCAGACGTGGGGCGCGCGGGTCGGGGTGCCCACGGTCCGCTCCGACCGCGAGGGCGCGGACCCCGCGGCGGTCGCGTTCGACGCCGTCAAGGGCGCCGCCGAGCTGGAGGCCGACGTCGTCATCATCGACACCGCCGGTCGGCTCCACAACAAGGTCGGCCTCATGGACGAGCTCGGCAAGGTCAAGCGCGTCATCGAGAAGCAGAGCCCCATCGACGAGGTCCTCCTCGTCCTCGACGCCACGACGGGGCAGAACGGCCTGCGCCAGGCCGAGGTGTTCAGTGAGGTCGTCGGCATCACCGGCATCGTCCTCACCAAGCTCGACGGCACCGCCAAGGGCGGCATCGTCGTCGCGGTCCAGCGCAAGCTCGGTGTCCCGGTCAAGCTCATCGGACTGGGGGAGGGGCCGGACGACCTCGCACCGTTCGACCCCGAGGGCTTCGTCGACGCCATCATCGACTGATGGGCCTCGGGGGCGCGTCACGCCGGGCCGACCTCGTCGCGGCACTGGAGTCCTGCACCGGCGTCGTCATCGGCCTCGCCGAGCGCGCCGAGGTGCGGGAGGCCTGGGAGCGCGAGAGCGCCTGCGTCGGCATGACCGTGGGCGGGCTGACCCACCACCTGCTCGCCCAGACCGCCCACGTGGCCGCCGGCCTGCGGGCCCCGGCCCCGACGGACGCGCCCGTCATCGGCCTGCTCGACCACTACGCCCGGGCGCCGTGGGTCGCCGCCTCGCGCAGTGGTGAGACGGACCCGAGCCAGGACGCCAAGGACAACGCGGCGGCGGCCGTCGGCCACGAGGCCGTGGTGGGGCGGGCCCGGCAGGTGCTCGCCGACCTGCCCGCGCTGGTCGCCGCGCCCCGCGACCCGGACGTCATCCACATCCCCTGGCAGGGCTGGTCGCTCCCGACGCCGGACTTCGTCACGACCCGGCTGATGGAGATGGTCGTCCACGGCGACGACCTCGCCGTGAGCGTGGGCCTTCCCACCCCGGAGCACGACCCGGCGGTGGTGTCCCCGGTCCTGGCGCTGCTCACGGAGGTGTCGCTGAGGCGGCACGGCCAGGTGGCGCTCGTGCGGGCGCTGAGCCGGCCGCAACGCTCGACCGGCGACGTCTCCGCGTTCTGAGCCGATACCCTCCTGCCATGGGTCAGGGGGAGCAGGGTTCAGGGGTGGCGCCCTCGCCGCCGCTGAGGATGGGCACGGTGGCCAAGGCGTGGCGCGCCGTCCTGGTCGTCGCGCTGACCCTGCTGTTCTGCGCCGGGTCGGTCGTCGGGGACGACCACTGGTGGCCGTTCAGCCCGTGGCGGATGTTCTCGACCTCCCAGGCGGCCACCGGCTCCGTCTGGTCGACCGGCATCGAGGTCCGCACCGCCGACGCCCCGGACGAGTGGGTCCACGCGTCCCTGACGCCGGAGAACGTCGGCGTCAACCGGGCCGAGGTCGAGGGCCGCATCCCCCAGATCGAGGCCGACCCCGCGCGCCTCGGGACCCTCGCCCGCAGCCACGCCCGACTCCGCCCCGACGCCCCGGCCTGGGTGGGGCTGCGCGTCGTGAGGCACAAGATCGTCGTCGTCGACCGGGTGCCCACCGGCGAGGTCGAGACCGACGTCCTCGCGGAGTGGTCGCAGCCATGAGCATCGGGTCCCGCCTCGCCGGCTGGCTCTTCGAGCCCGTGCCGCTGGCGCGGGTCGCGGTGCTGCGGGTTCTCGTCTTCGCGTTCGTCATCGTCGACGTCCTTCTCCTCCACACCTCCGGCTGGTACCACGGCCACGCCGACCCGGTCTGGTACGAACCCCTCGTCATGGGTGAGGTGCTCCACCTCCCGCCCGCGTCGGTGCTGCTCGTCGAGGTCCTCAAGTGGGGCTGCGTCGTCGCCGCGGCCCTCGCCCTGAGCGGCCGCGCACCCCGGCTGCTGGGCTGGACGGTGGCGGTGTGCTGGGTCTGGTACCAGTACGTCGCCTTCAGCTACGGCAAGGTCGACCACGACCGGGCGGACTTCGTCGTCGCCCTCGCCCTCCTGCCGACGGTCGGCCTCGCCCACCTGTCCGACCGTCGCCGCTCGGAGGCGGCCGGCTTCGCGCTGCGGGCCGTGCAGCTCGCGGCGATCGCGACCTACTTCCTGTCCGCCTGGGCCAAGATCCGCTTCGGCGGGTTCGAGTGGGTCAACTCGGCGACGATGGTGCGTGCCGTCGTCCGGCGCGGCACGCCGTGGGCCGAGTGGCTCCTCGACGTGCCGTGGACGCTGCACTCGTTCCAGTGGGTGCTCATGGCGGCCGAGCTCACCGCACCGGTGATCTTCCTGCTGTCGGAGAGGTGGCGTCGCCGCGCCGTCGGCGCCTGGTTCGTCTTCCACGCGATGACGTATGCCGCGATCACGATCGCGTTCTGGCCGCACCTCGTCATGATGCTGGCGTTCCTGCCGCTCGAGGAGTACGCCGACCGGCTCCGCGCACGCACCCGGTCGTTCGTGCAGCGACGGGTCAGGTCGGGCGCTGCGCCGCCGGGAGCGAGCACGCCGGCGTCCCGCCCGGGAGCCGGTGTCGGTTGAGCGCCACCCACCGGTAGACGACACCGGCGAGGGCGTTGACCCCCGGGACGAGGATGAGGGCGCCGACCGGCCTGAACGGCAGCCGCCCCGCGAGCAGGACCCGGGCCACGGCGTCCTGGGCGGAGCTGACCCGTCCCGACGCCGACACCCACTGGAGGGCCTCGTCGCAGGCCCGGGCGGTCACGCCGAGGGCCTCGAGGTCGGCGACGTCCTGATAGGCGCTCACGACGAAGTCGTCCCGACGCGCCCTCACCGTCGTCGTCACCGTGCGCGACAGGCGGGTGCAGATGCCGCAGTCACCGTCGTAGAGGAGCGTGGCGGCAGGCATGGCCCCAGTCTCGCACCCGGCGCGAGGGCCGCGGACGGGGGCGGCCGGCATACGCGAGGGACGGCGAAACACACTTCTTACCGGCAGCGGGAACGTGCAACGTGGGCGTAACACGACGTGCCGCGGCGTGAAACCGTCGCCTCACAGACTTTCTCGCCATGAGCCCAACTCTTCTCCCTCTCGCGGCCGAGCCCGCAATCGACACGTCGGCGACCGCCTTCGTCATCATCTGCGCCTCCCTGGTGCTGCTGATGACGCCGGGCCTCGCCCTCTTCTACGGCGGCATGACACGCGCCAAGTCCGTCCTCAACATGATGATGATGTCGTTCGGCGCGATGGGCGTCGTCGGTGTCGTCTACGTGCTGTGGGGCTACTCGATGTCCTTCGGTGGCAGCAACATCGGCGGCATCATCGGCAACCCGTTCGACAAGTTCGGCCTCAAGGGCGTCGTCGGTGAGGCCGCCGCGGGCTCGACCGTCGACGCGGACGGCGTCGCGATCGTCGACGTCTTCGGCGCCGACGTGTGGATCCCCGAGGTCCTCTTCGTCGGCTTCCAGCTCACCTTCGCCATCATCACCGTCGCGCTCATCAGCGGTGCCATCGCCGACCGCGCGAAGTTCTCGACCTGGCTGCTCTTCACCGGCCTCTGGGTCACGCTCGTCTACTTCCCGGTCGCCCACATGGTGTGGGGCGGTGGTCTCCTCAGCGGCTCCGAGGACGGGATCTCCGCGAAGATCTTCGGAGCGACCGACGGCGTGGCCAACGTGCTGCCGATCGACTTCGCCGGTGGAACGGTCGTCCACATCAACGCCGGCATCGCCGGGCTCGTCCTGGCGCTCATCGTCGGCAAGCGGCTCGGCTTCGGCAAGACGGCCATGCGTCCGCACAACGTGCCGCTCGTCATGCTCGGCGCGGGCCTGCTGTGGTTCGGCTGGTTCGGCTTCAACGCCGGCTCCGAGCTGGCCGCCGACGGCCTGTCCAGCCTCGTGTGGGTCAACACCACCGTCGCCACCTGCGCCGCGATCCTCGGCTGGCTGCTCGTGGAGAAGCTGCGTGACGGGCACGCGACGTCGGTCGGCGCCGCCTCCGGTGTCGTCGCCGGTCTCGTCGCCATCACCCCGGCCTGTGGCGCCCTGTCGCCCGTCGGCTCGATCGTCCTCGGCGCCGTCGCCGGTGCCCTCGCCGCCCTCGCGGTCGGCCTGAAGTTCCGCTTCGGCTACGACGACTCGCTCGACGTCGTCGGCGTCCACCTCGTCGCCGGCCTCTGGGGCACCCTCGGCGCCGGTCTCCTCGCCACCGAGGGCGGGCTGTTCTACGGTGACGGGATCGACCAGCTCGTCATCCAGGTCGTCATCGCCCTGGCGTCCCTGGTCTTCTCCGCCGTCGTCACCGCGATCATCGGTCTGGGCCTGCGGGCCACCATCGGATGGCGCGTCACCGACGACGACGAGACGGCCGGCATCGACCAGGCCGAGCACGCCGAGTCCGGCTACGACCTCGTGGCCCGCGGCGGACGCATCGGCTCCGCATCGGCCCCGGATCTGTCACACGATGCCCGTCACCACGACGAGCTCACCTCCGAAGGAGTCAAGGCATGAAGCTCATCACCGCCATCATCAAGCCCCACCAGCTGGACGCGGTGAAGGAGGCCCTCGAGGCCTACGGCATCTCCGGCATGACCATCAGCGAGGCCTCCGGTTACGGGCGGCAGCGCGGGCACAGCGAGGTCTACCGCGGCGCCGAGTACACCGTGGACTTCGTCCCGAAGCTCCGGCTCGAGGTGCTCGTCGACGACATGGACGCGAGCAGCGTCGCCGACGTCATCCTCAAGTCGGCCCAGACCGGGCGCATCGGCGACGGGAAGATCTGGACCCAGCAGGTCGAGGACGTCATCCGAGTCCGCACGGGTGAGCGCGGCTCCGAAGCCATCTGAGGCTTCCTCCACCCAGCCGTGTGTGTCCCAGCGCGAGTCCTGGCTCGCGCTGGGACACACACGGCACGCTCATGGCACCACCGAGGGGACTGATCACCATGACGGACGTCGTCGACGTCGCCGCCCGCCGGCTCGACCTCGCGGGCACCCGGGCCTTCGGGACGGCCGGGTCCGGCCGCGACCGCAGGGTCCGCCTGGCCGACTTCAACCGCGAGTGGTTGCAGGGCCTCTGGGAGGAGGCCACCCGGGGCCAGCGCCTCGACTGGGTCGCCCTCGCCGCGGTCGGCAGCGTCGGCCGGGGCGACGCCGGCCCGCTCTCGGACTACGACCTCGTCCTCCTCCACGACGGCCGGACCCTGGACGCCGGCGAGATCACGCGTCTGGCCGACCGCATGTGGTACCCGATCTGGGACGCCGGGGTCCGCCTCGACCACAGCGTGCGCACGGTCAGCCAGTGCCGCACCGTGGCGGCCGATGACCTCACCGCGGCCGTGGGACTGCTCGACATCTCCCCGGTCGCCGGGGACGCCGAGGTCGTGGCCGCCGCTCGGGCCACGGTCAGCCACGACTGGCGGGCCAACGCCCGCAAGCGACTGCCCCAGCTCACCGAGGCGATGGCGCAGCGGCACCACCGCCACGGCGACCTCGCCCAGTCGATCGAGCCCGAGCTCAAGGAGGCCCACGGCGGCCTCCGCGACATGACCGTCCTCAACGCGCTCGCCGAGGCCTGGCTCGCGGACCGCCCGCGCGGCGAGGTCGACGCGGCATACGCCGTTCTCCTCGACGTGCGCGACGCCGTGCACGTCGTCACGGGGCGCGGCCGAGACCGGCTCTCGCGCGACGACCACGACGCCGTCGCGGCCCTGCTCGGCCACGACGACGCCGACGACCTCCTCGCCGAGGTGTCGAACGCCGGCCGGGCGATCGCCTACGCCCTCGACGGCACCGCGCGGCGCGCCGGCCAGTCCCAGCGCGCCCGGGTCCTGCGCGTGGGTCCTCGCCGACCCCAGATGTCGCCGCTGGGCTACGGCCTCTTCGAGAGCGACGGCGAGGTCGTGCTCGGCCCGGGACGCCTCGTCGACAGCGACCCGCACCTGCCGCTGCGCGCGGCCGTCCTCGCCGCCAGGGCGAACCTGCCGATCGCGCCGACGACGCTCGAGAACCTCGCGACCCGGTGCGCCGACCTGCCGACGCCGTGGTCCCCGCTCGCCCGCGGGCTGTTCAGCGACCTGCTCGCCGCCGGTCCCGGCCTCGTGACCGTGTGGGAGGGCCTCGACCAGCAGGGCATCATCGAGCGCTGGCTGCCCGAGTGGGCGGCGGTCCGGTCCCGCCCGCAGCGCAACGCCGTGCACCGCCACACGGTGGACCGGCACCTCATCGAGACCGTCGTCCACGCCACCGGACTTCTGCGGGGCGTCGGTCGCGCCGACCTCCTCCTCCTCGCCGCGCTGCTGCACGACATCGGCAAGATCCCGGGTGCGCGGGACCACTCCCTCGCCGGGGCCCCGATCGCCGAGGCCGTGATGCGCCGCCTCGGCCACCACGACGCCGACGTCCGGGTCGTCACGTCGCTGGTGCGCGAGCACCTCACCCTCATCGAGCTGGCGACCCGTCGCGACCACGCCGACCCCCGGACCGTCGACGCCGCCAGCACCGCCGTCGGTGGGGACCGGGAGCAGTTCGAGCTGCTCCTCGCCCTCACCGAGGCCGACGCCGTCGCCGCCGGACCGAAGGCCTGGACCGACTGGCGCGCCGCGCTCCTCGGGCAGCTCGCCACCGCGGTCCGCGCCCGGCTCGACCCCGCCGCGCCCGCGGTGGGGGAGGCCGAGCCCGCGGTCGTGCCGCACGCGCTCGTCCTCGAGCTCGCCAGCGGGGAACCCCACGTCGTCGTCGTCCCGAGCGGCGGGTCGTACCGCATCGACATCGCCGACCGCGACCGTCTCGGGCTCTTCGCGGACACGGCGGGCCTGCTCGCCGCCGAGGGTCTCGTCGTCCGGACCGCCGTCCTGCGCACCGTCGACGGCGTCGCGGTCAACGAGTGGCACGTCGAGTCGCCCAGCGGCGCCGAGCCGGAGCAGGAGCGGCTCGCCCGCGGGCTGACCCGTCTCGCGTCCGGGGACCGGGGGCCGCTGGGGCTGCTGGAGCGTCGGCGCCAGTTCGCCGCGCGCCCGAGCGGGACCTCGACCATCGGGACCCCGGGCCAGCCGCGGGCGCTCGTCGTGCCCGGGGCCAGCACCGAGGCCACCGTGCTCGAGGTCCGCGCCCAGGACCGGCCGGGCCTGCTCCACGAGCTCGGGATGACCTTCGCCAAGGCGGGGGTGTCGGTGCGCTCGGCGCACATCGCGACGTATGCCGGCCAGACCCTCGACACGTTCTACGTCACCGACTTCTCGGGTCGCCTCCTCGACCCGTCGAAGGTGGCGCAGGTGGTGGCGGCGATCATCGACACCTGCGACGGGGCGCCCCCGCGCCCCTGACCGCCCCCGGGGCGCCGCCTGCGTCCGCAACCCTGGTCGAGATCCCGACCACTCTTGCGGACGCAAGCGGGGCCGGGGGTGGGCACGGGTCCACGGCAGGGGACGGCGGCGGTTAGCCTTGTGCGGTGTTCACGAGCCTCTCCGACCGCCTGACAGCGACCTTCAAGAACCTCCGCACGAAGGGGCGCCTGTCCGAGTCCGACGTCAACAAGACCGTCCGCGACATCCGGATGGCGCTCCTCGACGCCGACGTCGCCCTGCCGGTCGTCAAGGAGTTCACCCACGCCGTCCGTGAGCGGGCGCTCGGCGCCGAGGTCTCACAGGCGCTGAACCCGGCCCAGCAGGTCGTCAAGATCGTCAACGAGGAGCTCGTCGCGATCCTCGGCGGCTCGACGCGCACGATCCGCTTCGCCAAGTCCGGCCCCACCGTCATCATGCTCGCGGGCCTCCAGGGTGCGGGCAAGACGACCCTCGCCGGCAAGCTCGCCAAGTGGCTCAAGGACCAGGGTCACACCCCGATCCTCGTCGCCGCCGACCTCCAGCGCCCCAACGCCGTCACCCAGCTCCAGGTCGTCGGCGAGCGTGCCGGCGTCCCCGTCTTCGCACCCGAGCAGGGCAACGTCGGCGGGCACGACGCCGTTGGTCCGACGGGGGAGGGCACGAAGAGCTTCGGCGACCCGGTCGCGGTGTCCCGGGACGGCATACGCGAGGCCGTGAACCGCCAGCACGACGTCGTCATCGTCGACACCGCCGGCCGACTCGCCGTCGACGAGAACCTCATGAAGCAGGCCGGGGACATCCGCGCCGCGATCAGCCCGCACGAGGTCCTCTTCGTCATCGACGCGATGATCGGCCAGGCCGCGGTCGAGACCGCCGAGGCCTTCCTCGAGGGCGTCGACTTCACCGGGGTCGTCCTGTCCAAGCTCGACGGCGACGCCCGCGGTGGCGCCGCGCTGTCGGTCGCCGGTGTCACGGGCCGCCCCATCATGTTCGCCAGCACCGGCGAGGGCGTGAAGGACTTCGAGGTCTTCCACCCCGACCGCATGGCCTCGCGCATCCTCGACATGGGCGACGTCCTCACCCTCATCGAGCAGGCCGAGAAGGCGTTCGACCGCGCCGACGCCGCCGAGATGGAGCGCAAGTTCCTCGCGGCCGAGGACTTCACGTTCGACGACTTCCTCCAGCAGATGGCCGCGATCAAGAAGATGGGCTCGCTCAAGTCGATGCTCAAGATGATGCCGGGCATGGGCCAGATGTCGGCCCAGCTCGACAACCTCGACGAGCGCGAGTTCGACCGGGTCGAGGCGATGGTGCGCTCGATGACGCCGTTCGAGCGCAACCACCCCAAGCAGATCAACGGCTCGCGTCGCGCCCGCATCGCCGGCGGTTCGGGCGTCACCGTCTCCGAGGTCAACCAGCTGCTCGAGCGCTTCGGTGAGGCCCAGAAGATGATGAAGCAGCTCGCCCGCGGCGGCGGCATCCCGGGGATGCCCGGCATGGGCGGCGGCGGCCGCAAGAAGCAGCAGCAGGTCCCGCAGCGCAAGAAGTCCAAGTCGGGCAACCCGGCCAAGCGGGCGGCCGACGCCCGGGCCGAGGCGCAGCGCCCGAGCGCGACGCCGGCCGGTGGGGCCTTCGGTGGCCGCGCGAACGCTCCCGCCCTCGACCCGGCGGCCCTCGACCCCACCCAGCTGCCCAAGGGCTTCGAGAAGTTCCTGGGCAGGTGAGCGCGGCGGCCGCGCTGAACACCCTGTCGGTCGGCACGGCGGGTCCGCGCGTCGCGTTCCTCCACGGCCTCTTCGGTCAGGGCCGCAACTGGTCGACGATCGCCAAGGGCCTCGCCGGTCCCGACGGCGACAGGGCGCGGTGCACGCTGGTGGACCTGCCCGACCACGGCCGGTCCCCGTGGAGCGAGGAGTTCTCCTTCGAGGCGTATGCCGCGTCCGTCGCCTCCACGCTGCGGGCCATCGACCCGGGGCCGTGGGTCGTCGTCGGGCACTCGCTCGGCGGGAAGACCGCCATGGTCCTCGCGCTGCACGAGCCCGACCTGGTGTCCCGGCTCGTCGTCGTGGACATCGCCCCGAAGTCGTACGGCTCGCTCGAACGGTTCGAGGGCTACATCAGCGAGATGCAGGCGCTCCCGCTCTCGGAGCTCACCGACCGGGCCGACGCCGAGGCCCGGTTCGCCGAGCCCGACCCGGGCGTCAAGTCCTTCCTCCTGCAGAACCTGCGCCGCGACGGAGCCGGGTGGCGGTGGCAGGCCAACGTCGAGCTGTTCGCGGCCGACGCCGCGCGGGGGACGGACTCGGTCATCGCCGCCTTCCCGGTCGCGCCCGGTGACGTCGAGCCGTATGCCGGTCCCGTCCTCTGGGTCGCCGGCGGCGAGTCCGGCTACATCCGGCCGGAGGACGCCGAGGGCATGCGCGCCCTCTTCCCGCGGGTGCGCCTGCTGACCGTCAAGGGCGCCTCGCACTGGGTGCACACCGACTCGCCCGAGATCGTCGTCGAGGCGCTGCGCCGCGTCATCACCGCACCGCCCACGACCCCCTGACCCCGAGACCCCGTTGCGTCAGCGTGAAGGGTCGTCCTAGCAACCACTGACGCTGACGCAACGCATAGGGTCGGGCAGCATGACGGCTCCAGTGCTGCACCTGTCGGGAGAGGTCCTCGTCGGCCCCGAGGAGGTGCGGCCCGAGGCCTGGGTGGTCGGGGGTCGCATCACCTTCGAGCGGCCGACGGGCCCCGGTCATGACGTCGAGACCCTGCGCGGGTGGTTCGTCCCCGGCATGGTGGACGCCCACTGCCACGTGGGGCTGGACCGACATGGCGCCGTCGACGACGCCACGACCGAGGCGCAGGCGCTCACCGACCGCGACCACGGCATCCTGCTCATCCGGGACGCCGGCTCGCCCGCCGACACCCGCTGGATCGACGAGCGCGACGACCTGCCCAAGGTCATCCGCGCCGGTCGCCACATCGCGAGGACGAGGCGCTACATCCGCAACTACGCCCACGAGGTCGAGCCCGACCAGCTCGTCGAGCGGGTCCGCATCGAGGCCCGCGTCGGGGACGGCTGGGTCAAGCTCGTCGGAGACTGGATCGACCGCGACACCGGGGACCTCGAGCCGTGCTGGCCCGCGGACGTCCTGGCGGAGGCGATCGCCGCCGCGCACGAGGAGGGGGCGCGCACCACGGCCCACTGCTTCGGTCCCGACTCGCTGCGCGACTTCGCCGCGGCCGGCACCGACTGCATCGAGCACGCCACCGGCCTCGAGCGGGACACGATCGACTCCTTTGCGGCACAAGGGATTGCGATCGTCCCGACGCTCGTCAACATCGCGACGTTCCCGCAGATCGCCGAGTCCGCGAAGGAGAAGTTCCCCGACTACCACCGCCGGATGCTCGACCTGCACGCACGACGGCACGAGACGTTCGGCGCGGCGCACGAGGCCGGCATACCCATCTATCTCGGGACCGACGCGGGAGGCTCCATCGAGCACGGGCTGGCAGCGCAGGAGGCCGTGGAGCTGACCCGCGTGGGGATGACCCACGCCGAGGCCCTGGGCGCCGCGACGTGGGGTGCCCGGACCTGGCTGCGACGCCCAGGGCTCGAGGAGGGCGCCGACGCCGACCTGCTCGCCCTCGACCGCGACCCGCGTGAGGACGTCACCGCGCTCGGGGAGCCGACGGCGATCGTGCTGCGGGGCGTGACCTTCTGAGGTGCATCCACGATGCGAGACATAATCTGATGTTGTTTGACGGATAACTTCGGCTTATCCAAACTTCGAGGTGTCCGACGGGAACTGCGGCCGCGCGTGGCCCGCTCTGTCGGACCGTGATCGAAGGACTTCCCCCATGAGCCGTCATCCCCGTCTCGCCCTGGCCGCCGCCGCGACCGCTGGTGCGATGGTGATGTCGGCCTGTGCCGGTGGCGGAGCGAGCGACACCGTCGGGGCGGGGGCCGCCGCGGACGCAGCCCCCGCGTCGACGAGCACCCTCAACCTCTTTGCGTACGCCGTGCCCAAGGTCGGCTTCGACAAGGTCGTCCCGGCGTTCAACGCCACCGACGCCGGCAGGGGGGTGACCTTCCAGCAGTCCTACGGGGCGTCCGGGGACCAGTCGCGCAAGGTCGCGGCCGGCGCCGCGGCGGACGTCGTCAACTTCTCGGTCGAGCCGGACATCACCCGCCTCGTCGAGGCCGGCCTCGTCGCGGCGGACTGGAACGCCGGTGAGCACCGGGGCATCCCGTTCGGCTCGGTCGTGACGATCGTGACCCGCAAGGGCAACCCCCAGGGCATTAACGACTGGGACGACCTGCTGAAGCCGGGCGTCGAGGTCGTCACGCCCAACCCGTTCAGCTCCGGCTCGGCGAAGTGGAACCTCCTCGCGCCGTACGCCGCCAAGAGCGACGGCGGGACGAACCCTGCCGCAGGGCTCGCCTTCATCGAGCAGCTCGTCACGGGCCACGTCAAGGTGCAGCCGAAGTCGGGACGCGAGGCCACCGAGACCTTCCTCCAGGGGACGGGCGACGTGCTCCTCAGCTACGAGAACGAGGCGCTGTTCGCCGAGCGCAAGGGCGACCCCGTCGAGCACGTCACGCCGCCGACGACCTTCAAGATCGAGAACCCCGTCGCCGTCCTCGGCACGAGCGAGAACGTCGAGAAGGCCACGGCCTTCCGCGACTACCTCTTCACCCCCGAGGCCCAGAGGCTCTGGGCTCAGGCCGGGTTCCGCCCGGTGGACGAGGCCGTCGCCACGGAGTTCGCCGCCGACTTCCCGGAGCCCACGACGCTGTGGACGATCGAGGACCTCGGCGGCTGGAAGACCGTCGACAGCACGCTGTTCAAGAAGGACACCGGCTCCATCGCCGTCATCTACGACAAGGCGACGTCCTGACATGACGACGACCGTGACCGGCGGCAGGGGCGGCACCGACGTGTCGGCCCTGCCGCCGTCCCCGCAGCCGCCCGGCGCGACGCCCCCGGCGGCGCCGTCGAGCGAG
Source organism: Knoellia aerolata DSM 18566 (assembly GCF_000768695.1). Classification (GTDB taxonomy): domain Bacteria; phylum Actinomycetota; class Actinomycetes; order Actinomycetales; family Dermatophilaceae; genus Knoellia; species Knoellia aerolata. The sequence goes on from NZ_AVPL01000040.1 coordinate 17,088, forward strand.
CCCGTTCGCCCGGCCGGCCGCTCCGGGCTCGGCCGGGTCGGGCGCCCGCTCGGCGTCGGCGTCGTCGGGCTCTGGCTGAGCGTCATGGTGCTGCTGCCCCTGGCGGCCCTCACCGTGACGTCGTTCGAGGACGGGTGGGGCGGCTTCTGGGAGGCGGTCACCGCCCCCGTCGCGCTCGCCTCGCTGCGCGTGACGATCGTCGCGGCCGTCGTCGTGGCGCTCGTCAACGCGGTCATGGGCACCCTCATCGCCTGGGTGCTGGTTCGCGACGACTTCCCCGGCAAGCGCATCGTCAACGCGCTCATCGACCTGCCGTTCGCGCTGCCGACGATCGTCGCGAGCATCGTCCTGCTCTCGCTCTACGGCCCCAACAGCCCCGTCGGCATCCACCTCAACGCGACGCAGCCCGGCCTCGTCCTCGCCCTCGCGTTCGTCACCCTGCCGTTCGTCGTCCGCTCCGTGCAACCGGTCCTCATCGAGGCCGACCGCGAGGTCGAGGAGGCGTCGGCATCGCTGGGTGCCTCGAGCTGGACGACCTTCCGCCGGGTCGTGCTCCCGACGCTCACCCCGGCCATCATCAGCGGCACCGGCCTTGCCTTCGCCCGCGCCATCGGCGAGTACGGCTCCGTCGTCCTCATCGGCGGCAACATCCCGCGCGAGACCCAGGTCGCCTCCCAGTACATCCAGCAGCAGATCGAGATCGACCGGCCGGTCAACGCCGCCGCGGTCTCGGTCGCGCTGCTCGCGATCGCCTTCGCGACCCTCGCCGTCCTGCGCTGGTATGCCGGCCGCGGCCTGCGCCGTGAGGAGGACTCCGCATGACGACCACCACCCCCGCACGGCTGGGCCTGCGGACCGTCGCCCTGGGCTACCTCGTGCTCCTCGTCGCCGTGCCGATCGCCCTCATCCTCTGGCGGAGCTTCGAGCCCGGCGTCGGCGCGTTCGTCGAGTCGGTGCGCACCCCGGCGGCACTCGCCGCGCTGAACCTCTCCCTGCTCATCGTCGCGATCGTCGTCCCGCTCAACGTCGTCTTCGGCGTCGGGACCGCGCTCGCCCTCGTGCGCGGTCGCTTCCCCGGCAAGGGCCTGCTCCAGGCCGTCGTCGACCTGCCGTTCGCGGTCTCGCCGATCGTCGTGGGCGTGGCGCTCATCCTCCTGTGGGGCTCGGGCGGCTGGTTCGGCGGCGTCGAGGGCCTCGGCCTCCAGGTGATCTTCGGCCTGCCCGGGATGGTCATCGCCACCCTCTTCGTCACGCTGCCGTTCGTCGTGCGCGAGGTCGAGCCGGTGCTGCACGAGATCGGCACCGAGCAGGAGCAGGCGGCCTCGACGCTCGGCGCGAGCTCGTGGCAGACCTTCTGGCGGATCACCCTCCCGGCGATCCGCTGGGGACTCACCTACGGCGTCGTGCTGACGATCGCCCGCGCGCTGGGCGAGTTCGGCGCCGTGATCATGGTCAGCTCCGGCTTCCCCGGTGTCTCCCAGACCCTCACCCTGCTCGTCCACTCCCGCTACATCGACGACCACAACGCCTACGGCGCGTATGCCGCCGCGACCCTGCTCATGGGTCTCGCGGTCGCGACGTTGCTGGGGATGACCCTGCTCGACCGCAAGAGGAGCACCCGATGATCACCGTGACCGGCGCCAGGAAGAGCTACGGCGACTTCACCGCACTCGACGACGTGTCGCTCGAGATCCCCGCTGGGACGCTCACGGCGCTGCTGGGCCCGAGCGGCTCCGGCAAGTCGACCCTGCTGCGCGCCATCGCCGGGCTCGAGGGCCTCGACGGGGGACGGGTCGTCATCGGCGGGCGCGACGTCACCGGCGTGCCGCCCCAGAAGCGGGGGATCGGCTTCGTCTTCCAGCACTACGCCGCCTTCAAGCACATGACGGTGCGCGACAACGTCGCGTTCGGGCTGACCATCCGCAAGCGCCCCAAGGCCGAGATCGCGCGCAAGGTCGACGACCTCCTCGAGATCGTCGGGCTCGACGGGTTCCAGCACCGCTACCCGGCCCAGCTCTCCGGTGGGCAGCGCCAGCGGATGGCCCTGGCCCGGGCGCTCGCCGTCGACCCGGAGGTCCTGCTGCTCGACGAGCCGTTCGGCGCCCTCGACGCCAAGGTGCGCGCGGACCTGCGCCAGTGGCTGCGTCGCCTCCACGACGAGGTCCACGTGACGACGGTCCTCGTCACCCACGACCAGGAGGAGGCGCTCGACGTCGCGGACCGGATCGCCGTCCTCAACAAGGGGCGCATCGAGCAGGTCGGTGACCCCGTGGCGCTCTACGACCGCCCCGCCAACGACTTCGTCATGTCGTTCCTCGGCTCGGTCGCGCGGCTGGGCGGCCAGCTCGTGCGGCCCCACGACATCGCGCTCCACCGCACCCGGGAGCGCGCCCTGCAGCTCGACGCCCGGGTGGGTGGTTCGCCCGGCGTCATCGAGGCCGTCGTCGAACGCGTCGTCCGGCTCGGGTTCGAGGTCCGGGTCGACCTGCGCGCCGACACGGGGGAGCGCTTCGCCGCCCAGCTCACCCGTGCCGAGGCCGACGCGCTCGCGCTGCAGGCCGGCGACACGGTCTTCGCGCACACGGTGCAGGCCGTCAACCCCGCCGAGGCCGAGCCCGCCCTCGCCATCTGACGCGCTCCCGCGGATTCGGAGCGGACCCGCGGGGTGGGACACAATGCGCCTGTGGACCCCGTGCAGACCGTGACGAGCGAGGGAGCCGAGGCCGGCCCCGGCGTCGACCCCGACGACCTCGCCACGCTGCTCCGTGTCCTCGAGGAGCTCCCGGCCCTCGACGCCGAGCACCCCGACATCCAGACGGTGAAGCGGGCGACCGGCCGGATGTACAAGCGGGTCCGCAAGGCCCGCCGCCGCGAGGCCAAGCAGCCGCAGATCGACCACGACGAGGCGATCCTCGCCCGGACCGCCACGGGGTCGCCGATGCGCATCGACGACGAGACCAAGGGCATCCTCCTCGACGTGCCCCCGGCGGGCGCGACGGTGGGGGAGCTCATCAACCCGCGCGGCTGCTACATCTGCAAGGCCGACTACACGCTCATCGACGCGTTCTACCACTGGCTCTGCCCGACCTGCGCCGCCAAGAGCCACGCCAAGCGGGAGCAGCGCGCCGACCTCACCGGCAAGCGCGCCCTGCTCACCGGGGGCCGGGCCAAGATCGGCATGTACATCGCGCTCATGCTCCTGCGCGACGGCGCCCACCTGACGATCACGACCCGCTTCCCCCACGACGCGGCGAGGAGGTTTGCGGCGCAGCCGGACTCGCACGAGTGGATCGACCGGCTCAAGGTCGTCGGCATCGACCTGCGCGACCCCACCCAGGTCGTCGCGCTCGCGGACGAGGTCGCCGCCGCCGGTCCGCTCGACATCCTCATCAACAACGCGGCGCAGACCGTGCGCCGCTCGCCGGGCTCCTACTCGCACCTCGTCGACGGCGAGCAGGTGCCGCTCGAGAGCACCGTGCGCTACCCCGAGCTCGTGACCTTCGACCGGATCAGCGACGCCCACCCCGCCAACCTCCTCGGCACCCTGACCGCCAACAAGGTCGCGCACCACGAGGGAGAGAGCGAGGAGGAGGCGGCCCACTCGCTCGCCCAGCGCACTGCGGCCTCGATGACCGAGATGGCCCTCACCGCCGGGCACGCGAGCCTCGAGGCGCACCTCGAGGGGACCGCCGTCGACGCCGGGGGCCTCCTGCCCGACACGCAGCGCAACAACAGCTGGACCCAGGTCGTCGACGAGGTCGACCCGCTCGAGCTCCTCGAGGTCCAGCTCTGCAACTCGACCGCGCCCTTCATCCTCATCTCGCGGCTGCGCCCGTCGCTGCGCGCTGCGGTCGCCGCGGGCGCCCGACGCGCCTACGTCGTCAACGTCTCGGCGATGGAGGGCCAGTTCTCGCGCCGCTACAAGGGGCCCGGCCACCCGCACACCAACATGGCCAAGGCCGCCCTCAACATGCTCACCCGGACGAGCTCGGGCGAGATGTTCGAGACCGACCGCATCCTCATGACCGCCGTCGACACCGGCTGGATCACCGACGAGCGCCCCCACCACGAGAAGCTGCGCATCGCCGCCGAGGGCTGGCACGCCCCGCTCGACCTCGTCGACGGCGCCGCCCGCGTCTACGACCCGATCGTGCGCGGCGAGGCCGGCGAGGACCTCTACGGCTCCTTCGTCAAGGACTACGAGCCCAGTCCCTGGTGACGGGCCGAGAGCGTGTGCCGTGACGTCCCTCGGGGAGTGGGCGCGCGACGCCTTCGGGCTGGGTGAGGGAGGCGTCACCCTCACCGTGGTCGCCCGCGGGGCGCAGGGCCGGATCTCGCTGCTCGGCGTGGGCGACCGGCGCTACGCGCTGAAGCAGCCGTTCGGGACCGTCGACGAGGACGACCTCCGTCGCGAGGCCGCCCACCTCGAGCACTTCGTTCGCGCGGGCATCGAGGTGCCGGCCCACGTCGGCGACCCGACCGGCCGGTATGCCGTCCCGGTCCCGGAGGCGTTCGGTGGGGGACAGGCGCGCATCACGCGGTGGGTCGAGGGGCGGGCCGTCGGGACGGCCACGGACGGCCTGGCCACCCGGCTCGGCACCCTGCTGGGCTCGCTGCACGGCGCAGCCCCGAGCAGTGACGAGGCTCCGAGCGGGTGGTACCGCACGATGCCCGCGGCGGAGGTCTGGCACGACCTGCTCGTCCGCAGCGAGGGACAGCCGTGGGTCGACGCCCTGTCCCGGCGCCTGCCCGACCTCGAGGACCACGCCCGCCGCGTCGAGCGTGTCGGTCCACCTCGAGGACGCCTCGTCGTCGGGCACCGCGACCTGCACCCCGACAACGTCCTCGTCGCCCCGGACGGCTCGCTTCGCGCCATCGACTGGGAGGACGCCGGCCCGACCGACCCCCATCGCGAGCTCGCCAAGGTCCTCGTCCAGTGGCACGTCGACGGGGACGACGTCGACGAGGACGCCGTCACCGCGACCGTCGAGGCCTACTGCACGGCCGGGGGCCCGGGACGGGTCGAGGCGCTCGACGACTTCACCATGGTGCTGTGCAGTGACGCGAACTTCCTCGCCGGGCAGATCCGCTCTGCGCTCGATCCGGGTCTGGCGCAGGAGCACCGGGAGCCGGTGCTCACCGAGATCGAGCAGAGCCTCGCGACGTACGTCCCCACCCCGGACGCCCTGACCCGGGTCCTCGCCGCGGCCCGGGCGGCGACGGCGAGCACGAGGCCCGCCACCGACGGCCAGCGGTGAGTGCCCAGAGCCCGAACACCAGCCCGGTCGCGGGGTGCGGGTCGCCCGGCCACGGCAGGACCGCAGCGGGCCCCGGGACAGGGGTGGACGGCATACGTCTCGGTGGTGGGGCGCAGCCGGTGGTCCGGACCACCTGAGGCGGTCTGGCAGAATGGTCGGCTGTACACCTTCTGTCCGGCACCGATGTCGGCTGGATGCCTACCCCGGGCATCGGTACCCCGCGTGTGTTCCGCCGCGGTCTGGCCGTGCCCACAACTGGAAACGGAGACCACCCACGTGGCCGTCAAGATTCGTCTCAAGCGCATGGGCAAGATCCATGCACCGTTCTACCGCGTCGTCGTCATGGACTCGCGCACCAAGCGCGATGGCCGGGCCATCGAGGAGATCGGCAAGTACCACCCCACCGAGGAGCCGTCGGTCATCGACATCGACGGTGAGCGCGCCCAGTACTGGCTCAGCCAGGGTGCGCAGCCGACCGAGGCCGTCGCCGCACTGCTCAAGGTGACCGGTGACTGGCAGAAGTACAAGGGCGAGCCCGGCGCCGAGGGCACGCTCAAGCTCAAGGAGCCCAAGCCGAAGAAGAAGGACCTCTACGAGGCCGCCCTCGCCGCCGCCGGCAAGTCCGAGAGCGACGACTCCTCGCGCGCGACCACCGCGAAGAAGAAGGCCGCCAAGAAGGACGAGGAGAAGGCCGAGGCCCCGAAGGCCGACGAGGTCGCCCCCGCGGCCGACACCGACTCCAGCGGCGCCTCGAGCGAGAGCGCCGACGCTCCCGCCGAGGGCGCGGACACCCCGGCCAAGGCTGACGAGGCAGGGGCCTGACCGTGCTCGAAGAGGCGCTGGAGCACCTCGTCACCGGGATCGTCGACCACAAGGACGAGGTCAAGGTCGTGCGCAAGGAGCTCCGTCGTGGCGAGATCATCGAGGTCCGGGTCCACCCCGAGGACCTCGGTCGCGTCATCGGCCGCTCCGGCCGCACCGCCAGCGCGCTGCGCACGGTGATGACCGCCCTCGCCGGTGGCCGTCCGGTCCGGATCGACATCGTCGACACCGACCGGGTGCGCTGACCGCCCCGAGCCCCACACGGCTCACACGAACGCGTCGCACCTGCGGGTGCGGCGCGTTCGTCGTGCCCGCCCCCTGAGAGGATCTGCCCATGCCCCGCAGCACCGACTCCCTGCTCATCGCCCGCATCGGCAAGCCCCACGGGCTGGGCGGCGAGGTGACCGTGCAGACGCACACCGACGACCCGGAGCGCCGGTTCGTCCCCGGCCGCGTGTTCGACACCGAGGCCGAGCCCGGTACCGGCGTCCCGCGCGTCCTCACCCTGTCGAGCGCCCGCAAGCACCAGCAGACCTGGCTGCTCGGGTTCGCCGAGATCCCGGACCGCACCGGGGCGGAGTCGCTGCGGGGGACGCGCCTGTTCGTCGAGCCGACCGAGCTGGACGCTGCCGAGGACGACGACGAGGAGGGCTGGTACGAGCACGACCTCGTCGGGCTCGTCGTCGTCGACCCCGCGGGTGACGAGCTCGGCAAGGTCACCGGCCTCGTGGTCGGCGCCGCCCAGGACCTCCTCGAGGTGCGGCTCACGGGTGGACGGGACGCCCTCGTGCCCTTCGTCGAGGCCATCGTGACCGACGTCGACACCGAGGCCGGACGGGTCGTCGTCGACGCCCCGGCCGGGCTCTTCGACCTCGACGAGTCCTGAGAGAGGCCGGCCCCGCCATGCGCCTGGACGTCATCTCGATCTTCCCGGAGTACCTCGCACCGCTCGACCTGTCGCTCATCGGCAAGGCCCGGCGGGACGGGCTGCTCGACCTGCACGTCCACGACCTGCGCGACTTCGCCCACGACCGGCACCGCACGGTGGACGACTCGCCGTACGGCGGCGGTGCGGGCATGGTCATGAAGGCCGGACCGTGGAGCGAGGCCATCGACCACGTCGTGACGCAGGGCGCCTCCGCCCTGGGCGAGCCCGCCGCCGTGCCGACCCTCGTCGTCCCCGGCCCCGGCGGGGAGCCGTTCACCCAGCAGATCGCCCGGGAGCTCGCCGACGAGCCCTGGCTGGCGTTCGCGTGCGGTCGCTACGAGGGCATCGACGAGCGGGTCTACGAGTGGGCCGGCGAACGCATGCCGGTCCGGGTGCTGTCGCTCGGTGACTACGTCCTCAACGGTGGCGAGGTCGCCGTGCTCGCGATGGTGGAGGCGGTCGCCCGCCTCCTGCCCGGCGTCATCGGCAACGCCGAGTCGCTCGTCGAGGAGTCGCACGAGGACGGGCTGCTCGAGTACCCCGTCTACACCAAGCCCGCCGAGTGGGACGGTCGTGCCGTGCCCGAGGTGCTGCTCGGCGGCAACCACCGGGCCATCGCGGCGTGGCGGCAGGAGCAGCGGGTGCAGCGCACCGCCGCGCGCCGTCCCGACCTGCTGCCTCCGGCGGCCGCCGCGGCCGGGCTGCGGGAGCTCGAGGAGCGGGTCGCGACCCCCGCGGACGCCCCCGACCTCCAGGTCCTCACCCGCGCGTGCTGGCTGCCCGAGATCGCCCGCTACGGGATGTTCGCCGTGGGGGAGGAGCCGCTCGAGGAGGTCCGCGACGGCATCCGCGACTGGGACACGCGCGTGTGGCGCAAGGACGGTCAGCTCGTCGCCTCGGTGCGCGTGCGCCGCGACCCGGACGTCGCCGGGACCTGGCAGATCGGGCGGCTCATGGTCGCGCCGTACCTCCAGGGCCGTGGCCTGGGACGTGAGCTGCTCGAGTATGCCGAGTCGCTGGCTCCCGAGGACACCGACACCCTCTGGCTCAACACCGGGGCCAAGAGCACCGAGAACCTCCGGATGTACCGCAAGGCCGGCTACCGGGTACGCCCCGGCGAGGGAGCCTTCCCGGGGACGGTCGACCTCACCAAGCGCCGGTCGTCGGGGACGGTGTCCGGATGAGCGACCACCGGCCCGGCGCCGCCACGTCACCGCCGCCCCCGCCACCGGCCCTCGTCGACCTGCGTCAGGCCCACGAGGCGGTGGTCCGCCAGCTCCGGATCGGCCGGCTCGCGGCGCTGGGGACCATGGTCGGGTTCGCCCTGCTCCTGGGCTTCGCCGTCACGGCCGTCAGTCCGGGCCCACGGGGACTCGCGGCGGGCCTCCTGGCCTGCGTCGGGTTCCTGGCCCTCCTCGCAGGGCTCATCGCCGTCTCGGTGCGCAAGGACGCACGCCTGGGTGGGCCCGCCGGGCCGGGTCCGTCGAGCCTCGGCCAGGTCGTGACCAGCGCCCCGGGTCAGCAGGTGTGGACGGCGCTCTCCGCGGGCCTGTCCGCGCAGGGCTTCTCGCCGCCGCGGGCCACCGACCCCAACACCGTCGTCGCGACGCGCTCGCTGTCGACGGCGAGCTGGGGAGAGACCATGACCGTCCGCGTCGAGCCGCACACCGGCGGAAGGGGCCTGGTCACGGTCTGGTCGCGGCCGGCATACCCGCTGCAGTGGCTCGACTACGGACGCAACCGCCGCCACGCGAACGCCGTCCTCGCCGCGGTCCCGGACGTGCACGAAGAGGTTCACGAACCGCACCGGGACTCGCAAACCTGATCGATCCGGCTCGCGAGACACGAAGGGGCTCGCGAGCCGGACTTCCGCTTCGGCTCAGGGCCGCAGCCGCGCCCGCAGGTCGTCGGGCAGGAGCCGCGCCCCGCTGATGAGCCGCCCGGCGACGACCGCCGTCGTCGTCTGCGCCGCCATGATCCCCAGCAGCACGAGCACCTGCGCCGCCGCCGCCTGGGCCGGCGACCCGCCGCCGAGCAGCACCCCGATGAACGCCCCGGGCAGCGTCACCACCCCGGCCGTGCGCACTTGGTCGAGCCCGGGGATGAGCGCCTCGGGCAGCCGCCGGTGCACGATCTCGTCGATCGCCTGCGCCCGGGTCAGACCGAGCGACAGCGCCGCGTCGTACTGACCGGTCTCCTCCCGCAGGGCCGCGAACGCGCGCCGGCCCACGAGGGTGTGACCGTTCATCGTGTTGCCGAGGATGATGCCGACGACGGGGATGAGGGCGATGCCCTCGAGCGGCACGGTCCCGGTGAGCAGCACGATGGCGACCACCGGCAGCAGCCCCGCAGCCATCGCCACCGTCGTCCACGGCCACACCCGCACGGCCTCCACGCGACGGGCCGTGGTCACCACCGCCACCGCGAACATCCCGCAGAGCAGCAGCACCGACAGCCCGAGGTTGCGGGCGACCGCGGTGATGACGAGCGCGGCGACACCCAGCTGGACGACGGCCCGCCCGGCCGCGACGAGGGTGGAGCCGACGTTCGGGAGCCGCCCCACGGCATACATCGCCACCGTCAGCGCGAGGAGCGCGACGCACGCCAGGGCGACCGGCCAGCCGGGATCGATGCTCACCGGCGACACGCTATGCGGCGCCGGACCGCACCGCCCGCCCGGCACCCGGTGCCACACTGGCCACCGGGAGGAACCATGGACTGGTGGAGCGCAGTGCTGGCGTTCGCGGGAGCCGCGCTGGGCTCCGGGCTGTCGTGGGTCGCCGCGCGCCGCGACGTCGCCCAGCGCGAGCGGGCCGCCCGCGCCGACGTGGGCCAACGTGAGCAGCAGGCCAACCTCGAGGAGTGGGGGCGACGCTTCACCGCCGCCCTCGCCGGCGTGAGCAGTGAGAGCCCGCGGCAGCGCGCCCTCTCGCGGGTGCTGCTCGTCGAGCTGGGCCAGAGCGACCTCGCCACCGAGCAGGAGAAGGCGCTCGTCCTCGCCGTGCTCGACGCCGGGGCCCGGATCGACGGCGACGGTGAGGACGTCACCCGTTTCCGCGCGGGGATGCTGATGGACGAGATCGTCTACGTCGAGGACACTGGAGATGACGTCGAAGGGCAGGAGGTCTCGCCGTGAAGGACAAGCACTACGTCAAGGTCACCCGTGACCAGATCCAGTCCGCGCGCGCCCTCATCACCTTCTCCGGCGGCGAGGACAAGGTCGACCCGGTCATCGTCAAGATCGCGCACGCCCGACGGGCCACGCAGCCGGACCGCGCCGCCTCCTGACCCGGATTTCTCCGTATGCCGGGTGCTCTGGCAGACTTGCTCCTTGCGTCCGTCGACACAACGCCCCCGCCACAGGGGGAGTGCAGAGCCCGAGCCACCGCCCGAGCCGCGCATGAGGCCCGACGCCGCACCTCCATTCAGACAGCGCAACACACCGCGTGGGTGACCTGTGGCACCGCACGAGAGAGCGAAGCAGTCATGCAGCTTTTCCACGAGGTCGACAAGGCCTCCCTCCGGACCGACATCCCCGCGTTCCGCGCCGGCGACACGGTCAACGTCCACGTCAAGGTCGTCGAGGGCACGCGCTCGCGTGTCCAGATCTTCAAGGGCATCGTCATCCGTCGCCACGGCGGCGGCATCGGCGAGACCTTCACGGTCCGCAAGGTCTCCTTCGGCGTCGGTGTGGAGCGCACCTTCCCGCTCCACACGCCCGTGATCGACCACATCGAGCTCGTCACCCGCGGCGACGTCCGTCGCGCGAAGCTCTACTACCTCCGCGACCTGCGCGGCAAGGCGGCCAAGATCAAGGAGAAGCGCGAGACCTCCCCGGCCAGCTGAGCCGCGGCGCGACGCGCACGGGCCCGGCGACTAGCATCGGCACGATGACGTCCCCGGCCACCCACGACACCGACCCGGTCCCCGCCTCCACGGCGCGGGCCGGGTCGAGTCGTGCTCACCGGGTGCCGGTGATGCTGGCCGCGGGGATCCTCGCGGTGGTGCTCGTGCGGGCCTTCGTCATGCAGCCGTATGCCGTCTCGAGCGCGTCGATGTCGCCCTCCCTCGAGGAGGGTGAGCGAGTGCTCGTCTCGAAGGTCGGGTCCGTCGAGGTCGGTGACGTCGTCGTCGCCGACGTCACCGACGCCTGGCCCGGGCCGGACCGCTCGACGCACATCGACGACGGCCTCATCGGACGCACCCTCGCCTCGGCGTCGGGGGCACTCGGGATCGACCTCGGCGAGAAGTCCGTCCTGGCCCGGGTCGTCGCGACGGGGGGCGACGAGGTCGTCTGCTGCACCGACGGCCGGGTCGGCGTGGACGGGAAGGCCGTGGGGCCGCGCCTCGACGACGGGGCTGCGACCTTCCGCCTCACCGTGCCGCCGGGTCGGGTCTTCCTCCTCAGCGACAACGCGACCGACGCGATGGACTCGCGCACCCACGCCGGTGCGGGTTCCACCACCGACGGGACGGTGTCCGCCGACGCGGTGGTCGGCACGGTCGTCACGCGGATCTGGCCGCTCGACCGGCTCGGCCCTCCTTCCCCCTCCTCCTCCACCCCCCAGTCCTGAGAGCGCAGACACCTGTGATGACGAGCCACGAGGCCCGGTTCGAGCCGGGCCAGTTCGACCCTGACGCGCCTCGGGACGCCACCGACGACGCGCGGTCGGACGAGGGCGCTGACGGGGCAGAGAGGGCCGCGGGGGCCGAGAGGGCCGAGAGGTCCGGGGGGCCGGGGCGGCCGGACGGGCGCAGCCGGGGTCGGGCCGCCGTCGGTGCGGCCGGGGCCGCGATCCGCGAGTTCGTCGTCGTCGTGGCGATGGCCCTGGCGCTGTCGTTCGTCGTCAAGACGTGGCTGATGCAGGCCTTCTACATCCCGTCGGGGTCGATGGAGGACACGCTGATCCTCAACGACCGGGTGGTCGTCAACAAGCTCGTGCCCGGCGTCGTCGACCTCCAGCGCGGCGACGTCGTCGTCTTCGAGGACCCGGGCGACTGGCTGACGTCGATGCCCGAGGTGAGCCACGGTCCGGTGCGTGACGGCGTGGAGCGAGTGCTCTCCTTCGTCGGCCTGCTGCCCAACACCTCCGACAACCACCTCATCAAGCGGGTCATCGGGCTGCCCGGCGACACGATCGTCTGCTGCGACTCCGAGGGCCGGCTCACGGTCAACGGCGTCCCGGTCACGGAGCCCTACATCAAGCCCGGTGACGTCGCCAGCTCGATCACCTTCGACATCACCGTGCCCGAGGGCAAGGTCTGGGTCATGGGCGACCACCGCAGCGACTCCGAGGACTCGCGCTTCCACGACCCCGACGGCACGGGCGCGCAGGGCTCGGTCCCGGTCGCCAACATCACCGGCCGCGCCGTCGCCATCGTCTGGCCCTTCGACCGCGGCGGCTGGCTGTCCCGCCCGGAGTCGACCTTCACGACGGTGCCGGACCCGAGCGCGGTCCCGGCGCAGCCCTCGCCGTCCGCGACACCGTGACACCGTGACACCGTGACCCGGTCCGTCGCACCCTTGACCTGACACCCGCCCCGCCCAGAGAGCCCGCAGCACCTGCCATGCCTGTCGCACCTCGTTCCCGGAAGCCGAACCTGCGGGTCGAGCGTGCCCTCCAGCGCGACGGCTACCGGCTGCTCGCCGGGATGGACGAGGTCGGCCGCGGCGCCCTCGCCGGCCCGGTCAGCGTGGGCGTCGTCGTCATCGACGACACCTGCCGGTCGGCGCCGCAGGGGGTGCGCGACTCCAAGCTTCTCCAGCCCCACGTGCGCGAGTCGATGGTCCCGAGGATCCGCCGCTGGGCGCTGGCGTACGCGGTCGGCCACGCCTCGCCGGCCGAGATCGACGAGGTTGGGATCATCGCCGCTCTGCGCCTGGCCGGACGCCGCGCGCTCGCCACCCTCGACGTCGTGCCCGACCTCGTCATCCTCGACGGCAACCACGACTGGCTCACCTCCCCCGACGAGGTCGGCCTGCTCGCGTTCACGGACGAGGAGGTGCACACCCCGCCGGTGACGACGATGATCAAGGCCGACCTGACCTGCTCCTCGGTGGCCTCCGCGAGTGTGCTCGCCAAGGTCGAGCGCGACCGGATCATGGTCGGGCTGGCTGGCGACCACGCGGCATACGCGTGGGAGCTCAACAAGGGCTACGCGGCACCGGAACACCTCGACGCGTTGCGGGAGCACGGTCCCTGCGCGCTGCACCGGCGCTCCTGGCGGCTGCCGGGCACGGCCGTCGACGACGGTCCCTGGGGCGAGCCGGGCGCCGTCGTCGTCGACGGACCTGACATGGTGACCCTGACGGCCGCCCCACCTACGACGGAGTTGGACACGCATGAGCGCTGAGGACCTCGAGAAGTACGAGAGCGAGATGGAGCTCGCGCTCTACCGCGAGTACCGCGACGTCGTCGGGCTGTTCTCGCACGTCGTCGAGACCGAGCGGCGCTTCTACCTGTGCAACTCCGTGGACGTCAAGGTGCGCAGCGACGGCGGCGAGGTCTTCTTCGACGTGACGATGCAGGACTGCTGGGTCTGGGACATCTACCGGCCGGCGCGGTTCGCCAAGCAGGTGCGGGTCGTGACCTTCAAGGACGTCAACGTCGAGGAGCTGGCCAAGTCCGAGCTGCAGCTGCCCAAGGGCGACTTCTGACCGGCTGAGCACGCCGCGCCGTCCACAGCCGGGGCCGGGCGCTCTCGTGGTCCACAGCGGGCGCCGGCGGCGCTGGCACACCGTCCTCGTGGCGTCGAGGCTCTGCGCATGGACGGACACCAGGCGCTGGGGCGGTACGGCGAGGACCTCGCGGCGCGGTACCTGTGCGACCGCGGGATGACCATCCTCGAGCGCAACTGGCGGTGCGCCGAGGGCGAGATCGACCTCGTCGCCCTCGACGGCGACTGCCTCGTCATCTGCGAGGTCAAGACGCGGCGGGGCACGGGCGCCGGCGACCCGCTCGAGGCGGTGACGTGGCAGAAGGCCCGTCGACTGCGACGCCTGGCCGCGGCCTACCTGCGCACCCGCCCCGGGAGCGTCCCCGACGTGCGCATCGACGTCATCGGCGTGCTCGCCCGCCCCGGGTCACGGCCCCTCGTGCGCCACGTCGTGGCGGTGGGGGCGTGAGCGCCAAGCTCGGGCGCACCCTCTGCGTCGCCCTCAGCGGGCTCGACGGCCGCATCGTCGACGTCGAGGCGCACATCTCCGCCCAGCTCCCGCACTTCAGCGTCACCGGCCTGCCCGACAAGGCGTGCGGCCAGGCGCCCGACCGGGTGCGCTCGGCCGCCGCGACGAGCGGGTTCCCGCTCCCACCGCAGCGGATCACGGTCAACCTCTCCCCGGCCTCGATCCCCAAGCAGGGCACCGGGTTCGACGTCGCCATCGCCCTCGCCGTCCTCGGCGCCGCCGGCGTGGTCGACGCGAGGCGCATCTCGCGCGTGGTCCACCTCGGCGAGCTCGGGCTCGACGGCACCGTGCGCGGGGTGCGCGGGATCCTGCCTGCCGTGCTCGCCGCGGCGCGTTCCGGCATGCGGCACGTGGTCGTCCCGCCGGTCAACCTCGCCGAGGCGCAGCTCGTCGACGGGGTCACCGTGCACAGCGCGCCGGACCTCGCGACGCTCGTCGGCTGGTATGCCGTCCGCGGCGGCGTGGACCCGCTTCCCGTGGCCCTGCCCGTCCGGGGCGAGTCCGAGGGCGCCCGGCGCCACGTCGACCTCGGGGACGTCGTCGGCCAGCCGGAGGCCCGGCTCGCGGTCGAGCTGGCCGCGACGGGTGAGCACCACCTGCTCATGAACGGACCGCCCGGCGTCGGCAAGACGATGCTCGCGGAGCGGCTGGTGACGATCCTTCCGCCGCTCACGCGCGAGCAGGCCCTGCAGACCCACGCCATCCGGTCCCTGACCGGGGACGAGATCCGGGCGAGCGAGCTCGACCTCACACCACCCTTCGTCGCCCCGCACCACAGTGCGTCCATCGCGTCCATCACCGGTGGCGGGTCCGGGGTGGTGCTGCCCGGCGCGATCTCCCGGGCACACTGCGGCGTGCTCTTCCTCGACGAGGCGGGGGAGTTCAAGACGTCGGTCCTGCAGCAGCTGAGGCAGCCGCTCGAGTCGGGCGAGGTCACCATTGCCCGGGCCCGGCAGCTCGTCAGCCTCCCGGCGCGCTTCCAGCTCGTGCTCGCGACCAACCCGTGCCCGTGCGGACGCGCCTGGGGCAAGGGCGTCGACTGCTCGTGCAGCGCGCTCGAGCTGCGCAGCTACCAGGCCAAGCTCTCCGGACCCCTCGTCGACCGGGTGGACATCCAGGTCGTCGTTCCGCCCGTGGCGAGCGCGGCGTTCGCGGAGGAGCGGGGCGAGACGAGCGCGGCCGTGCTCGACCGGGTGCTCGCGGCCCGGGGTGCGCAGCGCGAGCGGTGGAGCGAGCACGGCTGGCCGACCAACGCGCGCGTGCCGGGGCACGTCCTGCGCCGCCGCCCCTGGCGGCTTCCGGCGTCGGTCACCGGCGCCGTCGACCGGGCGCTCGACCTCGGTCAGCTCACCCTGCGGGGCTACGACCGCACGCTGCGCCTCGCATGGTCCTCCGCCGACCTGTTCGGCCGGAGCGTTCCGACGTCGGAGGACGTCGGCCTCGCCTACACGATGCGCAGCCAGGGCAGGGCCGCCGCATGAGCGTCAGGTCGTTCCTCGACGTCCCCGGTGGAGCCGCGCTCACGGAGGACCGGTGGGCTCGCCTGGCGTGGAGCCAGGTCGCGGAGCCCGAGACGGTGTCGGTGCGCACGTGGGTCGACCGCTTCGGCGCCTCGGGCGCGTTGTCGCGGCTGCTCACGGGGGAGCTGGCCCCGGACGGACGCTACGACCAGCGGATCGCCGGCCTCGACGTGAGCGGGTCGCGACGGTCGCTCGAGCGCCTGCGGGTGCGGGTGGTCGTCCCGGGTGACGAGGAGTGGCCGGTGGGCCTCGACCAGCTCGACACCCCTCCGCTGTGCCTCTACGTCCGGGGCGCCGTCGACCTCGGTGCCGTCGAGGGAAGCGTGGCCGTCGTCGGCTCCCGCGCGGCCACGTCCTACGGCCTCCACGTCGCCGCCGAGCTCGGCGAGGGTCTCGTCGGCCGCGGGGTGACCGTGGTGTCCGGCGCGGCGTTCGGGATCGACGCCGCGGCCCATCGCGGTGCGCTCGCCGGGGGCGGGCCGACCGTGGCCGTGCTGGCGAGGGGTCTGGACCGGGCCTACCCCCAGGCGCACGAGGGCCTGCTGAGGGCCGTGGCGAAGGAGGGTGCCGTCGTCAGCGAGCTGCCGCTGGGCTGGGCGCCGTACCGGCAGCGGTTCATCGCCCGCAACCGGATCATCGCCGCCATGACGGTGGGCACCGTCGTCGTCGAGGCCGGGCTCCGGTCCGGCTCGCTCAACACGGCGCGGACGGCACGCGACCTCCACCGTCACGTCGCGGCGGTGCCCGGGCCGGTGACGTCGGTGCAGTCCGCCGGGTGCCACCAGCTCGTCCGGGAGTCCGGTGCCACCCTCGTCACCGACACCGCGGAGGTCCTCGACCTCATGGGCCGGCTCAGCCTCGACGCCGTGGGACCCGCGCGGGCTCCCGAGACCGCGGAGTCGCAGCTGGACCCGGTCGCTCGGACCGTGTGGTCCGCCGTGCCGGTCCGGGAGGGCGCCGGCCTGGCCCGGATGCAGCTGCTCACGGCGATGGACTCGACCACCCTGCTCGCCGTGCTCGGCCAGCTGAGCGTGCTCGGGCTCGTCGTGCGTGACGGCGACCGGTGGCGCAAGGCGCCCGTGACGGGACAGACCCGCCGACCGGGTGGTTGATCCCGGGTCGACCGGATGAGACGGTGCGGGGTGTGAGTGCCACCCGGGAGGCCGTGATCGACGCCTTCGAGCGTCACCTGCGCGCCGAGCGTGGGCGCTCACCGCACACGGTCCGGGCCTACCTCGGGGATCTGCGGGACTTCTTCGCCCACCTCGACGGTGCCGACACCCACGGCCGCGGCGACCGGGTGGTGCCCGCGGCGGCGCCCGTCACCCCGCTCGACGCGGTGCGGCTCGCCGACCTGCGAGGCTGGCTCGGCGTCCTCGCCGCCGGTGGTGCCGCCCGCTCGACGATCGCGCGGCGGTCGGCCTCGCTGCGCACCTTCTTCGCGTGGGCCACCCGCCAGGGCCACGTGGACCCCGACCCGTCCCTGCGGCTCGTCGCCCCGAAGCGGCACCGCACGCTGCCACCGGTGCTCGCCCAGAACGACGCGGCGGAGCTCCTCGACATCGCCGCGGTCGCGGCGGACGACGACGACCCGGTCCACCTCCGGGACCGGGCGATCCTCGAGCTCCTCTATGCGACCGGGGTCCGGGTCGGCGAGCTGACCGGACTCGACACCGACGACGTGGACCTCGACACCGGGGTGGTGCGGGTCATCGGCAAGGGCGACAAGGAGCGGCGCGTGCCGTTCGGCCGACGGGCCGCCTCGGCCCTGGTCGACTGGCTGGAGCGGGGCCGGTCCCGGCTCGTCGTCGACGGCAGCGGCCCGGCGCTCTTCCTCGGCCGGAGGGGTCGGCGGGTCGACCCGCGCCAGGTGCGCACCCTCGTGCACGAGATGCTGGCCCACCTGCCCGACGCGCCGGACCTCGGTCCGCACGGGCTGCGTCACAGCGCCGCGACCCACCTGCTCGAGGGGGGTGCGGACCTGCGCATGGTCCAGGAGCTGCTCGGCCACTCGTCGCTGGCCACCACCCAGATCTACACGCACGTCTCCATCGAGCGGCTCACCGCCTCCTACGCCCAGGCCCACCCCCGTGCCTGACGAGCCAGGACTTCCCGACTGGGTCAGCGCGCCCGCGTCCCGCCCGCCGGTCGACGTGGTGGACCCGGGCCGCACCACCGGGCCTGCCTTGAGCGGCTCCCGGGGGCACGGACGTCGCCGTTCCGTGGCCGTCGGCGGCTCCGCGACCACGTTCGCCCGCCGCCGCCTGGTGGCCGCGCTGGCGGTGACGACCGTCCTCGCGCTGCTCCTGTGGGCGCTCTGGCCGGGTGGCGGGTCGAGCGTGCCGGCACGCGCGACG
>NZ_AVPL01000003.1 GCF_000768695.1 Knoellia aerolata DSM 18566
GGCCACGAGCCCCGCCCCGCCCGCGCCCGGCCCCGCGCCCGCTGCCGTGTCCCCGGTCGCGCGCCCTTCGCTCGCGGCACTCACCGCCGCCACCGACCCCTCACCCCAGCTCGAGGAGACACCATGAACCGCACGCGCACCACGCTGGTCGCACTCATCGCCGGGGCCGGCCTGGCGCTCGGCGCCTGCGCGCCCGGGAGCTCCAACGACAGCTCCGGGGAGTCCTCGGGACCCGCCCCGGGAGCGGTCAAGACCGACGCCGCCTCGCTCGGTGACGTCACCCTGACGGTCTGGGACCAGGAGGTGCGCGGCGGCCAGGAGAAACAGATGGCGACGCTCAACGCCGACTTCCAGAAGAAGTACCCCAACATCACGATCAAGCGCGTCTCACGCTCGTTCGACGACCTCGTCAAGACGCTGCGGCTCGCGCTCACCGGCGCCGACGCCCCCGACGTCGTCCAGGCCAACAACACCCGGTCGCAGATGGGGGAGTTCGTCAAGGCCGGGCAGCTCGTCAACCTCGACCCGTACGCCGCGGCCTACGGGTGGGACAAGCGCTACCCGCAGTCGGTGCGCAACGTCGCGTCGTACTCGCCAGACGGCAAGACCTTCGGCTCGGGCTCCCTCTTCGGCATGCCGCAGGTCGGCGAGGTCGTCGGCATCTTCTACAACGACGCCAAGCTCAAGACGCTCGGCCTCACCCCGCCGAAGACGTGGGCCGAGTTCGACGCGGCGCTCGCGACCGCGAAGACCAAGGGCGAGGTCCCGCTCGTCCTCGGCAACCTCGAGAAGTGGCCGGCGGGACACGTCTTCGGCGTCGTCCAGGGCCGTTTCACCAAGGCGGACGAGATCCGCAAGCTCGGCTTCGGCCAGCCCGGCGCCAGCTGGGTGACACCCGAGAACACGAAGGCAGCGACGACCCTCGTCTCCTACGTGGACAAGGGGTACTTCAACGCTGGCTTCAACGGGCAGGACTACGACCCGGCGTGGCAGAACTTCAGCAAGGGTCAGGGCCTCTTCCTCATCGCCGGATCGTGGCTGCAGGCCGACCTCTCCGCGGCGATGAAGACGGACGTGAAGTTCATGCTCCCGCCGGCGCCCGAGGCCGGTGGCTCCCCGGTGACGACCGGTGGTTCGGGTCTGCCGTTCGCGATCACGCAGAAGGCGAAGAACAAGGACGCCGCCGCGGCATACGTCAACTTCATCACCAGTCCCGAGGCGATGAAGGTGCTCGCCGACAACGGCAACCTCCCCGTCGTCGAGACCGCCGCGCAGAAGGCCCCGGACGCGCTCGGGACCGACGTGTTCACGGCGTTCGGCGCCGTCTCCGAGGACGACGGGCTCGTGCCCTACCTCGACTGGGCGACCCCGACGATGGGTGACACCCTCGGCGCGACCCTCCAGGACCTCCTCGCCAAGAAGGTCACCCCGGACAAGGCCCTCGAGACGCTGCAGAAGGACTACGGCGACTTCACCGCCCAGTGATGGCCGCCCGCGCCCGGCCCGCCGGCCCGCCGGGGGAGCCCCGGCGCATCGGCTACCTCTACGTCCTGCCGGCCTTCCTCGTGTATGCCGCGTTCGCCCTCTACCCGCTGCTCAAGGCCGTCTACCTGTCCCTCTTCGACTGGGACGGGTTGACGGTCGGCACGTGGGTGGGCCTGTCGAACTACCAGGCGGTGCTCACCGACGAGCGGCTGCGGGGAGCGTTCGCGCACGCCCTCGTCCTCATGGTGTTCTTCGCCGTGATCCCGCTCGTCGTCGGGCTCGTCCTCGCGTCGGTCCTGCACCGGGCGAGCGTGCGGGGACTCGGCTTCTTCCGCACCGTGGTCTTCCTGCCGCAGGTCGTGGCCATGGTCGTCATCGCCGTGGCGTGGCGCCGGATCTACGCGCCTGACGGGACCATCAACTCGGTGCTCACCGCCGTGGGGCTGGAGTCGTGGACGCGGGGATGGCTGGGGGAGTACGCGTTCGCGCTGCCCGCGGTCGGTCTCATCGGCACGTGGTTCGAGAGCGGGCTCGTCACGGTCCTGCTGCTCGCGGGGATGGCACGCATCCCGCGGGACCTCTTCGAGGCGGCGCGGCTCGACGGCGCCGGTGCGGTGCGCGAGTTCTTCGCGGTGACCCTGCCCTCCGTGCGCGGGGAGATCGCCGTTGCCCTGACGCTCACCGTCATCGCGGCGCTCAAGACCTTCGACCTCATCTACATGACGACGTCGGGCGGGCCGGGGTACACGACCACGGTGCCGAGCTACGAGGTCTACCGGCAGGCCTTCGAGCTCGGCCAGGTCGGGCTCGCCTGCACGATCGGCGTCTGCCTCACGGTCGTCATCTTCGCGATCAGCTTCGTCATCACCCGGGTCGGCGACAGGGTGGAGGGCTGATGCGCGTCTCGCGCTCGGAGCGGACGACGAACTACGTCATCCTCACGGCCTTCGCCGTCTTCGCGGTCTACCCCATCCTCAGCATCGTCGTGGCCGGGCTGCAGCCGGACGCCGCGGCGCCGGGTGGGCTGGGCAACCTCGCGCAGGCGTGGGAGATCGGTCGCTTCGGCAGCTACCTGCGCACGAGCGTCCTCGTGTCGGCGTTCGTCGTCTCGGTGAGCACCGTGCTGTCGATCCTCGCGGGGTTCGCGTTCGGCACGATGCGGTTCCGGGGAGCCGACGCGCTCTTCTACCTCATGCTCATCGGGATCATGATGCCCGCGGAGGCGATCGTCGTCCCGTTGTTCTTCGACCTGCGCGCGGTGGGCCTCACCGACACCTTCTGGGCCATCGCCCTGCCGCAGGTGGCCCAGTCGGTGGCCTTCGGCACCTTCTGGCTGCGGGCAGCCTTCCGGTCGAGCTCGCGCTCGGTCGTCGAGGCGGCCCGACTCGACGGCGCCTCGACCGGTCGCATCCTGTGGCAGGTGCTGGTCCCGCTGGCGCGGCCCGCGATCGTCACCCTCGTCGTCCTCACGTTCATGTGGACGTGGAACGAGTTCCTCATCCCGCTCGTCATGGTGCCGACGAACGAGGCGCTGCGCACGGCCCCGCTCGGCCTCGGCTTCTTCTCGGGCCAGTACACCCAGGGCTACGCCCTCCTCGCCGCAGGGGCGACGATCGTCGCCCTCCCCGTGGTCGTCGTCTACCTCTTCCTGCAGCGGCACTTCATCGCGGGGATGCTCGAGGGCGCGGTCAAGGACTGACGCGGCGGCGCCAGTCGGGCCAGCGGCTACGGTGCTGTCTGTGCCCAAGGACCTCAGGCTGCCCTTCGACCCCATCGCCCGCGCGGGTGAGCTGTGGCGGGCGAGATGGGGCGAGTCGAGCCAGTCCGGGGCGATGGTCACCGCGACGTCGATCATGCGGGTCCAGCAGCTGCTCCTCGGCGAGTTCGACGCCATCGCCGGGCGCCACGGGCTGACCTTCGCGCGCTATGAGGCTCTGGTCCTGCTCGCCTTCAGCCGTGAGGGCCGGCTCTCGATGGGGCGGATCGGCGAGCGCCTCATGGTGCACCCCACGAGCGCCACTCACATCGTCCAGCGGCTCGCGGCCCAGGGCTTCGTCGACCGCGTCGCCAACCCCGACGACCGCCGCGGGGCCCTCGCTGTGATCACCGACACCGGCCGGGAGGCGATGGAGGCGACCACGGCCGACCTCGAGGCCGCGCAGTTCGGGCTCGGGATGCTGTCGAGCGAGGACCAGGGGAGGCTGTTCTCCCTGCTCAGGGACGTGCGGGTGGCGGCCGACGACTTCGTCGAGGACCCGGGAACCGGCGGGCGCTGACCCGCGCACAGGTGCGGCTGGCACGCTCGGTCGACCGGGACGCGACGGACCGCGATTTGGCCCCGGCCGCCCTCCTTTGTCATGGTGGAAGCAGTCCGTGACCGAAACGAGACCTTTCGTCACGTCCCCCTGGACCAACAAAAGGACCCCTGCATGCCCACGCTCGCCAAGCGGGTCGTTGGTGCCCTCCTCGCCCTCCTGGGCCTGGTCGTCACCGTCATCGGCCTCTGGTACGCCGTCCACCTCGGTGGCAGCGGAACCGCGACCTTCTCCTCCTCTCCCTCGGGCACCGCCCCGGTGCTCGTCCCCCAGACCGTGCTCAACCGGGTCGACGGCGTCGTCACGGTGACGGCCACGCCGCGCCGTGGCGGGACCGTCTGGCTCGCTGCCACCACCCCGTCCGACGCCGAGGCCGTCCTCGGCGCGACCGCCCACACGACCGTCACCGGTGTCGACACCCGCCCGTGGGAGCTGCTGAGCACGACGGCCGGCACCGGCGCCGCCCCGGCCCTCTCCGGCACCGATGTGTGGCGCAACACCGAGACCGGCACCGGCGCCGTCTCGATGACCATCGAGCAGGCCAACGCACCCGAGTCGGTCATCGCCCAGGCGACCGTCGGCCAGATCGAGACGATCGAGCTCACCTGGGAGCGCAAGTCCTGGTTCGTCCAGTCCGTCATCGCCGCCCTCGTCGGCCTGTTCCTGCTGCTGAGCGGACTCAGCCTGCTCTGGAGCTCGCGTGGCACCCGTCGCCGTGACGGTGACCCCGCCGACGAGGACGCAGCCGAGGTCGAGCCGGAACCCCAGCCGGTCCCGCGCCCGGCGATCCCCGAGCAGGAGAACGCATGAACCGCCGCACCTTCACCACGACCCTCGTCGCGCTGACCGCCGCCGTGAGCCTCACCGGCTGCGGCGTGGGTGACAGCATCGTCGGCCTGCGGGATGCCCCCGCCGAGCGGACCGACACCGCCCCCCTCAACGTCGACGGCGCCGAGAAGGTCGCCGCCCGCGTGCTCGACGCCGCCACCGCGGCCCGCGGCGCCGCGGGTGCAGCGGCCGCCAAGGCCCAGCCGGCCGCGCTTGCCGGTGCCGCGTTGTCCCAGGCGCAGGCGGCCACCAAGCTCGGCGCGGTCAGCGCCTCGGACCCGCTCCAGCGGGCCAGCGACCCCCAGGTCGTCGCGATCTCGCGCGGTAGCGCGTGGCCGCGGGCGATCCTCGTCGGCACGCTCGACCAGGCCAGCAGGACCCAGACCCTGCACGTCCTCATGTCGTCGGCGGCCGCCGACCCGTTCAAGGTCCACGCCTCCGTCCCGATGCTGCCGGGCACGAGCGTTCCGGCCATGGGCGACCTCGCCACGGGTGCACCGCTCGTCTCTGCGACGGACAAGGCAGGGGCGCCGCTGTCCCCGGCGGAGGCCCTCGCCGCGTATGCCGTGGGGCTCAACCACCCCAAGCCGGTCCCCTCCAAGGCCGTCGCCACCACGGATGCCTACGCCACCGCGCTGCGCACGTCCACGGCGGCGCAGGTCAAGGCGCTGGGGAGCCTGGCCTACTTCAGCCAGAGGCACGCCCCGGTGGCCAAGCACACCATCGCCTTCCGCCTGGCGGACGGCGGAACGGTGACCTTCGGGCAGCTCACCCGCCGGGACGTCATCTCGACGAGCCCCGCGGCCCAGTCGCTCACCATCCCGGCGAACTACAGCAAGCTCGTGGGCAAGACGACGGCGACGAACAACATCGTCATCGACAGCCTCGAGAGCGTCGTCATGGTCGTCCCCGCCACGGGGCCCGCCACCACCGTGGGCGCCGACGAGCAGATCGTCGCCGGCTCGGCCACGTAGGCCCTGCCTCCGAGCCCGAGCCCGAGCCCGAGCCCGAGCCGGAGACCGAGCCCGTCCTCGACCCGGCCGCCCGCCCTCCGGCGCGCGGCCGGGTCCGCGTTTGAGAGGATCAGGCCATGAGCTCCACCCCGACACCTCCCGCGGGCATCCGCGGCGCCATCGACCTGTCCGCCCTCAGCGCGAAGCCCGGCCCTGCGGCGAGCGCCCCCGCCCCGACACCCGGTGTCGCGGCGGGTGGCGCCGATGCGTCGCCGCTGCCGCAGGGCCTGCTCGTCGAGGTCACCGACGCGACCTTCTCCGAGGTGATGAACCGCACGCTCCAGGTGCCGGCCGTCCTCGTCCTCTGGTCCTCGGCGCACGAGCAGACCGTGGGGCTCGCCGAGCGGGTGGCCGGTGTCGCCGCCGGGCTCGAGGGCCGGGTCTTCGTCGTCTCCGCCGACGTCCAGACCTCCCCGGGCATCCTCCAGGCGTTCCAGCCGGTCATCGTCCAGGCGTTCGGGCAGCTCACCGTCCCGGTGACGTTCGGCCTCCTCCAGGGCCAGCCCGTGCCGCTCTTCCCGGGGCTGCCGCCGAACGAGGAGATCAAGGCCGTGCTCGACCAGCTCGTCCAGGCCGCCGTGCAGAACGGCGTCACCGGTCGCGTCGAGCTCGGGCCCGCCAGTGCCGCGGGCGCGGACGCTGACGCCGCGATGCCGGCCCTCCCGCCCCTGCACGAGGAGGCCTACGACGCGATCGAGCGCGGGGACTTCGCCGCCGCCGTGACGGCATACGAGAAGGCGCTCGCCGCCGACCCCAAGGACCACGACGCGGAGCTCGGTCTGGCGCAGGTACGGCTGATGCAGCGCACGACCGGTGTCGACCCGCAGGCGGTCCGGGCCGCGGCCGCGGCCGCGCCCGAGGACGTCGACGCCCAGATCGCGGTCGCGGACCTCGACGTGCTCGGCGGTCACGTCGCCGACGCGTTCACGCGTCTCATCGACACCGTCAGGGCGACCGAGGGTGCGGATCGCGACCGGGCCCGCACGCACCTGCTCGAGCTGTTCAGCGTCGTCGGCAACCACGACGAGCGTGTGCGCAAGGGTCGCACCGCTCTCATGAACGCCCTCTTCTGAGGTGCCGCCCAAGCTGCTCGACGACCACGTCCGCTTCCGGTTCACCGGGGCGGGCGACGTCGTCTCCGTCCACCTCGACTGCGACCCCGTCATCCCCGGCGAGCGCGAGCTCACCCGCGTCGAGGGGACGTGGGAGCTCGCGCTCCCGCGACCCGATCTCCAGCGCATCGAGTACCGCTTCACCGTTGCCCGCACCGTCGCCGACGCCGCCGTCACCGAGACCATCCTCGACCCCGACAACCCCGTGACCGTCGAGACCGCGTTCGGCTCGCGTTCCGTGATGGAGATGCCGGGGTATGCCGTCCCGTCCTGGCTGTCGGCACCTGCCGTCCCGGGTGGGTTCACCCCGATGATCCTCGAGGGCGAGACCACGCACGAGGTGCCGGTGACCGTGTGGGAACCGGACGGGACCGCGGGGCAGGCCCTGCCGCTGCTGCTCGTCCACGACGGCCCCGAGTACGACCAGCTGGCCTCGATCACCCAGTTCTCCGCGGCCAAGATCGCGTCGGGTGAGCTGCCTCCCCACCGGGTGGCGCTCGCTCACCCGGTCCTGCGAGACGCGTGGTACTCCGGCTCGCCCAAGTACCTCAGGACCATTGCGCAACAGGGCCTGTGGCGTCTCCACGAGCACGCTCCCATCTCCGGGCCGGTGGTCGTCATGGGCGCCAGCCTCGGTGGGCTGACCGCGCTTCTCGTGGGCATGCTCGACGCCGACGAGATCGGCGGGGTGTTCTCGCAGTCGGGGTCCTTCTTCCAGGCCAGGCACGACGGCCAGGAGAGCTCCTACAAGTACTTCGGGCGGATCTCGCGCCGCGTCCAGGAGATCATCGACACCCGTGAGGCGACCCGCCCACTGCGCATCGGCCTCACCTGCGGGTCACTCGAGGAGAACGCCGCCAACAACCGCGACATGGCTGCCGCGCTGCGGCGCGCGGGTCACCACGTCACTCACGTGGAGGTGCCCGACCTGCACAACTACACCGCGTGGCGCGACGCGCTGGACCCCCATCTCACCCAGGTGTTGCGCGACCTGTGGGGGGACGCGCAAGGATAGGGCGCATGCCGCACGCCGAGGTCAGACTCCCGGTGCCGGGCCACGACGCCGAGCTCACCGTGGTGCGGCACGGCCACTACGGTCGGCCGTTGCTCGCGTTCCCGAGCGAGGGAGGCAGCGCCGCGGACTTCGAGGGCCAGGGAATGCTCGACGCCGTGCGCGACCTCGTCGACGACGGCCGGGTCAGCGTCTTCGCGGTCGACGCGATGGACGGCTTCACCTGGTCCGACACCACGATCCCGACCGACGAGCGGGCGGCGCGTCACGGGACCTACCAGGCCTGGCTCGACCAGGCGGTCGTGCCGTGGATCGCCGAGCAGAGCGGCGGCTCCCTCGACCTGATGACCTTCGGGGTCTCGCTCGGGGCGTACCACGCGGTGCAGTTCGCCTTCCAGCGCGCCGACGTCGCCACCCTGGCCATGGGGTTCTCCGGCAACTACGACCCGACCACGTGGAACTCGTGGGGTGACGTCGGTGACGCGACCTACTTCGCCAACCCGGCGGCATACGTGAGCAACCTGCACGGCGACCACCTCGAGTGGCTCCGATCGCGGCTGTCGGTCCTGCTCGTCGTGGGGGAGGGGCCGTTCGAGGTCTCTCCGACGCAGTCGCTGCCGTCCACCCGTGCGTTCGCGCACCTGTTGGAGCAGAAGGGAATTCGCCACGAGCTCGACGTCTGGGGCCAGGAGAGCGCGCACGACTGGCCGTGGTGGCAGCGACAGCTCGCGCACCACCTCCCCCGTTTCGTCTGACCCGTCCGACCGCTCGCAGCACCCGACGAAGGGATCTTCATGGCAGCGCAGACCGACCACCTCATCGGCCTCCTTCTCGGAGCGGAGGACGACTGGCCCACCGCGTTCGAGGCCCTGGCCCGCCGTCTCGGGGTGATCCGCACACCTGATGGGCTGGACCACCGGGTGAGCACCGAGCGGATGTCGATCGAGCCGTTCAACCTGCGCGACCGGCCGCGCCAGGACCTCGTCATCGACCGGCTCGCGCACTGGTACTACCACCCGCGCGAGTGGCTCAAGAAGGCCTCGCTCATGGACGACGTGTACCTGCTCAACAGCCCGTTCACGTTCCAGTCGATGGAGAAGCACTCCGCCTACTGCGCGCTGATGCGCCTCGGGATGCACGTCCCCGACACCGTGCTCGTGCCCTACAAGAACCCCGTCGACAACGCCCGCTGGGCGTACACGTCGAGCCGCTACAACCGCGGCTTCGACCTTGACGCCATCGCCGACCAGGTCGGGTACCCGATGTTCATGAAGCCGTTCGACGGCGGCGCGTGGCGCGGGGTCTCGATGATCAAGGACCGCGAGGCGCTGCACCGGGCCTACGACGAGTCCGGCGAGATGCTCATGCACCTGCAGAAGGCGGTCGACGGCTTCGAGGTCTTCGCCCGCGCCCTGACGATCGGGCCCGAGACGATGGTGATGAAGTTCCAGCCGGACGAGCCGATGCACAACCGGTATGCCGTCGACCACGGCTTCCTCGCCGAGGAGACCGGGCGCGAGACGATCACCATCGCGCAGACCGTCAACGCCTTCTTCCGGTGGGAGTTCAACTCCTGCGAGATGCTCGTCAAGGACGGGGTCGTCTACCCGATCGACTACGCGAACGCCTGTCCCGACGTCGCGGTCACCTCGCTGCACTACTACTTCCCGTTCGCGATGAAGGCGCTGCTGCGGTGGTCGGTCTTCTGCGCCGTCACCGGCCGCAAGGCCCGCACCCAGGTCGACACCGGGCCGTGGTTCGACGTCGCCGACGACCCCGAGCTCGACTACCAGGGCAAGCTCGCCGCCTACCAGGGCCTGTCGGACGAGTACTTCGACACCGACCGGTACGCGGAGTTCTGCTCCACGTCGCTGCCGCACGTCGACGAGATGGTGCACGAGTGGATCGGGTCCGACGAGTTCCGGACGATGCTGCAGACCACGATCCACCAGACGTACCCGCCGCACGAGTGGGAGAAGTTCGAGGGCCACTTCGGCGGTCTCCTCGGCATGTGGCTCAGCGACGAGCAACACCGGCTCTCGTCGAGCGCGCACGCCTGACCCGAACCCGACCCCGACCCTGACCCCCAACGCGAGCCGGTTTCACGCAGCGGCGAGCAGGCTGCGCACCCTCGCGACCAGCGCGGCGGGCCGGGCGAGGTCGCTCCACGTGACCCGCACGACCCGGAACCCCGCGTCGCGCAGGCGTTCCTCGCGCCGCTTCTCCTCCATGAGGGCGCGTCGTCCGTCCAGACCGTCGTACTTCACGGCCCCGTCGAACTCCACGACGACGCGGTCGCCGACGAGCAGGTCGACCCGACCGATGAAGCCCTCGTCGTCGCTGAGCGAGACCTGCGAGCGGACCTCCAGGCCGGCGGCTCGCAGGATGAGGCGCGTGCGCGTCTCGCCGGGAGACTCGCACGCGGGGTCAACCGCTGTGATCGCCGCCCGTGCCTGCCCCGCGCCGTAGCGCAGCCTGCAGTCCTCGAGCGCCGCCACCAGCGTGGCCGACGACGTGAGTCGACGATGGACGGCCGCGTCCATGGCGACCACGCCCGCCTCGAAGCCGCTGGCGGCGGCGGTGAGGACGCACGCGTCGGCGACGCCCACCGCCCGGACCAGCGGGTCCTCGGCGAGCCGGCGCTGGGCCGGGGTGGCCACGTGCACGTGCAGCCCCGCTCGCCTCTTGCTCGTGCCGACCGGTGCGACGACGTCGACCACGTCCTCGTCGACACCGTGGAGCGGGAGCGCGTGCGTCGCCAGGGCGGCGTGGTGGGAGGCGAGCCAGCGCGGGTGGTCGAGGAGGACGCCGCGGACCTCCAGCGCGTAGCGGTCGTGCCGGGCGGTCGCCGCCCACGTCGCCTCGCGCACGTAGATGCCGGGCCGAAGGCGGCGGAGCGCTCCCGAGCGCAGGGTGGCGTCGAGCACGCTGGGCGCCACGTGAGCGGCCAGGGCGAGCGGGCGCGTGACGAGGCCGCGGTGCTCTGCGGCGATCCGGTCGAGGGGCGGGGGCAGGTCACTCAGCTCGTTCATGGACCGAGGGTGCCGCAGTCGGCGTGCGCCGGCCGCGAGTTCTCCACAGGGCTCGGCTCGCGAGCCGGGTGTGACCTCCCGAGCCTCGTCGATGGGGCTCGGGAGACGAGGAGTGGCTCGCGAGCCGGGGTCAGGCACCGAGGGCGGCGCCGACGACGTCCTTGGCCTCGGCCTGGACCTGCGCGAGGTGCTCGGCACCGCGGAAGGACTCGGCGTAGATCTTGTAGACGTCCTCGGTGCCGCTCGGTCGCGCGGCGAACCAGGCGGACTCGGTGACGACCTTGAGGCCGCCGATCGCGGCGCCGTTGCCGGGTGCCTCGGTGAGCTTGGCCGTGATCGGCTCTCCCGCAAGGCTCTCGGCCGTGACGGCGTCGGGCGTGAGCGCGCCGAGTCGGGCCTTCTGCTCCCGGTCGGCGGGGGCGTCGATCCGCGCGTATGCCGGCGTGCCGTGCTTCGCGGTCAGCTCGCCGTAGTGCTGGCTGGGGCTCTTGCCGGTCGTCGCGAGGATCTCGGAGGCGAGCAGCGCGAGGATGATGCCGTCCTTGTCGGTCGTCCACACCGAGCCGTCCATGCGGAGGAACGACGCTCCGGCCGACTCCTCGCCGCCGAACGGACCGGACCCGTCGAGCAGGCCGGGCACGAACCACTTGAAGCCCACGGGGACCTCGACGAGGCGGCGGCCGAGGTCGGCGGCGACGCGGTCGATCATCGAGCTCGACACGAGGGTCTTGCCGACGAAGCCGTCGTCGCGCCACTGCGGGCGGGCGCCGCCGTAGAGGTACTGGATCGCCACCGCGAGGTAGTGGTTGGGGTTCATCAGGCCCGCGTCGGGGGTGACGATGCCGTGCCGGTCGGAGTCGGCGTCGTTGCCCGTCGCGATGTCGTACTCGTCCTTGCGGCGGATGAGTGAGGCCATCGCCGAGGGGGAGGAGCAGTCCATCCGGATCTTGCCGTCCCAGTCGAGCGTCATGAAGCGCCAGGTGGCGTCGACGAGCGGGTTGACGACGGTGAGGTCGAGGCCGTGGCGGTCGGCGATCGCGCCCCAGTAGTCGACGGCCGCGCCGCCCAGAGGGTCGGCGCCGATCCGGATGCCGGCGTCCCTGATCGCGGCGAGGTCCACCACGGACGGGAGGTCGTCGACGTAGGTCCCCATGAAGTCGTAGGTCTGCACGCCGGCCCGCGCCCGGGCGAACGGGATGCGCTTGACGTCGGTGAGACCGCCGCGGATGAGCTCGTTGGCCCGGGACGCGATCGTCTTCGTCGCGTCCGAGTCCGCCGGGCCTCCGTGCGGCGGGTTGTACTTGAAGCCGCCGTCGCTGGGCGGGTTGTGCGACGGGGTGACGACGATGCCGTCGGCGAGACCGGCACCGGCCGGCATACCGTCGACGCCGGTGACCTTGCCACGGTTGGCGACGAGGATCGCGTGCGACACCGCCGGGGTCGGCGTGTAGCGGTCCGCGGAGTCCACGAGCACGGTGACGTCGTTGGCGACGAGCACCTCGAGGGCCGAGGCCCACGCCGGCTCGGACAGTCCGTGGGTGTCGCGCCCGATGAAGAGGGGACCGTCGAAGCCCTGCGAGCGCCGGTAGTCGACGATCGCCTGGGTCGTCGCGAGGATGTGGTCCTCGTTGAACGCCGTCCGCAGCGACGAGCCCCGGTGACCGGACGTGCCGAAGGCGACCTGCTGGTCGACGTCGTCCGGGTCCGGCTTGTCCGTGTAGTACGCCGTGACGAGGTGCGCCACGTCGACGAGGTCGGTGGGCTGGGCGAGCTGGCCGGCACGTTCGTGGGTCATGACCCGACCTCCTCTTCGCTCACGCTCGCATCGAGTGCACGGTCCTGCGCGGGTGCCAGGTAGACGGCGGTGAGACCGGCGAGCCGGACGGTGACGTGGAACGGCTGGTTGTTCCAGCCCTCCTCGACGGCGTCGAAGACCAGGTCAGCCTGGCTCGGCGTGCTGTGCTGGTCGTACCCACTCGTGTCGAGGATGACCCGCCACTGCCCGCCGAAGGGGACACCGACCCGCAGCCACTCCTTGGAGTCGCCACCGAAGTTCACGACGCACGCGACGACGTCGCCCGACTCCCGGGCGGGGTCCTCGATGCGGACGAACGAGTAGGTGTTGCCGCCGTTGTCGTCGGCGTCGAGCCACTCGAACCCGGCCGGCTCGGAGTCGAGGGTCCACAGCGCCGGATGGGCGCGGTAGACGCGGTTGAGCTCCTTGACGAGGTTGTGGACCCGGTAGTGGGCGGGCTGGTCGAGCAGCCACCAGTCGAGGGACTTCCCGTCGGCCCACTCGCTCGGCTGGGCGAACTCGGAGCCCATGAAGACCAACTGCTTCCCGGGGTGGGCCCACATGTACGCGAGGAACGCCCGGACCGTGGCGAGCTGGTCGGTCCGGTTGCCCGGGGCCTTGTTGACGAGCGATCCCTTGCCGTGGACGACCTCGTCGTGGCTGATCGGCAGGACGTAGTTCTCGCTGAACGCGTACATCAGCGCGAAGGTGAGGAGGTGGTGGTGGTACTGGCGGTCGATGGGCCGCTCGCCGAGGTAGCGCAGCGAGTCGTTCATCCAGCCCATGTTCCACTTCAGCCCGAAGCCGAGGCCTCCCTCGCTCGTCGCCTTGGTGACGCCGGGCCAGGAGGTGGACTCCTCGGCGATCGTGACGATGCCGGGTACCCGCTTGTAGGCCGTGGCGTTGGTCTCCTGGAGCAGCCCGATGGCCTCGAGGTTCTCGCGTCCGCCGTGGACGTTGGGGAGCCACTCGCCGTCCTTGCGCGAGTAGTCGAGGTAGAGCATCGAGGCGACCGCGTCGACGCGCAGCCCGTCGATGTGGAACTCCTCGAGCCAGTACAGCGCGTTGGCGACGAGGAAGTTGCGCACCTCGAGCCGGCCGAAGTCGAAGATGTGGGTGCCCCAGTCGGGCTGGTCGCCGCGGCGCGGGTCCGGGTGCTCGTAGAGCGGCAGCCCGTCGAAGCGGGCCAGCGCCCACTCGTCGCGCGGGAAGTGGCCGGGCACCCAGTCGAGGATGACCCCGACCCCGGCCTGGTGCAGCCGGTCGACGAGGTGCTTGAAGTCGTCGGGGGTGCCGAAGCGCGACGTCGGTGCGTAGTAACCGGTCACCTGGTAGCCCCACGACGGGCCGTAGGGGTGCTCCATGACGGGCATGAGCTCGACGTGGGTGAAACCGAGGTCGACGACGTAGTTGACGAGGTGCTCGGCCATCTCGCGGTAGGTCAGGCCCTGCCGCCACGAGCCGAGGTGGACCTCGTAGACGCTCATCGGGCCGGTGTGCGGGTTGCGTGCGCTGCGACTCTCCATCCACGTGGTGTCGGCCCACGTGTGCTCGGCCTCGTCGACGACCGAGCCGGTGCGGGGCGGGAGCTCGGTGCGGCGGGCCATCGGGTCGGCCTTGGTGCGCACGACGTCGTCGGCGCCGCGGATCTCGTACTTGTAGACGTCGCCGGCACCGAGTCCCGGCACGAACAGCTCCCACACGCCGCTGGCCCCGATGAGCCGCATCGGGTGGACTCGGCCGTCCCAGCCGTTGAAGTCACCGACGACGCGCACCGCCTTGGCGCGGGGCGCCCAGACCGCGAACGAGGTGCCGCGCACCGTGCCCATCGGGCCGGTGTACTCGTGCACGCGGGCGCCGAGGACCTTCCAGAGCTCCTCGTGCCGGCCCTCGTTGACGAGGTGGAGGTCCATCTGGCCGAGCGTCGGGGCGAACCGGTAGGGGTCGTCCTGCAGGTGCTCGATGCCGTCGCCCCAGGCGACGAGCAGCCGGTAGTCCATCGTCGCGGTCGCACCGGCGCGCACCGCGGTCCAGACGCCCTCGGCCTCGTGCTCGAGGGTGAGCTCCTCACCGTCCTCGAAGCGCGCGCGCACCGACGAGGCCATGGGGCGCAGGACGCGCACCCTCAGCCCGTCGTCCTCGAGGTGCTGGCCGAGGAGGTCGTGGGGCTGCTGGTGGCGGCCCTGGATGAGGGCGCTGATCGCGCCGCTGACTTCGTGCGCGGGTGTGGGGCTCACTCTGCGTCCTCCTGTGGTGCGGTCGTCGTGGTCTCGAACCCCGATGCCAGGCGCTCGATGGCGGCCAGCGGGATGTCGACCCACGACGGTCGGTTGCGGACTTCGTAGACGACCTCGTACATCGCCTTGTCGAGCTCGAAGGCGGCGAGGAGCGCGGGGCGGCTGCGCGGGTCCTCACCGGAGGTGGCGGCGTAGCCGTCGAGGAAGGCGGACTGGGCGCTGGTCACCCAGTCCCGCGCGGACACGTCCGGCGCGTCGCTCGCGTGCTCGACCGCGCCGCCGGCGTAGTCGAAGCTGCGGAGCATCCCCGCGATGTCGCGGATCCACTGGTCGGGCTGGGTGCGCTCGGAGAGCGGCCGCAGCGGCTCGCCCTCGAAGTCGAGCAGGACCCACCCGCCGTCGGGCGTGTGGAGCACCTGCCCGAGATGGTAGTCGCCATGGATCCGTTGCAGCGCAGGCCAGTTCACGTGCTCGGCGGCGTCGAAGATCGCCGCGACCGCGTCGTCGTGGTCGTGCAGCGCCGCCACCTCGGACCCGGCCGAGGCATAGCGCTCGCGCATGCCGTCGAGGATTTCGCGGACGGTGTCGGTTCCGACGGGCGTGGTGCCGAGGGCGGTCGCGAGCATCGAGTGGACCTCGGCCGTCGCCTCGCCGAGCGCGCGCGCCGGAGCGGTGAAGTCCTCGCCCGAGCGCAGCGCGGCCAGCGCGACGCGCCAGGCGTCCTCGACGCCGGGCAGGAACTCCTGCGCGAAGGCGAAGTGCCCGTATGCCGTGCGCTCACCCTCCGCGCCCGCCTCACCGTCACCGTCCGGCTCGGGCCACTGCCCGGCGACCGACCCGACGACGGCGGGGACCCGACGGGAGCCGGCCTCGACGAGGGCGGACTGGAGGACGACGTCGGGGTTCTCGCCGGCCGACAGCATCCGGAACACCTTGACGATGACCGGGACCGGCTCGCCGGCGGCGTCGACGCAGTCGAGGATGACCGAGGTGTTGGACTGCTCGCCGGAGAGGACCTTGCTGGAGCGGACCGTCACGGCCCGCGTCCACGTGCGTCCCGGCTGCGCGACGACGGTGTCGTCGAAGGCGTCGCTCGCGGCGGTGGACTCGGCGCGCACCCGGCCCTGGACGAGCTCGAGCAGCTGCGCGGCATAAACGGGGTCGTGGGGTGCGTCGTAGACCCAGCGGCGGCCGAGCACCGAGTGCTCCATCACCCCGACGAGCGCATGCTCGAGCTCGGGCACCGGTGCGCCGCGGTAGGTGAGCGGGACCTGGTAGACGACCGGCGCCGGCCCGGAGTCGTCGGAGACGATGAGCGTCTCGACGCCCACCTCGCCGGCGGGGTCGCCGAGCCTCCACGACGCGAGGCGACGCACCGACGGCGAGGTGCCCTTGCCGGCATACCAACGCTGTGAGGCCATCCACGCCTGGACGAGCTCGGGCTTCGTCGGCGTGAGGGTGGCCCCCTTGTGCAGCTCAGCCACGGGTCTCCGCACCGACCCGCAGCCAGAAGAAGTCGCGGCTGCCCATCGTGAAGGTGACCCGCCCGTCCTCGGCGACCCACGGGAAGCCGGCCCCGCCGAAGAGGTCGAACAGCTCGCGCTGGCCCAGCGCCGCGGGCAGCTCGATGGTGCCGGCCTGGGGCTTGTCGGAGAGGTTGTTGACGCAGAGGAGGGTCTCGCCGGGGTGGTCCCGGTCGCCGCCCCAGGCACGTGTGTAGGCGAGGATCGACTCGTTGTCGGTCGAGGCGATGGTGAGGTCCCCGAGCCCGAACGCCGGGTGCAGCCGCCGGACATTGAGCATGCCGCGCAGCCAGTGCAGCAGCGAGTGGCCGGTCGCCATCTGCGCCTCGACGTTGACGCCGTTGTAGTTGTAGACGAGCGAGGAGATCACCGGCAGGTAGAGCTTGCCCGGGTCGGCCGCGGAGAAGCCGGCGTTGCGGTCGGGGGTCCACTGCATCGGCGTGCGCACGGCGTCACGGTCGTTGAGCCAGATGTTGTCGCCCATGCCGATCTCGTCGCCGTAGTAGAGGCACGGCGATCCCGGCAGCGAGAGCACGAGCGCGTGGATGAGCTCGATCTCGGGGCGGGAGTTGTCGAGCAGGGGAGCGAGCCGGCGCCGGATGCCGACGTTGGCGCGCATGCGCGGGTCGGGGGCGTACCAGCCGTACATCACGGCCCGCTGCTCCGGCGTCACCATCTCGAGGGTGAGCTCGTCGTGGTTGCGCAGGAACGTGCCCCACTGGGTGCCCTTGGGGATGTCCGGGGTCGCGGCGAGGACGTCGATGATCGGCTGCGCGGTCTGCTCGCGCAGGGAGTAGTAGAGCATCGGCATCACGGGGAAGTGGAACGCCATCTGGCACTCCGGCGCCTCCTCGGTGCCGAAGTAGTCGACGACGTCGGTCGGCGGCTGGTTCGCCTCGGCGAGCAGGATGCGGCCGGGGTACTCCTCGTCGACCATCTTGCGCAGCCGGGCGAGGAACTCGTGCGTCCGGGGGTGGTTCTCGCCGTTGTGGCCCTCCTCCTCGTAGAGGTAGGGGACGGCGTCGAGGCGGAACCCGTCGATGCCCATGTCCATCCAGAAGCGGACGACCTCGAACATCGCCTCGTGGACGGCGGGGTTCTCGAAGTTGAGGTCCGGCTGGTGCCCGAAGAAGCGGTGCCAGAAGAACTGGCGCCGGATCGGGTCGAAGGTCCAGTTGGAGGTCTCGGTGTCGATGAAGATGATGCGGGCGTCGGTGTACTTGTCGTCGGTGTCGGACCAGACGTAGAAGTCGCCGTACGGCCCCTCGGGGTCGCTGCGCGAGGCCTGGAACCACGCGTGCTGGTCGCTCGTGTGGTTCATGACGAAGTCCGTGATGATCCGGATGCCGCGGGCGTGCGCCTCGGTGACGAGCTGCTGGAACTCCGGCAGCGTCCCGAACTCCGGCAGCACCTGGGTGTAGTCGGCGATGTCGTAGCCGCCGTCGCGCAGCGGGCTGGCGTAGAACGGGGGGAGCCACAGGCAGTCGACGCCGAGCCACTGGAGGTAGTCCAGGCGGTTGATGACGCCCTGGAAGTCGCCGGCGCCGGAGCCGTTGGAGTCTCCGAAGGCCCGCACGAGCACCTCGTAGAAGACGGCGGTCTTGAACCACTCGGGGTCGTGCTTGAGCCCCGGCTGGTGCAGTCCGAGTCCTTGGGTCGCCGTCACGTTTCTCAGTACCTCTTCAGCTCGATGATGTGGACCGGCTCGTGGTCGGGACCCAGGTGGACCATGCTCTCGCGCAGGAAGTCCCACCACTGGTCGGTGATGAGGTCGTGCGCGCGGAACCCCTCGTCGGGGTGCAGCCCGAGGGCGGGCATGTCGAAGACGACGCGGCTCCAGCGGGTGCTGTGCGGGTCGAGGTTGGCGATGACGATGACGACGTCCTCGTGGGCCGGGGCTCCGGTGCCGGCGTCGGCGGGAACCACCCGGCGCTTGCTGAACGCCATGATGTTCTCGTCGTCGACGTGGTGGAACGTCACGTTGCGCAGCCACTGCAGCGCCGGGTGGGCGCGGCGGATCTCGTTGAGGCGCCGGAGGTACCAGGCGAGGGACTGGCCCTCGCGGGAGCCGCCGGGCTCGAAGTCCTCCCAGTGGCGGTTCTTGTACTGGTACTTCTCGTTGTCGATCTGCTCCTCGGCCCCGGGCCGGGCGACGTGCTCCATGAGCTCGTAGCCGGCGTAGATGCCGTAGGTGGGGACGAGCGTCCCGGCCAGCGCGGCACGGAGCTTCCACGCCGCCGGGCCGCCGAACTGCATGTAGGGCGTGAGGATGTCGTGGGTCGTCGGCCAGAACGACGGGCGCATGTAGTGCGCGGTCTCGGTGGCGAGCTCCTCGACGTACTCCTGCAGCTCGGGCTTGGTGTTGCGCCACGCGTAGTAGGTGTAGCTCTGCTGGAAGCCGACCTTGCCGAGGGTGCGCATCATCGCCGGCTTCGTGAACGCCTCGCTCAGCCAGATGATCTCGGGGTGGTTGCGGGCCACGTCCTGGATGAGCCACTGCCAGAACTCGACCGGCTTGGTGTGCGGGTTGTCGACCCGGAAGAGCGTGACCCCGTGGTCGATCCAGACCTGCACCATGCGGCGCACCTCGGCGTAGGCGCCGGCCGGGTCGTTGTCGAAGTTCATCGGGTAGATGTCCTGGTACTTCTTCGGCGGGTTCTCCGCGAACGCGATGGTCCCGTCGGCGCGCGTGGTGAACCACTCGGGGTGCTCGACGACCCAGGGGTGGTCGGGCGAGCACTGGAGCGCGATGTCCAGGGCGACCTCGAGCCCGAGCCCGCGTGCCTGCTCGACGAAGAAGTCGAAGTCGTCGAAGGTGCCGAGGTCGGGGTGGATGGCGTCGTGGCCGCCGTCGGGGGAGCCGATCGCGTAGGGGCTGCCCGGGTCCTCGGGGCTCGCGTCGAGCGTGTTGTTGGGGCCCTTCTTGGCGGCCTGCCCGATCGGGTGGATCGGGGTGAGGTAGATGACGTCGAAGCCCATGCCCGCCACGGCCTTGAGCCGCTGGGCGGCCGTGCGCAGCGTCCCGGAGCGCCACGTGTGCGTCTCCTCGTCGTAGACGGCGCCCTCGCTGCGGGGGAAGAACTCGTACCAGGCACCGCACAGGGCGAGCTCCCGCTCGACGAGCAGGGGGTATGCCGTGCTCGCGCTCACGAGGTCACGCACCGGGGTGCCCAGCAACTCGTCGTGGACCGGTCCGTGGGTGATGGCCGACAGGCGCACCTGCGGCGGGCGGGTCTCGTCGCGCAGGGCGGCGACCCCCTCGCGCAGGACGGCGGCTCCGGCGGCGCTGCGCTCGGGGGTCGCGGCGGCGCGCTCGAGGAAGAGCGCGCCCTCGGCGAGCATGAGGTCGGTGTCGACGTCGGCACGGACCTTGATCGTGGCGTCGTGCTCCCACGTGCCGAACGGATCGGACCATCCCTCGACGCGGAACGTCCACATGCCGGGACGATCCGCACGGACCGTCGCCTCCCACAGGTCGAGCCCGACGTTGGTGCAGACCATCGTCGCGACGTGGTCGACGCCGTCGGGATCGGTGAGGACGACGGACGCGCCGACGGCGTCGTGGCCCTCGCGCAGGACGGTCGCGGTGACGACGAAATCCTCTCCGACCACGGACTTCGTGGGTCGGGCACCTCCGTCGACGAGGGGCTCGACGTCGAGGACGGGGATCCGGCCGATGGGGGACTGGGGGGCGGTGCTGAGCGGCGTCGCGGTCACAGGGCGACGCTACCGGTCAGCCGCCCTCGCGGACGACTTGTCGGGTTCGCGGAACTCGAGGGGGTAAACGTTTTCGCGGAGACGGCCACGTGACCTTAGGATGCGCGTCGTGAAGGCCATCCGTCGCTTCAGCGTCCGCCCCGTCCTCCCTGCCAGCATCGCCCCGCTCGGCGATCTCGCGATGAACCTGCGCTGGAGCTGGCACCCGCCCCTGCGCGACATCTTCGAGAGCATCGACCCCGAGCGCTGGCTGTCCGTCGGGGCCGACCCCGTCGCGATGCTCTCCGCCACCCCGGTGGAGGAGCTCGACGCCCTCGCCGCCGACGAGGGCTTCGTCGCCCGCGTCGCCGAGGCCGAGCAGGGCCTCGAGCGCTACCTCGCCGAGGACCGCTGGTACCAGCAGTGGGCCTCGGAGCAGGGTGAGGACGGTGCGCCTGCGGCGATCGCCTACTTCAGCCCGGAGTACGGCATCGCCGCCGCGCTGCCCCAGTACTCCGGTGGCCTCGGCATCCTCGCCGGCGACCACCTC
Source organism: Knoellia aerolata DSM 18566 (assembly GCF_000768695.1). Classification (GTDB taxonomy): domain Bacteria; phylum Actinomycetota; class Actinomycetes; order Actinomycetales; family Dermatophilaceae; genus Knoellia; species Knoellia aerolata. The sequence continues at coordinate 20,599 of NZ_AVPL01000003.1, forward strand.
AAGGCGGCCTCGGACATCGGCGTGCCGATCGTCGGCGTCGGACTGTTCTACAAGACCGGCTACTTCCGGCAGAGCCTCAACCACGACGGCTGGCAGACCGAGACCTACCCGGTGCTCGACCCCGACGGCCTGCCCCTCTCGCTGCTGCGCGAGGAGGACGGCACGGCGAGCGTCGTCGTCATCGACCTGCCGGGCGGCCGTGAGCTGCGCGCCCAGGTGTGGCGCGCCCAGGTCGGCCGCGTCCCGCTGCTCCTGCTCGACTCCGACATCCCCGGCAACGACGACGGCGCCCGCGCCGTCACCGAGCGCCTCTACGGCGGCGGCGGCGAGCAGCGCCTCCAGCAGGAGATGCTCCTCGGCATCGGCGGCGTGCGCGCCCTGCGCCTCTGGTCGCGACTCACTGGTGCCCCGACGCCGGACGTCTACCACTCCAACGAGGGCCACGCCGGCTTCCTCGCCGTCGAACGGATCAGCGAGCTCGTCACCGGCGAGGGACTGTCCTTCGACGCGGCCCTCGAGGCCGTGCGCGCCGCGACCGTCTTCACGACGCACACGCCCGTGCCCGCCGGCATCGACCGCTTCGAGCGCCGCCTCATCGAGATCTACTTCGGCGGCGACCTCGCTCCCGCCGGTGTGCCGATCGACAGCCTGCTCGAGCTCGGCAAGGAGACCTACGAGGGCGGCGATTCGTCCATGTTCAACATGGCCGTCCTGGGCCTGCGGATCGCCCAGCGCGCCAACGGCGTCTCCAAGCTCCACGGGGTCGTCAGCCGCGACATGTTCGACGGGCTCTTCCCCGGGTTCGACGCCGACGAGGTGCCGATCACGAGCATCACGAACGGCGTCCACGGGCCGACCTGGGTGGACCGCAAGGTCTACGAGATGGCCCGCCGGCACAGCGACATCACCGACCTCGACTCACGCGAGTCGTGGGAGGCCATGGCCGAGATCCCGCGCGACGAGGTGTGGGCGACCAAGCGCGAGCTGCGCCAGCAGCTCGTCACCGAGGCCCGGGCCCGCGTGCGCGCCTCGTGGATCGAGCGCGGTGCGTCCCCGGCCGAGCTCGGCTGGACCAACGAGATCCTCGACCCCGACGTCCTCACGATCGGCTTCGCCCGTCGCGTCCCGACCTACAAGCGGCTCACGCTCATGCTGAGCGACCCGGCCCGTCTCAAGAAGCTGCTGCTCGACCCGGAGCGCCCGGTCCAGATCGTCATCGCCGGCAAGTCGCACCCCGCCGACGAGACCGGCAAGCAGCTCATCCAGCAGATGGTGAAGTTCACCGACGACCCCGAGGTGCGTCACCGCATCGCGTTCCTGCCCAACTACGACATCGCGATGGCGCAGCACCTCTACCCGGGCTGCGACGTCTGGCTCAACAACCCCCTGCGCCCGTTCGAGGCGTCGGGCACGTCCGGCATGAAGGCCGCCCTCAACGGCGCCCTCAACCTCTCGATCCTCGACGGCTGGTGGGACGAGTGGTTCGACGGCAACAACGGCTGGGCCATCCCGACCGCCGACGGCGTCGAGGACCCGGACCGTCGTGACGACATCGAGGCCAACGCGCTCTACGACCTCATCGAGAACCAGGTCGCGCCGCGCTTCTACGACGTCGACGACGCGAAGCTGCCGCAGAACTGGCTCGCGATGGTCATGCACACGGTCTCGACCCTCGGCCCCAAGGTCCGGGCCAGCCGCATGGTGCGCGAGTACACCGAGCGCCTCTACGTCCCCGCGGCGCGGTCCGGCTGGGCCCTGCGCGACGGCGACTTCGCCGGCGCACGTGACCTCGCGGCATACAAGTCGAAGGTGCGCGCGGGCTGGGACCAGGTGCACGTCGACCACGTCGAGTCCTCGGGCGTCGGTGACAGTCCCGAGATCGGCGAGACGCTGCACGTCGGCGCCTATGTCTCGCTCGGCGCCCTGTCGCCCGACGACGTCGAGGTGCAGGTCGCGCACGGCCGCACCAACCACCGCGGCGACGACCTCCACGACGTCACCACGCTCGCGCTCGAGCACACCGAGACCTACGAGCAGGGGCGCCACAAGTTCGCCGGCGACCTCAAGCTCAAGACCAGCGGAGCGTTCGGCTACACGGTGCGCGTCCTCCCCAAGCACCCCGGGCTGGCCTCGCCCGCCTCGCTCGGCCTCGTCGCCAACGCCTGACCCCCCACTGATTGCGCATTCCGGTCGGAAAGACGCGACTGATTGCGCATTCCGGTCACGCCAGCGGGCTGTCAGCCCGCCGCGTCCGACCGGAATGCGCAATCAGTCGCACCTGGTGGCGCGTGGGGGTGCTCAGCATCGGGTGGCTGCCGTGCGCGCTCCGGTCGAAGGACGGCTCGCGTCAGCCCAAGCACCCCGGGCTGGCCTCGCCCGCCTCGCTCGGCCTCGTCGCCAACGCCTGACTCCCCACTGATTGCGCCTTCCGGTCGGAAAGACGCGACTGATTGCGCATTCCGGTCACGCCAGCGGGCTGTCAGCCCGCCGCGTCCGACCGGAATGCGCCATCAGTCGCACACCTGGTGGCGCGTGGGGGGTGGTCAGCATCGGGTGGCGCACTGCGCGCCGCGGCGACGGTCCACGTTCGGCGGGCCCCAGGAAATGGGCAATTCGCCCAGAGACACGGGCGCGGACCGTGGCTATCGTGGCGTGATCACGGGCTCGGGGGCCTGTGGACAACTCGATGGCGACGAGTGCGGCTTCTGCTTCCATGAAGGCGGCGGGTGCCCCTGCGAGACGGTGGCGTGCGACGGGGCGCGTCGCACGGAGGAGGTCACATGGACGCGGTCCGGACGGTCGAGGCCGAGGTTCGTGAGCTGATACGCCGCTCCGGGCTGGACCCGGCCCGGGAGCCGACTGCGGTGCAGCGGCTGGTGCGTGATGCCGTGGCCGACTACGACCAGCGCTCGATGCACGGCGGCATGCCCGTCCTCGGTGACGTGGCCGGGGCCGAGAAGTCGGTCTGGGACACGGTCGCCGGCTTCGGTCCGTTGCAGCAGTACTTCGACGACCCCACCGTCGAGGAGCTGTGGATCAACGAGCCGACCCGTGTGTTCATCGCGCGCGGGGGAGTCGCCGAGCTGACGACGACCCTGCTGACCCACGACGAGGTCCGCGACCTGGTCGAACGCATGCTCAAGTCATCCGGTCGGCGGGTGGACCTTTCCAGCCCGTTCGTCGATGCCGTGCTGCCCGACGGCTCCCGCCTGCACGTCGTCATCCCGGACATCACCAGGGAGCACTGGCACGTCAACGTGCGCAAGTTCATCGTCAAGGCCGACAGTCTCGAGGACCTCGTGCGGCTCGGGACGCTCACCCGCCAGGCGGCGACGTTCCTCGAGGCCGCCGTCGCGTCGGGGCTCAACGTGCTCGTCGCCGGCGGAACCCAGGCCGGGAAGACGACGATGCTCAACTGCCTGGCGGCGGCCATCCCCGCCCGGGAGCGGGTCGTGACCTGCGAGGAGGTCTTCGAGCTGAAGATCCCGCTGCGCGACGTCGCCTCGATGCAGTGCCGACAGCCGTCGCTCGAAGGGACGGGTGAGGTGCCGCTGCGCCGGCTGGTCAAGGAGGCCCTGCGGATGAGGCCGTCCCGGATCATCGTCGGTGAGGTCCGCCAGGCGGAGAGTCTCGACCTCCTCATCGCCCTCAACTCGGGCCTACCGGGCATGTGCACGATCCACGCCAACAGCGCCCGTGAGGCGATCACCAAGATGTGTACGTTGCCGCTGCTCGCGGGTGAGAACGTCGGCAGTCGGTTCGTCGTCCCCACCGTCGCCGGGTCGATCGACATCGTCGTCCACGAGGCGCTGGAGCGCGACGGCACCCGACGGGTGCGGGAGATCGCCGCCGTACCCGGTCGGGTGGAGGGCGACGTGGTCGAGATCGCCGACCTGTTCGTCCACCGTGGTGGTGAGCTCGCGAGGGCGGACGGCTACCCGCCGCACCGCGAACGGTTCGAGCGGGCGGGTTACGACCTGCCGGCGCTGTTGGCCCAGGGAGCGGCGTGACCGGCGTGGTCCCGGGCCTCATGTTCGGCACCGGTCTCTTCCTCATCTGGTGGAGCTTCTGGGAGCGCGAGCCACCTCCGCAGCGACCCAGCCAGCCGCCGAGGCTCGTCCGTCTCCTGCGAGACGACCTGGTGCAGGCCGGATACCCGTCGGTCACACCGCGGGCGCTTCTCGTGGGCTGCCTCACGGCGTTCCTCCTCGTCTTCCTCTTCGTGTACGCCGTCGTGGGCGTTCCCGCGATCGGCTTCTGCTTCGCCACGATGGCGGCGTGGGCCCCGTACGCGTGGGTCCGGATGCGCGCCCGTCGGCGGCGAGGGCGGCTGCGTGACCTCTGGCCGGATGCCGTCGACAACATCACGTCGGCGGTTCGGGCCGGGATGTCGTTGCCCGAGGCGGTGTCGCAGCTCGGTCATCGCGGACCCGAGGAGCTGCGTCCGGCCTTCGCCGCGTTCGCCCAGGACTACCGCATCACCGGGCGGTTCCACGACTGCCTCGACCGGCTCAAGGAGAGGCTCAGCGACCCCGTCGCGGACCGCCTCGTCGAGTCGCTGCGGATCGCTCGCGAGGTGGGTGGGAGCGACCTCGGCAGGCTGCTGCGCACCCTGTCGCTGTTCCTGCGGGAGGACTCGCGCACCCGTTCCGAGCTCGAGACCCGTCAGGCGTGGACGGTCAACGCGGCGCGGCTCGCGGTCGCCGCCCCGTGGATCGTCCTCGCCATGTTGTCGAGCAGACCCGAGTCCGTGCAGGCGTACTCCTCGACCACCGGCGCCCTCGTGCTCCTGTCCGGGGCGGTCCTCACGGGCATCGCCTACTGGCTCATGGTCCGGATCGGACGGCTCCCCGAGGACGAACGGGTGCTCCGATGACCGACCTCGCGCGGTCGGGCGCCATCCTCGGCTTCCTCGTCGGCGCAGGTCTCCTGCTGGTGTGGGTCGGTCTGCCCCGCCACCGCCGACCCGGTCTGGCCGACCGGGTCCTGCCCTACCTCGCGGACACGCCGCGACCGTCGAGCCTCCTCGCCGGCGATCGCCCCAGCACCGGGATCGTCGCGACCCTGTTGGCGCCCGTCGTCCGGGAGCTGTCCGGCCACGTCGAACGTCTCATGGGCGGCAGCGCGTCGGTGCGACGCCGGCTGCTGCGTGCCGGCCTGTCGCAGGACGTGGACCGTTTCCGCGCGCAGCAGGTGGTGTGGGGTGTGAGCGGCGGCCTCGTCCTGCTGGGCGTCGGCACCGTCTCCGCCGTCACCCGAGGGTCCAGCCCCTTCCTCGTCGTGCTCCTCACCGGCATCGGTGTGATCGCCGGTGTCACCGGTGCCGACTGGTTCCTCACCCACCGGGCCGCGAGGCGTGAGCAGCGCATGCTCGCCGAGTTCCCCACCGTCGCAGAGCTGCTCGCACTGGCGGTCGGCGCCGGCGAGGGTGCCGTGGGCGCACTCGAGCGCGTCTGCCGTCTCTCTCGCGGTGCCCTGTCCGACGAGCTCCGCCGCTGCCTGGCCGACGCGCGGGCCGGGGCCAACCTCCCCATGGCCCTCCAGGGACTGGCCGACCGCACCGGGCTGATCAGCCTGACGCGGTTCGTCGACGGGATCGTCATCGCCGTCGAGCGTGGCACCCCGCTGGCCGACGTCCTCCGCGCCCAGGCGCAGGACGTCCGGGAGGAAGGTCGCCGCTCGATCATGGAGGCGGGGGGCAGGAAGGAGATCGCGATGATGGTCCCGGTCGTCTTCCTCGTGCTCCCGGTCACCGTCCTCTTCGCCGTCTACCCGGGCTTCTCGTTCCTCAACTTCACGATGTGACACCACGGAAAGGGCCACCGCCATGCACCTCCTCCATCGCTCCCTCCTCCGGGCGCAGCTCGCGGCCGCGGGCCTCATCGTCGACGCGGGTCGCCGCCGGGAGCGCGGCGACGTCCCCGGGTGGGTCCTCATCACGCTCATGACCGCCGGTCTCGTCGCGGTGCTCTGGACAGTGGCCGAGGACCAGCTGCAGGCGATGTTCCAGCGCGCCATGAACAGCGTCAGCCGCTGACGTGGCCCGGCTCGTCCGCCGGGACGAGCGCGGGTCGGCCGTGGCGGAGTACGTCATGGTCTCGGGGCTCGTCGTGCTCCTGTTCATGGCGGTGTTCCAGCTCGGGCTCGTCCTGCACGTCCGCAACACCCTCATCTCTTGCGCGAGCGAGGGTGCCCGCCTGGGGGCCCGGGCCGACGCAGAGCCCGGACTGGGTGCCGCCCGGGCGCGCGAGCTCATCGAGGCGTCGCTGTCCGACGGCTACGCCGACGACGTCACCGTCGGCACCGGTGTCGTCGGGGGAGTCCAGGTGGTCGAGGTCCGCGTGCGCTCTCCCTTCCCGGTGGTCGGCCTGCTCGGGCCCGACGGGCAGCTCGACGTCACCGGCCGTGCGTTCCTGGAGCGCCAGTGACCGTGCGGCGGCAGTGGCTGCGGTCGCGCGGCGAGGAGGGGAGCGCCATCGTCGAGTTCGTCTTCCTCGGCGTCCTCCTGCTCGTCCCGATGGTCTACCTCGTCATGTCCGTGGGTCGCGTCCAGGCCGGTTCGTATGCCGTGACCACCGCCGCGCGCGAGGCCGGGCGGGCGTTCGTGACGGCGGAGTCCGGCGAGGACGCCGCCGGTCGTGCCGAGTCCGCAGCGGCGATCGCGTTCGCTGACCAGGGGTTCGCCGGACTGGGGTCGCTGCAGGTCTCCTGCGGAGCCTCGCCGTGCCTCACCCCGGACGCCCGGGTCGAGACCACGGCCCGGGTCAGGGTGCCGCTGCCCCTCGTCCCCGCCTTCGCCCGGGACGTCGTGCCCCTGGAGATCCCGCTGTCGGCAAGCCACCTGTCCACGGTCGACCGGTTCCGAGCCGCTTCATGACCGGCGTCCGCGGCGCAGCACGAAACCGGTTGTGGGGCAACGGCTCCCGCCTCGACGAGGAGGGGCGCGTTGCACTGCTCGTCCTCGTCTTCTCGATGATCTGCGTCCTCCTCGTCAGTGGGGTCGTCGCCGTGACGTCGGTCCACCTGTCCCGGATGAAGCTGCTCGACGTGGCCGACGGCGCAGCCCTGGCGGCTGCGAACGCCCTGGACGACACGGCATACCGAGGCGGTGTCGGTGAGGCGGTCCCGCTGAGCGACGCCACGGTGGCGCAGGCGGCCCGCGACTACGTCGGGAGCCGGCCGATGCCCTCCGGCATGACGCGGTGGGGGCTCGCGGCGGGCACCGGCACTCCCGACGGCGAGCTCGCCGTCGTGCACATGACGTGCGTCGCCGACGTCCCGCTCGTCGGCTGGCTGCTCGGCGACGGCGTGACGATCGACGTCGTCTCCCGGGCCCGCTCGAACCTCGAGTGACCAGGCGAGTGCAGGTCGCGCACCACCGCGACCCACCACCGCGGAGACGACCTCCACGCCGTCGCCGGCCCCGCACCCGGGGCTGGCCCCAGCCGGCTCGCTCGGCCACGTCGCCCACGCCTGGCCGGACCGGGACCGAGACCCCGGCAGTGCTGAGGGACGGCCCCTGTCCCGAGTGCGGGCACCGGCTCGGTGTCCACGAGGACGGCCAGGCTCGACGGATCGCGTCGGCCCTGAGCCCCGGTGCCACCATCTCGCGGGGACAGCCGCCCGCAGGCAGCGCACTCGCGAAGCTGCTGGACAGGCTCGGGTGACCCTCGACCCCCTCGACCCCCTCGACCCCCTCGACCCCCTCGACCCTCGGACCTACGCCAGCGCGCGGTCAGGAACGGGCGCGACGGGCGACGGCGTGCTGGACGCAGGTGCGTGCCGTCGGTCGTGCCTCGAGCCGTGGCGCACCGATCGGTTCGTGGCAGACCTCGCACACGCCGTACGTCCCCGACTGAACCCGCGCGATGGCGGCGTCGATCTCCGCCAGGTGCTCGCGGGCCTGGTCGGTCAGCGCCTGGAGCTGGGAGCGCTCGTAGGCGATCGTCTGCCCCTCGGGGTCGTGCTCGTCGTCGGCGTTGGAGTCGCGTGACGCCGCGACGAGGGCGTCCATGTCCTCGGCCATGCGGGCGATCCGGTCCTGCAGGGCGGTTCGCTCCTCGTCGAGGCGCGCCCCGGTGTCGTCCGGGGGAGTCGATGACGTCATGGCCCAGTCAAGCAGAGATCGCGCGGACTCAGGTCGCGTCGGTCACGGCATACGTGCGCAGGCTGAGAGGGGCCATGGTGACGACCTCCCCGGCACCGATGGTCCCACCGTGCTGCGGTCGCTCCCACACGCTGTCCCAGAGCAGCCGGTAGGCGGACAGGCCGGGCGCCGTGGGGAGGCGCACCTGCCGTTCGTACAGGTCGCCGTGGAGCACGACGAGCACGGACTCGTGCCCGAGCCAGGCGCCGTTGACGAGCATCTGGAGCGTGCGGTTCTCGGGCGAGGACCAGTCGTGCATCGGGTGCCCGTTGGCGCCGAACCAGGCCAGGTCGATCGAACCGTCCTCGTGGACCTCGCGTCCCTCTGCCCAGGTGCGTTGGCGCAGGGCGGGGTGCTCGCGCCGGATCCCGATGAGGTGCCTCGTCGTCGCGAGCAGGTCCTCCTGCCACGGCTCGAGGTCCCAGTCGAACCACGTCGTCTCGTTGTTCTGGTTGTAGGGGTTGTTGTTGCCGCCCTGGCTGCGGCCGAGCTCGTCACCGGCGTTGATCATCGGGATGCCGGACGAGAGGAGCAGCGTGCCGAGGAGGTTGCGCATGGAGCGTCGCCGCAGCGCCAGCACCCGCTCGTCGTCGGTCGGTCCCTCGACCCCGTGGTTCCACGAGCGGTTCCCGTCCGAGCCGTCGCGGTTGTCCTCGCCGTTGCGCTCGTTGTGCTTCGAGTCGTATGCCGTGAGGTCCGCGAGCGTGAACCCGTCGTGCGCGGCCACGAAGTTCACCGACGCCGTCGGGCCCCGGTCCCGCGTGCCGAACAGGTCGCGCGAGCCGGCGAGCCGGGTGGCGAGGTCCTGCACGCCGTGCGAGACCTGCCCCGGCGTCGACGGCCGGTGGTCGCCGAGCCAGAAGTCGCGCACGGAGTCGCGGAACCGGTCGTTCCACTCCGAGAACGGTGGCGGGAACTGGCCGGTGCGCCAGCCGTGCAGGCCGACGTCCCACGGCTCGACGATGAGCTTGGTGCGCGAGAGGAGGGGGTCGGTGCGCAGCCCGACGAGGAACGGGTGGTCGGGGTCGAACTCGTCGGTGCGCCCGCGCCCGAGGGCGACCGCGAGGTCGAACCGGAAGCCGTCGACGTGGCACTCCTGGACCCAGTAGCGCAGCGAGTCCAGGGCGAGCCGAACCATCACCGGGTGGCGCAGGTCGAGCGTGTTGCCCGTACCCGTGACGTCGATGTCGCGCCCGCGCTCGTCGAGGCGGTAGTAGGCACGGTTGTCCAGGCCCCGGAACGACAGGGTGGGGCCGGTGACGTCCTGCTCGGCGGTGTGGTTGTAGACGACGTCGAGGATGACCTCGAGGCCGGCGGCGTGGAGCAGCTTGACCATGCCCTTGAACTCGTCGACGGCGCCCTGCGGGTCGTCGGCGGCGGCGTAGCCGGCGTGCGGGGCGAAGAAGCCGAGCGTGTTGTAGCCCCAGTGGTTGGTCAGGCCCCTCTGCACCAAGGACGGCTCCGAGGTGAACGAGTGCACGGGGAGCAGCTCGACGGCGGTGACGCCGAGCCCGGTGAGGTGGGCGAGGGTCGCGGGGTGGGCCATGCCGGCATACGTCCCGCGCAGCTCCTCCGGCACAGCAGGGAGTTGCTGGGTGAGGTTGCGGACATGGGTCTCGTAGATCACGGACTCGCTGCGCGTCACGGCCGGGGGGGCGTCGTCGCCCCAGTCGAAGGAGTCGTCGATGACGACCGATCGCGGCATGTCGGCGGCGGAGTCGGAGTCGGACGGCGCGGAGCCGTCACCACGCCAGCCGTGCTCGTCCACGACGTGGCCGTAGACGCTGGGTCCCCATCGGACCTCGCCCTCGATGGCCTTGGCGTAGGGGTCCATGAGCAGCTGCGCGGGGTTGTGCCGCAGGCCCCGCTCGGGGTCCCAGGCGCCGCCGACGCGGAACCCGTAGCGCTGGCCGACGCCCACGTCGGGCACGAACCCGAACCACCACCCGAAGGCGTGGTCGAGCAGGGGCACGCGACGCTCGGTCGTCCCGGCGTCGTCGCCCTCGTCGAACAGGCAGAGCTCGACCGAGCCGGCGTGGCCGGCATAGACGCAGACCTCGATCCCGCCGTCGAGGACGGTGACGCCGGGCGGGGGCGGAAGGTCCGGCGCGACCCGCAGGGAGGGCGCGGTGGTGGCGGACGTCGACGGCGGCATGGGCGCAGCCTATTGACGCGTGCGCGCTGGTGCGCACGGTGACCGGCTCCCGCGCGCGTCGGATCGCTCGCATGACAAGGTGGTGGCATGAGTGATCCCACCTCCCTCCCCAGCTTCCCGCCGCCCGCAGACGAGCACCCGCTGCGCGGTCGCGTCCTCGACGTCCTCGTCGACATGGGCGCCCAGCCCAACCTCGACACCGACGGCGACGTGGCCTACCAGGCCAACGAGCAGACGATCTTCGTGCGCGTCACCGAGGGCGAGCTCCCCGTCATGCGCATCTTCGGCCAGTGGACCCTCCCCGACGAGGTCGCCAGCGACACCGCCAAGGTCTCGGCCACGTGCAACGAGGTCAACCTGTCGCTCAACTGCGTCAAGACCGGGGTCGCCAACAACACCCTCGTCGTCACGAGCGAGCACCTCGTCGTCCCCGGTGCCGAGGTCGCGACGCTCGTCCAGGTGAGCACCTCGATCATCCTCTCCGCGGTCCAGCTGTGGCACGAGCGCGCCCTCGGCCTCGAGCCCGGCCAGGGCCAGTCCGACCAGTCCGGCCCGCCCCAGGACGAGGCCGGCCCGGAGGCCAACGGCTCCACCCCGGGCCAGGGCAGCTGATGTCCCAGGTCGTGCGGTTGGAGGTCGAGGACGGGATCGGCGTCATCCGCCTCGACCGCCCGCCGATGAACGCGCTCAACGACGAGATGCAGCACGGTCTCATCGCCGCCTCCCAGGAGGCCACCGAGCGCAAGGACGTCGCCGCGGTCATCGTCTACGGCGGCGCCAAGGTCTTCGCCGCCGGCGCCGACATCAAGCAGATGGTCGACATGTCCTACACCGACATGGCCGACCACTCGCTGCTGCTCCAGGACTTCACCCGCGCGCTGGCCCGCATCCCCAAGCCGACGGTGGCCGCCATCACCGGCTACGCCCTGGGCGGCGGGTGCGAGGTCGCCCTCGCGTGCGACTTCCGGATCGCCGCCCGCGGCGCCAGGCTGGGCCAGCCGGAAATCCTCCTCGGCATCATTCCGGGGGCCGGCGGCACGCAGCGCCTGGCCCGCCTCGTCGGTCCAGCCCGGGCCAAGGACATCATCTTCACGGGTCGCTTCGTCGATGCCGACGAGGCGCTCGCGATCGGCCTCGTCGACCAGGTGGTCGACCTCGAGGACGGGCCGCACGACGGGGCCGACCCGGTGCTCGCCGCCGCCAGGCGGATGATGAAGCGGTATGCCGGTGGGCCGGCCTACGCGGTCCGCGCGGCCAAGGAGGCCATCGACTCGGGGCTCGAGGTCGACCTCCAGAGCGGGCTCGAGATCGAGCGGATGCTCTTCACCTCGCTGTTCGCCACGAGGGACCGCGAGACCGGGATGCGCTCCTTCGTCGAGAACGGTCCCGGCAAGGCGACGTTCGAGGGAGCCTGACCGGGCGGCTCAACCCGTGAGGACCTCGTCGACGAACGTGCTCAGACCCTCGACGTCCTCGTAGAGGTGCGAGGTGATCCCGAGGATCTCGGCGGTCGCGATGTTCTGGCGGGAGGCGTCGACGTAGGCGATCTCGCTGAACATCAGGTGGTGGCGCAGCGCCGCCCGGCTGAACGCGTCGGGGTCTGGCTTGGCGAGGCCGAGGTCGGCGCTGCTCACGACCCCGTCCACCTCGTCGACGAGGCCGAGCCGCTCGAGGTCGTCGTGGAGCCGGCTCGTGGCGTTGGTGAGCAGGATGACGCGGGCCATCGTGCGGGCCCGTCGCACCACCTCGAGGACGTCGGGGTCGACGCGCCCCGCGGGGAGCATCCACTCGGTCACCGCGTCCCGGGCCACGTCGCCGTGCTCGACCGCGAGCGCCGCGACGACGGAGTCCCGCCACGTCCGGTCGTCGACCGCCCCGGTCAGGGCGGGGACGAAGCGGGCCGGGTCGTAGGCGGCCCGGGTGAGCACCCCCGGCGGCAGGCCGTAGGTCGTCTCGACCGTCGCGGCGTGGGACGCGTCCCAGTGGCGCAGCACCCCGTCGAGGTCGAGCAGCAGGACCTTGATCACGCGGCCGGTCTCCTCACCTCGGGTGCTCGGGTGTTCCCTCGATGTTCTCTCACTGGCGGATCGGTGTGGGGCTGGGCGTCAGGGCGGTTTCTGTGCCCACCGTCACGCCCGCACGATTCTCCGGAGCGCAGGCACCCGGCATACGCTCGGGTGCAGTCGTGAGACCCCATGGATCCACCCCCCGAGAGATGAGGACGAGGCACGCATGAACATCGTCGTCTGCGTCAAGTACGTGCCTGACGCACAGTCCGACCGTTCCTTCAACGAGGCCGACAGCACCACGGACCGCGCCGGCGTCGAGGGGCTCCTGTCCGAGCTCGACGAGTACGCCGTCGAGGAGGCGCTCAAGCTCGCGGAGGCCGGCGAGGGTGAGGTCACCGTCCTCACCGTCGGGCCGGAGAAGGCGGTCGACGCCCTCAAGAAGGCGCTGCAGATGGGCGCCGACAAGGCCGTCCACGTCAGCGACGAGGCCATCCACGGCTCCGACGCGCCGGCCACCTCGCTGGTGCTCGCCGAGGCGATCAAGAAGGCCTCCGGCGGCGGTGCCCCCGACCTCGTCATCACCGGCATGTCCTCGACCGACGGCGTCATGGGCGTCGTGCCCGCGATGGTCGCCGAGCGCCTCGGCCTCCCGCAGGTCACCTACGCCTCGGAGCTGACCATCGACGGTCAGACGGTGCGGATCCGTCGCGACGGCGACGTCGCGTCCGAGACGATCGAGTCGGCGCTCCCGGCGCTGGTCTCGGTCACCGACCAGATCAACGAGCCGCGCTACCCCTCGTTCAAGGGGATCATGGCCGCGAAGAAGAAGCCGGTCGAGACGTGGACCCTCGCGGACCTCGGCATCGAGCCCGGGCGCGTCGGCCTGGATGCCGCGTGGACGAGGGTCACCTCCTTCACCAAGCGCCCGCCGCGTGAGCAGGGCCAGCTCGTCACCGACGAGGGCGACGGTGGCACCAAGCTCGCCGAGTTCCTGTCCGCCCAGAAGTTCCTCTGAGGAGAATCACCCATGGCTGAAGTTCTCGTCCTCGTCGACCACGCCGGCGGCAAGGTTCGCAAGTCGACCGCCGAGCTGCTGACCCTGGCCCGTCGCCTCGGCGAGCCCTCCGCGGTGCACATCGGCCCCGGCGCCGAGACCGCGCAGGTCACCCTCGCCAAGTACGGCGCCGCCAAGGTCTACGTCTACGACGCCCCCGACGCCCTCGAGTACCTCGTCGCCCCGCAGGCCGAGATCCTCGCGTCGCTCGTCGAGAGGACCTCTCCCGTCGCGGTGCTCATCCCGAGCAACGCCGCCGGCAAGGAGATCGCCGCCCGGCTCGCCATCCGCACCGAGTCGGGTCTCATCACCGACGCCGTCGACGTCCGCGCCGGTGGCGAGGGTGTCGAGACGACGCAGTCGGTCTTCGCCGGCTCGTACTCCGTCACCTCCACCATCACGAAGGGCTCGGCCATCGTCGCCGTCAAGCCCAACTCCGCCCCGATCGAGGCCTCGCCCGCGGCCGGCACCATCGAGAAGGTCGAGCTGACCCTCTCCGACGCCGCCAAGGCGGTCAGGGTCGTCGAGTCCAGCCCCAAGGCGGCGACCGGTCGCCCGGAGCTCACCGAGGCGGCGATCGTCGTCTCCGGCGGCCGTGGCACCGGTGGTGACTTCGGCCCCGTCGAGGCGTTCGCCGACAGCCTCGGAGCGGCGGTGGGTGCGAGCCGCGCCGCCGTCGACGCCGGCTGGTACCCGCACAGCAACCAGGTCGGCCAGACCGGCAAGCAGGTCTCGCCGCAGCTCTACGTCGCGGCCGGCATCTCCGGGGCGATCCAGCACCGCGCCGGCATGCAGACGTCCAAGACGATCGTCGCGGTCAACAAGGACGAGGAGGCCCCGATCTTCGAGCTCGTCGACTTCGGTGTCGTCGGTGACCTCTTCACCGTCCTTCCGCAGGCGACCGAGGCCGTGAAGAAGGCCAAGGGCTGAGCACGCCCCTCCGAGCGGAGGTGACGCGAGGGTCCGGAGGCTTCTGAAGCCTCCGGACCCTCACGTTTCGCCCATGGGGAGCAAAGGCCGGGGCGAACGTAGAATTCGCGGGTGAGCGCGTACCTGGACCATGCCGCGACGACCCCCATGCGGGCGTCGGCACGCGACGCGTGGCTCGAGCAGTCCGAGCGGGGCGGCAACCCGTCGTCGCTGCACACCTCCGGCCGGGCCGCCCGTGCCGTCGTCGAGGAGTCCCGCGAGGAGATCGCCGGCGCCCTCGGCGCGCGGCCCTCGGAGGTCGTCTTCACCTCCGGCGGCACCGAGGCCGACAACCTCGCCATCAAGGGCACGTATGCCGCCCGCAGCCACTCCGCGGACGCGCACCGCATCGTCGTCAGCGGCATCGAGCACCATGCCGTCCTCGACCCCGTCCAGCACCTCGTCAGGCGTGGGGGCGCCGAGGTCACCTGGCTCGAGCCGGACCGGTGCGGGCACATCGCGGTCGACGACCTGCGTGCCGCGCTCGCCCCCGGTTCCGGTGCCGCACCCGCGCTGGCGAGCGTCATGTGGGCCAACAACGAGGTGGGGACCGTCCAGCCGGTCGCCGACCTCGCCGCCGTCGCCCGCGAGGCCGGCGTGCCGTTCCACACCGACGCCGTCCAGGCGGTCGGCCAGCTGCCCGTCGACTTCTCGGCCAGCGGCGCCGACCTCATGACCGTCTCGGCCCACAAGGTCGGCGGCCCCGTCGGCGTCGGCGCCCTCCTGGCCCGTCGCGACGCCCGGATGGTCCCCCTCGTCCACGGCGGCGGGCAGGAGCGGCAGGTGCGCTCGGGCACCCTGGACGCGGCCGGCATACGCGCGTTCGCGGTGGCGCTCACCGAAGCCGTCGCGCAGCAGGAGGCCTCCGCGGCCCGGCTCGCCGGCCTGCGCGACCGACTCGTCGCCGGGGCGCTCGGGCTCGACCTCGGTGTCACGGTGAGCGGCTGCTGGACCGAGGGCGAGCTGCTCGACCGGCTGCCCGGCAACGCCCACCTCCTCGTGCCCGGGTGCGAGGGCGACTCGCTGCTCTACCTGCTCGACGCCGCCGGGGTCGAGTGCTCCACCGGGTCCGCGTGCCAGGCCGGTGTCCCGCAGCCGAGCCACGTGCTGCTCGCCATGGGCTACGCCGAGGCGGAGGCGCGCGGTGCACTGCGGCTCTCGCTCGGCCACACGTCCACCGAGGCGGACGTCGACGCGTTCCTCGCCGCCCTGCCGGCGGTCGTCGAGCGCGCCCGACGTGCGAGCGGAGCAGCCTGATGCGCGTCGTCGCCGCGATGAGCGGGGGGGTCGACTCCGCGGTCGCCGCGGCCCGGATGCTCGACGCCGGGCACGAGGTCGTCGGCGTCCACCTGGCCCTCTCGCGCTCGGCCGCGACCCTGCGGGAGTCCGCGCGCGGGTGCTGCACCATCGAGGACGCGGGCGACGCGCGCCGGGTCGCCGACCGGCTCGGCATCCCGTTCTACGTGTGGGACATGGCCGAGCGGTTCCAGCGCGACGTCATGGACGACTTCGTCGCGGAGTACGCCGCCGGTCGCACGCCCAACCCGTGCCTGCGCTGCAACGAGTCGATCAAGTTCGCGGCCCTGCTCGACCGCGCCGTCGCCCTCGGCTTCGACGCGGTCGCGACCGGGCACTACGCCCAGGTCGTCGAGCGGGCCGGTGCCGACGGGTCGGTGGTGCGCGAGCTGCACCGCGCGGTCGACCCGGCCAAGGACCAGTCGTACGTGCTCGGGGTGCTCGACGCCGACCAGCTGGCGCGGGCGTTCTTCCCGCTCGGCGACACCGCCAAGCCGCAGATCCGCGAGGAGGCTGCGGCGAGGGGGTTCTCCGTGGCGAAGAAGCCGGACTCCTACGACATCTGCTTCATCCCCGACGGCGACACCCGCGGGTGGCTGACCTCCCGGCTCGGCGAGCAGCCCGGCGACCTCGTCGACGTCGCGAGCGGCGAGGTCGTGGGGGCGCATGCGGGGGCGTACGGGTTCACGGTCGGGCAGCGACGCGCCCTCGGGCTCGACCGCTCGGCGCTCGACGGGGACCCCCGCTACGTCGTCGGCGTCGACGCCCCGACCAACCGCGTCCTCATCGGCACCCAGGACCTGCTCGGGGTCGACGTCATCCGGGCCGACCACGCCCGGTGGTGCGGCCCGGCGCCGACCGGCGAGGTCCGGCTGGGGGCGCAGGTGCGTGCGCACGGTGAGGAGTACGCCGCGTCGGTCCACGTCGATGTGGACCTCGCGGAGGTCGTGCACGTCCGGCTCGACGAGCGCGTCCGGGGGGTCGCGCCCGGCCAGTCGGTCGTCCTCTACGACGGGACCCGGGTCGTCGGGTCGGCGACCATCGCGTCGACCGACCAGTCGGGCCGGGAGCACTCCGTGGCCGTCCGTCCCGGCGGAACAGTTGAGCATTCAAGCACGTTGGTACCAGGTGGATAGTCCCGCACCGGGGACACGAGCGAAGGAGCCGTCATGCCTGCTGTGACCGTCGACAACATCCTCACCCTCCCGCGTGTCGGCGTGCCGGAGGCCGCGGCGCCGAGCCGGCCCGTGCTCGGGGTGACGACGGCGCCGCAGGGTTTCGAGGGCGAGGGCTTCCCCGTGCGCCGGGCGTTCGCGGGAGTCGACCTCGCGGCGCTCGACCCGTTCATCCACATGGACCAGATGGGCGAGGTGGAGTACGCACCGGGCGAGCCCAAGGGCACCTCGTGGCACCCGCACCGCGGCTTCGAGACGGTGACCTACATCATCGACGGCAGCTTCGTGCACCGTGACTCGCACGGGGGTGGTGGGCGCATCACCGACGGCGACACCCAGTGGATGACCGCGGGGTCCGGCCTGCTCCACATCGAGACCCCGCCGGAGTCGCTCGTCGTCAGTGGTGGCCTCTTCCACGGCCTCCAGCTGTGGGTCAACCTGCCGAGGACGATGAAGATGTCGCCGCCCCGCTACCAGGACATCCGTGGTGGCGAGGTCGCGCTGCTCTCGAGCCCGGACGGTGGCGCGCTCCTCCGCGTCATCGCCGGTGACCTCGACGGCCACGCGGGCCCGGGCATCACCCACACGCCGATCAGCATCGTCCACGCGACCGTGGCGCCCGGCGCCCGCGTCCGGCTGCCCTGGAACCCGGGCTACAACGCCCTCGTCTACGCCCTCAGCGGTCGCGGCACCGTGGGCGCCGAACGCCGGCCGCTGCGCATGGGCCAGTTGGCCGTCCTCGGGGCCGGGGACGTCATCGAGGTCGGTGCGGATGACAGCCAGGAGAGCCGCAGCCCCAGCCTCGACCTCTACGTCATGGGAGGGCGACCCATCCGCGAACCGGTCGCCGCCTACGGCCCGTTCGTCATGAACACCCGCGCCGAGCTGGTGCAGGCGTTCGAGGACTTCCAGGCCGGGCGTCTCGGGACCATCCCGTCCGAGCCGCACCCCGGCCACGACGTCCTCTGACCGCCCTCCCGCCCGTGGGGGGGCGGGTGCGTGCGTCCGCAGAGGTGGTCGCGTTCTCGACCAGGGTTGCGGACGCAGCCCGTATGCCGGGTGCGCGCGTCCGCAGAGGTGGTCGCGTTCTCGACCAGGGGTGCGGACGCTGGGGAAGCGGAGGGGGAGCGAGGGCGGGTGGGGGCTACGTGAGGAGGACGTGGGCGAGCGCGCGGACGGCGGCGTCGGCGTGGGTCTCGGGCAGGCCGGCGTAGCCGATGACGAGCCCGCGTCGCGTCGCCTCGACGCAGTAGGCCGAGAGCGGGTTGACGAGGACGCCGCGGCCCAGCAGCGCCGTCGACACCTCGTGGTCGTCGACGTCGTCGGGCAGGAGCAGCACGAGGTGGAGGCCCGCGTCGACGCCGCTGAGCCGGTGCTCGGGGAGGTGGCGGGCCAGGGCGGCGACGACGCGGCTGCGGCGGCCGGCATACGTCCGCGCCGCCCGGGCGTGGTGCGCGGACAGGGCGCCGCTGGCGATGAACTCGGCCACCGCGGCGCCGGTCATCTCGTTGACGAGGAGGCTGCGCCGGTCGAGCTCGCCCCGGATCGCCTCGTGGAGGTGGCGGGGTGGCAGCAGCCACGAGACGCGCAGGGTGGGTACGAGGATCTTCGAGGCCGTGCCGACGTAGAGGACGTGGTCGTCGGCACCCTCGAGCGACCGGAGCGCCGGCAGCGGGGAGACGTCGTAGCGGAACTCCCCGTCGTAGTCGTCCTCGATGACGAGCCCGCCGTCGCGCCGGGCCCAGTCGAGGAGGGCGGTGCGGCGGGCGACCGGCATCCGCGCCCCCAGCGGGTACTGGTGCGACGGCGTGACGTACACCGCGGCGTCGGTGCGGCCGAGCAGGGCGGGGTCGAGGCCGTCATCGTCCACGGCCACCGCCCGGATGCGCACACCGCCGTCCGAGAACGCCGTCCACGCCTCGACGTACCCCGGGTCCTCGAGGGCGACGGTGCGCCCGATGAGCCCCAGGGCGGCGGGCAGCGCCTGCAGGGTCGCGCTCACCCCGGGCGTGACGAGCAGCTCCTCGGGGTCGACCGCGATCCCGCGGCTGCGGCGGATGTGGTCGGCGAGGACGTGTCGCAGCCGGGCGTGGTCCGGCGCCTGGCTGAGGTCGATGGTCGGGACCTTCGAGGCGGCGACCCGCCACGCCCGCCGCCACGCGGCCCGGTCGAGGAAGCCGATGTCGGGAAGCCCGGGCCGCAGGTCGAAGCGGGCCTCGCGCGGCGGGGGTCGCCGCCGTGGTGTCGGGCACGGCTCCATGGGCTCGACGGAGGAGAGGGCGCCCGCCCGGGCCGCCCGGTCGGCGAGCGGCGCGACCACCGCGCCCGAACCCGGCCGCGTCTCGATGAAGCCGGCCGCCGACAGCTCGTCGTAGGCCGCGACGACGGGTCCGCGCGAGATCGTCAGCGCGGTCGCGAGCACCCGGGTCGAGGGGAGCGGGTCTCCCGGGCGGAGCCGGCCCTCGCGCAGCTCGGTGACGACCGCGTCGGCGATGCGGTGTCGCAGCGGACGGTCGGAGGGCTCGAGCCGCAGCGGGAGGCCGGCGGCACGCGGGACCCGGGGCATCCGACCAGAATACCGGTCCTGGCGATCGGCCCATAGTGGATCTCGGCAATGATCCAGTTGCGCACCGACGATGGACGCGTGACCGACCTCAGCCTGCACCGACACCAGGAGCGCGGCTCCACCGAGCGCGCCGCCCTCGACGCCCTCCTCGACGACGTCCTCGCGGGGACGCTGAGCACCGTCGTCGACGGGAAGCCGTGGGTGGTGCCCATGATCTTCGCCCGCGACGGGGACCGCATCCTCCTGCACGGCTCGACCGGCGCCGGGGCGCTGCGCCACGTCGCCGCCGGTGCGCCCGCGGCCTTGGCCGTCATCGCGGTCGACGCGCTCGTCGTCGGTCCGACGACCTTCGACTCGTCCGCGAACTACCGCTCGGCGGTCGTGCACGGCCACCTCACGCCCCTTCGGGACGTGGACCGGACCATCGCCCTCGACGTGCTCTCGGAGCGGATCCTGCCCGGGCGCACGGCCGAGGTCCGCCCCATGACGCGGCAGGAGCAGTCCAGGACCCTGGCCATGGCGCTGCCCATCGCCGAGGGTGGCTTCATGGTCAAGACCCGCACCGGCACGGCGAGCGCCCCCACCGAGCCCACCGACGCCTGGCACGGCCTCGTCGAGCTGCGGACCGTCGCCCTCGAGCCCGAGCCCGCCCCCACCTCGACCGCTCAGGAGGTGCCGCGGTCGGTGAGGGACTTCGCGGGTGCGAGAGTTCTCGCGTGACCCATGTCTCCGGAGTCGGATCCTGGCCGGGCGAGTCGACCCGGGAGGCCGTCGTCGCCGTGCGCGACCTCCTCGGCGACGCCGACGGGCTCGGGGTGCCACACCTCCCGGAGCTGCCCGCCCGCGGTCCCGGTACCGACCTCATCGGCCGGTCCGCGGCCCTGCTCGCCGACCTCTCCGTCGACCTCCAGCCCTCCGGCTGGCGCTTCACCGACCGACCCGGTCGCGACCTCGCGCGGGCCCGCTCGTTCCTGCGCCGTGACCTCGACGAGCTGGCCGAGGCCTACGACGGGTATGCCGGCCCGCTCAAGATCCAGGTCGCCGGCCCGTGGACCCTCGCGGGCTCGATCGAGCTCAACCGCGGCGAGCGCTCCCTCTCCGACGCGGGCGCCCGCCGTGACGTCGTCGCCTCGCTCGCCGAGGGCGTCCGCCGCCACGTGCTCGAGGTGCAGCGGCTCGTCCCCGGCGCGGTGCTGACCGTCCAGCTCGACGAGCCCTCGGTGGTCGCCGTCCTGCGCGGCGACCTCCCCACCGCGTCCGGCTACGGTCGCGTGCGGCCGGTCGGCCGCGTCGAGGTGGCACGCGGCATACGCGAGGTGCGGGAGGCCCACGAGGGCGACGTCGTCCTGCACTCCTGCCACCCCGACGCCCCCGTTCAGGTGCTCGCCGCCACCGGCGCCAGCGCGCTCTCCCTCGACCTCACCGCGGCGTCGCCGCCACGCTGGGAGGCCATCGCGGCGGCCGTCGAGTCCGGTGTGGGGCTCTGGGCCGGCGTCGTGCCGGTCGCGGCGGTCACGGACTCCGCCGGTGCGGTGCGCGACGCGACGGCGCGGGTCGTCGACGGCTTCGCCCGGGTGGGACTCCCGGTCTCCTCGCTCGCCGACGTCACGATCACTCCGGCCTGCGGGATGCCCGCGCTCACACCGCAGGGGGCCGTCGGCGTTCTCCGGGTGGCCATCGACACCGCGCGCGAGCTGACGGAGAAGGAGCTGGGCTGATGTCACCCGTTCCCCGCATCCCCTGGCAGGCGAAGTACCTCGCCCTCGTCTTCATCTGGGGGTCGAGCTTCCTGCTCATGAAGGTCGGGCTCGAGTCGCTGTCGGCGGTCCAGATCGCCGCCCTGCGGCTGGTCACCGGAGCCGTGACGATCCTCGCCCTGCTGTTCCTGCGCGGCGGGTCGCTGCCGCGGGAGCGTTGGGTGTGGGGGCACCTCGTCGTCACCGGGCTGCTGCTCGGCACCATCCCGTTCACCCTGTTCGCGCTGTCCGAGACCCGGGTGAGCTCCGCGCTCGCCGGCATCGGCAACGCGACCACGCCCATCGCCACGGTGCTCGCGACGATGGCGTTCCTGCCCGGGGCCCGCGCGACCCGCTCGAAGGTCGTGGCCGTGGTCGTCGGGTTCGTCGGCGTCGTGACGATCATGCAGCCGTGGACGAGCGCCCGGCCCGACCTCGCCGGCTTCGGGATGGCCCTGCTCGGCGGTGCCTGCTACGGCGTCGGGTGGACCTACAACCGGCGCTTCCTCGCCCGCGCCGACCTCGGCGGGCTGAGCCAGCCCGCGGCGACCCTGCTCATGGGGACCGTGGCCATGGTCCCGGTGACCCTCGTGTGGGGCGCGGTCCAGCCCGGGGGGCTCGCGTCGATCTGGGCCTACGACCGGGCCCGGCTCGGCACGTCGCAGATCGAGGCCGGGAGCGCCGGTGGCGGCTGGGTCTGGCTGCCGCTGCTGTGCATCCTCGCGCTCGGGGTGGTCGGCACCGGCGCGGCCTACATCCTCCAGTTCGACGTCGTCCGTGGCGCCGGACCCATCATCGGCTCGACGATCACCTACCTCATCCCCATCGTCTCGGTGCTCCTCGGCGTCCTCGTCCTCGGGGAGGCGCTCGGACTGTTCGAGGTCGTCGGCTTCGTCATCGTCCTGGCCGCGGCCGCCGTGATCAACGCCCCGTCGCGGCGGCTGGCCGCACCGGCTCCCGAGGCGGCGCCGGCGGTGCCTCGCACCTGACGCCGCCCGCCGCGTGCGGTGTCGGCTATCCGGGGTCCTCCACCTCGCCGTGGCCCCGGATCCCCGACACCCGGCGCGTTCCGGGACGGTCGGGGACGGGCGTCAGCCCGCTGCCGGGGGTCGCACCTCGCGGCGCAGGATCTTGCCGGTGGGGCCCTTGGGGAGCTCGTCGAGCAGCCACACCGTGCGGGGGTACTTGTAGGCGGCGATGCGCTCCTTCGTGAACTCGATGATGTCCTCGGCCGTGGCCGTCGACCCCTCGCGCAGCGCCACGCCGGCGCCCACCTGCTCGCCGTAGAGCTCGTCGGGGACGGCCACGACGGCCACCTCGAGGACGTCGGGGTGCTGGTAGATGACCTCCTCGACCTCGCGCGGGTACACGTTCATGCCGCCACGCAGGATCATGTCCTTCTTGCGGTCGACGATCGTGTAGTAGCCCTCCTCGTCGCGGGTGGCCATGTCGCCGGTGCGGAACCACCCGTCGGGGATCGCCTCCGCCGTCGCCTCCGGGTTCTGCCAGTAGCCCTTCATGACGTTGTCGCCGCGGATGGCGATCTCGCCGACGGTGCCGTCCGGGACCTCCTTGCCGTCCTCGTCGATGACGCGCATCTCGCATCCGGGGATGGCCAGACCGATGGTGCCCGGCTTGCGCTCGCGGGTGGGCATGTTGAAGGACGCGACCGGTGAGGTCTCGGACAGGCCGTAGCCCTCGAGGATGACGCACCCGAACTTCTCCTCGAACGCCTTCATCACCTCGAGCGGCATGGCCGACCCACCCGAGGCGCAGGTGCGCAGCGACGACGCGTCGAGGCTGTCGGCGTCCGGGTGGTTGAGGATCGCGGCATACATCGTCGGCACCCCCTGCATGATCGTCACCTTCTCGTCGCCGATGACCTTGATCGCGGCGGCCGGGTCGAACCTGGGGATGAGCGCGAGCGAGGCGCCGACCCGCACGGCGGCGTTGAGCCCGACGACCAGTCCGAAGACGTGGAAGAGCGGCAGGCAGCCCATGATGACGTCGTCCGGGGTGACCTCCTGGATGTCCTCGGCGCAGCGCTTCGCGTTGAGGTTGACGTTGTCGTGGGTGAGCTCGGCACCCTTCGGGCGGCCGGTCGTGCCCGAGGTGTAGAGGATGATCGCGGTGTCGTCGCCCTCGCGCTCGGTGGGCTCGGCGATGGGTTCGCCCCCGTCGAAGCTGCCCTCGACCGGACCCATGGGCCCGCACTCGACGATCCGTGTCC
Organism: Knoellia aerolata DSM 18566; assembly: GCF_000768695.1. Taxonomy (GTDB): domain Bacteria; phylum Actinomycetota; class Actinomycetes; order Actinomycetales; family Dermatophilaceae; genus Knoellia; species Knoellia aerolata. The sequence continues at coordinate 43,935 of NZ_AVPL01000003.1, forward strand.
CCGAGTTCTCGGCGCCCTTGGTGGCCTCGCTGACGAAGTCGGGCCAGACGAAGGCGACCTTGGCGCCCGAGTTGGTGAAGAAGAAGTCGATCTCCCCGGCCTTGAGCAGCGGGTTCATCGGGACGACGACGCCGCCCGCGAGCAGCGTCCCGAAGAACGCGACGGGGAACGCGGGGACGTTGGGGAGGATGAGCGCGACGCGGTCACCCGGCTCGATCCCGTTGGCGCGCAGGGCTCCGGCGAGCTTGGCCGCCATGCCGTGGAGCTGCTGGTAGGTGATGTCCTGCCCGGCCACCTTGAGCGCCGGGCGGTCCGGCATCGACGTGGCGGTGCGGACGAGGTTCGAGGCGAGGTTGGACTCTGCGCTGCCCATGGTGACTGGCTCCTTTGCCGTGGCGGGGTCGCCGCCATTCTGGTCCGTGGGACGGCTCCGTGGGGGGCGGTCACCCTGAAAGACTCCTGTACGTGCTCACCATCGACTCCTACCTCACCTTCTGCGACGAGGCCCTCGATGCGTATGCCGGCATCGTGCGTCAGCTCGGTGACCCTCTCGTCAACGCGACGGTCCCGGGCGTCGAGGGGTCCAACTCGGCGTTCGCCCTCGTCTCGCACGTCGTCGGCGTCATGGGCCGGTGGGGCCGCACGGTCAACCGTGGGATCGTCGTCCCCCGCGACCGGGACGAGGAGTTCACGGCGACCGGGACCGTCGACGCGGCGCTCGCGCTCCTGGACTTCGGCCGCGCCCGGCTGCACGAGGATGCCCTCGCGGCCGTCGTCGACGCGCCGCCCGCCAACCCGCCGGCCGGGCGCGACGACGGGTACGCCACGCAGGGCGAGGTCCTCATGCACGTCCACCAGGAGCTCGTCCAGCACCTCGGTCAGCTCGAGGTCACCCGCGACGTCCTCCTTGCCGCCGCGCGCCAGGACTGATCCGCCCTAGGATCGACGATCATGACGAGGATGTCGCCCGCGGCGGCCACGACGGCCTTCCTGACCGTCAACGGGGTGAGCGTGCCCCTCGGGGACTCCGCCACCCCGCACACGACGACGCTCGACTGGCTGCGCGACCGGGGTCTCACCGGCAGCAAGGAGGGCTGCGCCGAGGGGGAGTGCGGCGCCTGCGCGGTCATGGTGGCCCGGGCCGGCACCGACGGGACCGCGACCGAGTGGGTGGCCGTGAACTCCTGCCTCGTGCCCGTCGCTGCCCTGGACGGTCAGGAGGTCGTCACGGTCGAAGGGCTCGGCGCCCCCGACCGGCTGCACCCCGTGCAGCAGGAGCTCGCCGACCGCGGAGGGTCGCAGTGCGGCTACTGCACCCCGGGCTTCGTCTGCTCGATGGCGGCGGAGTTCTACCGGGCCGGCCGCACGGCCGCCGGGCCGGAGCACGCGTCCGAGCCGGACGTCACTGCCGACCACGAGCACGGCCCGAACGGGTTCGACCTGGCCGCACTGTCGGGCAACCTGTGCCGGTGCACGGGGTACCGGCCCATCCGCGACGCGGCATACGCCCTCGGCCTGCCGGAGGAGTCCGACCCCTTCGCGAAGCGGCGCCTCTCCGCCCCGACCCCGGCACGGCCCACCCGGCTCGTGGCCGACGGTGCCGAGTTCGTGCGCCCGTCCACCCTCGCGGAGACGGTGCAGCTCCTCGCCGACCACCCCGACGCGGTGGTCCTGGCCGGCTCCACCGACGTCGGCGTGGAGCTCAACCTCAAGGGGTCCCGCCCCCCGCTGCTCGTCGCCGTCGACCGGCTGCCCGAGCTGCGCGACCTCCGGGTCGCCGACGACGAGGTCCGGATCGGCGCCGCCCTCACCCTCACCGAGATCGAGCGGGGGCTGGGCGGGCGGGTGCCGCTCCTCGCGCGGCTGTTCCCCCAGTTCGCCTCCCCCCTCATCCGCAACGGCGCCACGCTCGGCGGCAACGTGGGCACCGCGTCGCCGATCGGCGACTGCGCGCCGGCGCTGCTGGCGCTCGACGCCTCTCTCGTGCTGTCCGGCCCGGGCGGCGAGCGCGTCGTGGCGCTGGCCGACTACTTCACCGGCTACCGCGAGAGCATCCGGCAACCCGGCGAGCTCATCCGCGAGGTCCGGGTCCCCCTGCCCCTCTCCGCGCTCGTCGCCTTCCACAAGGTCGCCAAACGGCGCTTCGACGACATCTCCAGCGTCGCCGTCGCCTTCGCCCTCGACGTCGTGGACGGCACCGTGACCCGGGCGAGGATTGGTCTCGGCGGTGTCGCGGCGACGCCGATCCGCGCTCTGCGCACCGAGGCGGCGCTCGAGGGCGCTCGCTGGACGCCCGAGACCGTGACCGCGGCCGCGAGCGTCCTTGCGACAGAGGGCACACCGCTGTCCGACCACCGGGCCAGCGACCGCTACCGCAGCGCCATGCTCGGCCAGTCGCTCCACAGGCTGTACGCCGAGCAGGGCACCATCTCGCGGGTCGCGCCGTGAGCCGGCTGTCCGAGCGTCCCGCCGCCGCCGTCGTCGGGCAGGCCGTGCGCCACGAGTCGGCGGCGCTGCACGTCACCGGCCGCGCCCTCTACACCGACGACCTGCACCCGCGCACGAAGGACGTGCTGCACGCGTGGCCGGTGCAGGCGCCCCACGCGCGAGCCCGCGTCACCGGGCTGCGGGTGCGGCCGGCATACGCCGTGCCGGGTGTCGTGCGGGTGCTCACGGCCGAGGACGTGCCCGGCATCAACGACGCGGGCGTCAAGCACGACGAGCCGCTCTTCCCGAGCGAGGTCTGCTTCCACGGCCACGCCGTCTGCTGGGTGCTCGGCGAGAGCCTGGAGGCCGCCCGCCGCGGCGCCGTCGCCGTCGAGGTCGACTACGAGCCGCTCCCGTCGATCATCACGCTGGCCGAGGCGATCGCAGCGGAGAGCTTCCAGGGGGCGCAGCCCACGGTCCAGCGGGGAGACGCGGAGGCAGCGCTCGCGCGGTCCTCGCACGTCTTCCACGGCGAGCTCGAGCTCGCCGGGCAGGAGCACTTCTACCTGGAGACGCACGCTGCCCTGGCGACGGTCGAGGACGACGGTCGCCTCTTCGTGCAGAGCAGCACGCAGCACCCGACCGAGACCCAGGAGATCGTGGCCCACGTCCTGGGGCTGCGCAACCACGAGGTCACCGTCCAGTGCCTGCGCATGGGCGGCGGCTTCGGCGGCAAGGAGATGCAGCCGCACGGGTATGCCGCGGTCGCGGCCCTGGGCGCCACGCTCACCGGGCGGCCGGTCCGGCTGAGGCTCAACCGCACCCAGGACCTCACGATGTCCGGCAAGCGGCACGGGTTCCATGCGCGGTGGCGTGTCGGCTTCGACGACGCGGGCCTGTTGCAGGCGCTCGAGGCGACCCTGACCTCCGACGGCGGCTGGAGCCTGGACCTCTCCGAGCCGGTGCTCGCCCGGGCCCTGTGCCACGTCGACAACAACTACTGGATCCCCGACGTGAGGGTGACGGGCAGGGTCGCCCGCACCCACAAGACGTCCCAGACCGCGTTCCGCGGCTTCGGCGGCCCGCAGGGGATGCTCGTCATCGAGGACATCCTCGGCCGGTGTGCCCCCCTGCTGGGCATCGAGCCGCACGAGCTCCGTCGCCGCAACTTCTACGAGGACGGCCAGACCACGCCGTACGGGCAGGTCATCACACAGGCCGAGCGCGTCCAGCGCGCCTGGGACCAGGTGGCCGAGGACGGGGACCTCGCCCGGCGCCGGGCCGAGATCGCCGAGTTCAACGCGACCCACGAGCACCTCAAGCGCTCGGTCGCCGTCACGCCGGTGAAGTTCGGGATCTCCTTCAACCTCACCGCGTTCAACCAGGCCGGTGCGCTGGTGCACGTCTACAAGGACGGGTCCGTCCTCGTCAACCACGGCGGCACCGAGATGGGACAGGGACTGCACACCAAGATGCTGCAGGTCGCGGCGACCACGTTGGGCGTCCTCCCGGAGATCGTCCGGCTCGCACCGACCCGCACCGACAAGGTCCCCAACACCTCGGCGACCGCGGCGTCGTCGGGCGCCGACCTCAACGGCGGGGCGGTCAAGGACGCGTGCGAACAGATCCGCGAGCGCCTCGCCCACGTGGCCGCCCAGCGGCTGGGGGTGCCCGCCCCGGACGTGCGCTTCTCGGGCGGGGTCGTCTCCGGTCTCGGCACCGAGCACACGCTGCCGTGGGCGGACCTCGTGCACTCGGCCTACTTCGCCCGGACCCAGCTCTTCGCCGCCGGTTACTACCGGACCGAGGGGCTGCACTGGAACTCCACGGTGATGCGGGGGAGCCCGTTCAAGTACTTCGCGCACGGGGTTGCCGCGACGGAGGTCGAGGTCGACGGGTTCACCGGTGCTCACCGCACCCTGCGCGTCGACATCGTGCACGACGTCGGCGACAGCCTCTCGCCGCTCGTCGACGTCGGGCAGATCGAGGGAGCCTACGTCCAGGGTGCCGGCTGGCTCACCCTCGAGGACCTGCGCTGGGACACCGGCGACGGTGAGCACCGTGGCCGCCTGGCCACCGCATCCGCCAGCACGTACAAGCTGCCGAGCTTCTCCGAGATGCCGCCGGTCCTCAACGTCACGCTGCTCGAGCGGGCACACGAGGAGGGCGCCGTGTACGGGTCCAAGGCAGTCGGTGAACCGCCACTCATGCTGGCCTTCGCGGTGCGCGAGGCGCTGCGTCAGGCGTGTGCGGCCTTCGGGCCCGAGGGCACCAGCGTCGACCTCGCGAGCCCGGCGACCCCCGAGGCGGTGTACTGGGCGCTGCAGGAGGCCCGGGCCGGGCACGACCCCGAGGTCGAGGCCGGACCCGGACCCACCCCCCCGGAGGCCGACCCGGCAGCGCCCACCCGGCACCCGGAGTCGGAGTCCGCACTGCAGCACCTGTCGGAGGCCTGAGCCGTGCGCTGGCTGCGAGCCGTCGAGCGGCTCCGCACGGACGGGGAACCAGGGGTGCTGGTGACCCTGACGGAGGTGCGGGGCCACGCACCTCGCGAGGCGGGCGCCAAGATGGTCGTGGGTCGGACGGGGACCTGGGACACGATCGGAGGGGGCAACCTCGAGGCCGCCGCCGTCGAACGGTCCCGGCAGATGCTCGACGAGGGACGCGCGACCCCGGAGACCTTCACGTCGTCGCTGTCCGACAAGGCACCGTTCCAGCACGGCATGCAGTGCTGCGGCGGGGAGGTGAGCGTGCTCCTCGAGCCGCTTCCGGTGGCACCGGTCGTCGCCATTTTCGGCATGGGCCACGTCGGCCACGAGCTCGCCCGCATCCTGGCCCGTCACGACCTCGACCTGCACCTCGTCGACACCCGGCCCGAGGCCCTGCGCGAGGACGTGCTCGCCCCTCTCGCCGATGCCGACGCGCGGGTTCACCCCCACCCCGTCCCGGTCCTGCCCGAGCTCGTCCTCGGGGAGCTCCCCTCGGGTACGCACGTGCTCGTCATGACGCACGACCACGCCGAGGACGCGGCGATCCTCGACGCGGCCCTGCGCACCGACGGTCTCGCCTCCGTCGGGCTCATCGGCTCCAGCGCCAAGTGGGCGCGGCTGCGGCGCCGGCTCCTCACGGAGGGAGGCCTCGCCGAGAGCGACGTCGCGCGGGTCACCACCCCGATCGGGCTCCCACAGCTCGCCGGCAAGGACCCGGCGACGATCGCGGTGGGCGTGGCCGCCGACCTGCTCATCCGGTTCACGGCCGCGTCGTCGGGGCCCTCTCGGGAGGGCGAGAGCCCGGCAGACGGGAGAACCACGGCAGATGTCTAGGGTTTGTCCAAGGTGTGGCCCTATCATGGGAGGGTGAACCACACCCTTGCCACGCCGACGATGGGGATGCTCGATGCGGTCCGGACCGCACCCTCGCTCCTGGCGGCGATCGACTTCATCGACCCGCTCGTGGCCTCCGTGCGCGACGACGGCGACGCGGCGACGGCGACCCTGCGCGATGCCATCGACGACGACACCGACCAGCTGACGGCGATCGCGGCGGTGCACGCAGCCGCAGCCGGGGGAGTTGACCTGGCTGGGGCGCTCGTGGTGCCGCTGCTGACCTCCCGGATGCCCTTCCTCCGCGAGCACGCGGCATGGGCACTGCGCCTGTCCACGCCGATGGCGGCGGCCGTCGCCCCGCTGCGCGCGGCGATGGAGGACGGCGGTTTCGTCGGGATGCTCGCCGAGGCCACGCTCGAGACGTGGGGACTGCCCGAGCCCGAGGCCGACGACGTCGTGAGTCCTCCTCGAGCGCGTCGCACCGACTCGGGCCGGGACGGCCTGACGGTCGCCCAGCTCTTCCTCCACGCCGACATCGACGGGAGCCTGCGCAACGCCGGGAAGGGCGACACGGGCGGGATCGCGACCCTGCTCGTCCACCTCGGGGACGCCCTCGTCGCGGAGCCCGGCGTCTCGCGGGTGCTGACGCTGTCGCGCAGCCACCACCAGGGTGAGCGGAGCCCCGACGACGCAGGGGCTCCCGGTCACCACTACCTCGGCGTTCCCCTGCCTGGCCCGGCGCTGCCGTCCGCCGACACCTGGCCCCTGCGGCTCGGGATCCGGCGCGGTCTCCGGCGAGCGCTCGTCGCGGCTGCGCCGGTCGACGTCCTGCACCTGCGGATGGCGGACGTGGGCTCGTGGGCGGCGTCCGAGGTGGCCCACGAGCTGGGCATCCCCACGGTGCTGACCCTGGCTCCGGACCCGCACGCGCTCATCGCCGCACGCGAGGCCTCCGGCGCGCTCACCCGGGCCACCTTCGGCGCGGCGGACCAGACGGAGCACCTCGTCTTCCGGGTGCGGCTCCTGCGCGACCTCGCGGACCAGGCGGCCCATCTCGTCGCCTTCCCCCGGCCACGGCTAGACCGCGACCTGCGCGAGCTCCTCCACCTCGACCCGGACGCGGGCGACCGGTCGCTCACGGTGGTCCCCGAGGGCATCGACCTCGCGCCGCTCGACCGCGCGGTCCGTGAGGTGGCGGACGCCGCTCGAGGTGATGCCGTCCCGGTGGCCACGGGTCGGGCACTCGCCGAGCTGGACGCACTGCTCGCGACCCTTCCCCCGGAACGCCGGCACCTGCCGCTCGCGATCACGGTCGGGCGGCTGCACCGGGTCAAGGGCATGGCCACCCTCGTGGAGGCGTGGGCGTCCGATCCTGCATCCGTCGAGGGCTGCAACCTGCTCGTCGTCGGAGGTGACCTGGACGACCCGACCACCGACGAGGCGGAGGAGCTCGCCCGCATCTGCGCGTCGGTCGCCCGCGTCGACGCCGCCGACCGTGGCCTGCTGCTGGCCGGTCACCGCCCGAACGGCGTGGTCGCCACCTGGCTGGCGGCGGTGCGGCTGGGACGGCCCGGGCTGAGCGCGCCGGGTGGGGTGTACGTCTCCGCCAGCCTCAAGGAGGAGTTCGGCATCGCCATCCTCGAGGCGATGGCCTCGGGGCTCGTCGTCGTCACCCCCCGGGAGGGCGGGCCGGCGACGTATGTCGAGCAGGGGGTGACCGGCCTGCTCGTCGACACGACCTCACCGACCGCCCTCGCGGGTGCGGTGGTCTCCGCGCTCGAGCTGGCTGCCGCTCCGGACGCCGCGGCACGCGCAGACCACGTCCGGAACCGGGTGGCCGAGGAGTTCGGCGTTGCCACGATGGCCTCGTCCCTCGCCGCGATCTACTCGGAGGTCTCCCGTGACGCTGCTCGTCATCAGCCCTGACTACGCCTCACACCTGCTTCCCCTCGCCACGTTGGGCACGGCGTGGAGCGCTGCCGGCGAACGGGTCGTCGTGGCCACCGGCCCCGCGACGGACGGCATCGTCCGCCGGTTCGGCTTCGAGCGTGAGGACCTCCAGCTGGGACGCGGGTCCAACCCCGGGGTGATCCGTGCCGAGGACCAGCCCCGCGGCGAGGACGAGGCCCTGCGCGGGTTCTTCGCCGCGACGAGGCTCGGGGCGGTCCCCACCCTGGCGTTCCAGGCGGACGCCCGCGGAGACGACCTGCTGTGGGAGCCGCTGCGGGTTGCGCGGGAGGTGCACCGCGTCGTGGAGCGGGTGCGACCCGACCACGTCATCGTCGACCACCTCGCCTTCAGTGCCCGGCTGGGGCTGACCGGGACGGGCGTGCGTCACGCCGACGTGGTCCTGGGCCACCCCTCGGCCCTGACCGTGGGCGACGAGGTGTACGGCCACCCGCCCGCGTGGCCGCGTCGCCTGCAGCCCGACCCGGACGCCCTCGCCGACCTGCGCCGCCGGTGCGAGCGCGTGCGCGACGCGTTCACCGAGCAGTGGAACGACGTGATGGCCCTCCTCGACCCGGCGGCACCGGCCAGCGAGGACGCCTTCGCCGAGACGGGTGACGTCCTCATGCTCAACTACCCCGGCGAGCTCCACCCGCCCGAGCGGACCGCGCTGCTGGGCCGGCACGCCTTCCTCGGCTCCGCGGTCCGCGCCGAACAGCCCGATCCGGAGGTGGACGCCTGGCTGGCCCGCGGGGGAGGGCCGGTCGTCTACGTCAGCCTCGGCAGCTTCCTCTCGGTGCGCTCGGACGTGCTGGCCCGGGTCGCCGAGGCGCTGCGCGGCATGGACGTCCGCGTGGCGCTGGCCGCCGGTTCCACGTCCCCCGACGCGCTGGGCCCGGTCCCCCGGTCCTGGCTGGTTCGTGCGGAGCTCCCGCAGGTCACGCTGCTGGGGCACGCCGTGCTGGCGGTCTCCCACGGGGGCAACAACACCGTCACGGAGGCGCTGACCGCCGGCGTCCCCCTGCTCCTCCTGCCGCTGTCGACCGACCAGTTCGCCGGCGCCGCGGCGCTCGAGACAGCCGGCCTGGGCGAGGCCCTCGACCCCAACGCCGCCACGGCGGAGGAGCTCCGGGCCGCGGCTGTCCGTCTGCTCGCGCTCGCGCCCGAGGCGTCGCACCGCCTCGCCCGGCTGTCCGAGGACCTCACGTGCACGCCGGGCGCCCATCGTGCACGCGCGGCGCTGGTCACCGAGGACGACGCGTCCACCGAGCACGCGCAGCAGGGCACCGGGGGCGCCCCCTGACCGCGGTCGCTCACCCCGCGCGGCACGGATCACCGGGGCCACGGTGTCGGTGGCGTGCGGCAGGATGAACGCGTGAGCGAGAGCGAGCTGATGACCGAGGGTGCGCCGGCCCCCGAGGAGGTCCGTCACGAGTGGACCGACCTCGCCGAGCAGGCGGCCACCCACCAGTTCGCCTACCACGTCAAGGACGCGCCGACGATCAGCGACGGTGAGTACGACGCGTTGATGAAGCGCCTCAACGCGCTCGAGGACGAGTGGCCCTCGCTGCGCACCCCCGACAGCCCGACCCAGAGCGTGGGCGGTGCGGTCTTCTCGACCGACTTCACCGCCGTCGACCACCTCGAGCGCATGCTCAGCCTCGACAACGCCTTCTCGCGCGAGGAGATGCTCGAGTGGGCCGCGCGGGTCGAGCGCGAGGCGGGTCAGGCCTTCCACTACCTGTGCGAGCTCAAGATCGACGGGCTCGCGATCAACCTGCTCTACGAGAAGGGCCGCCTCACCCGCGCCCTCACCCGCGGTGACGGCCGCACCGGTGAGGACGTGACCCTCAACGTCCGCACGATTCACGGCATACCGACCGAGCTGGAGGCGAGCCCGGGCCATCCCGTTCCGGACCTCGTCGAGGTGCGCGGCGAGGTCTTCTTCCCGATCGAGGCGTTCGCCGACCTCAATGCGTCGCTCGTCGAGGCGGGCAAGGCGCCGTTCGCCAACCCCCGCAACGCGGCGGCGGGGTCGCTGCGGATGAAGGACCCCCGCGTGACGGCGACGCGCCCGCTGCGGATGCTCGTCCACGGCATCGGCAAGCGCGAGGGCTTCGCCCTCACCCGGCAGAGTGCCGCCTACGAGTCGCTCAAGGCGTGGGGTATGCCGGTCTCGAGCCACTACCGGGTCGTCGACACGATCGAGGAGGTCAACGCGTTCATCGTCTCGACCGGGGAGCACCGGCACGACGTCGAGCACGAGATCGACGGTGTCGTCGTCAAGGTCGACGAGGTCTCGGTGCAGCGCCAGCTCGGCGCCACGTCCCGCGCCCCCCGTTGGGCCATCGCGTTCAAGTACCCGCCGGAGGAGGTCAACACCACGCTCCTCGACATCCAGGTCAACGTCGGTCGCACGGGCAGGGTGACGCCCTTCGGCGTCATGAAGCCCGTCGTCGTCGCGGGATCGACCGTCGAGCGGGCCACGCTGCACAACGCGACCGAGGTCGTGCGCAAGGGGCTGCTCATCGGTGACACCGTCGTGCTGCGCAAGGCGGGTGACGTCATCCCCGAGATCCTCGGGCCGGTGGTGGACCTGCGTGACGGCACCGAGCGCGCCTTCGTCATGCCCACCGAGTGCCCGTCGTGCGGCACGACGCTGGCGCCGGCGAGGGAGGGGGACAAGGACATCCGCTGCCCCAATTCGCGGTTCTGCCCGTCGCAGCTCGCCGAGCGGTTGTCCGGGCTCGCGGGCCGCGGGGCCTTCGACATCGAGGCCCTGGGGTGGGAGGGCGCCGTCGCGCTGCTCGAGTCGGGCGTGCTGTCCGACGAGTCGACACTCTTCGGGCTCACCGCCGCCGACATCGCCAGGGTCCCGCTCTACACCCGCGCGGCGAAGAAGACCGACCCTCCCGAGTCGGTCGTCGACGGCAGGGTCCTGTCCGCCAACGGCGCCAAGCTCGTCGCCAACCTCGAGTCGGCCAAGAGCAAGCCGCTCTGGCGTGTGCTCGTCGCCCTCTCGATCCGGCACGTCGGGCCGACGGCGGCCCGCGCCCTCGCCCAGCACTTCGGGTCGATGGCGGCGATCCGGGCCGCGAGCATCGAGGAGCTGTCCGGCGTCGAGGGCGTTGGCGGGGTCATCGCCGAGTCCGTCCGCGACTGGTTCGACCGCGAGGGCAACGAGTGGCACACCGACATCGTCGACCGCTGGGCCGCCGACGGCGTCGTCATGGAGGACGAGCGTGACGCGTCCGTCGAGCAGACCCTGGCCGGCCTGACCGTCGTCGTCACCGGGTCCCTCGACGGCTTCAGCCGCGACGAGGCGAAGGAGGCCATCCTCGCCCGGGGCGGCAAGGCCTCCGGGTCGGTCTCCAAGAAGACCGACTACGTCGTCGTCGGGCCCGGAGCGGGGTCCAAGGAGGACAAGGCCCGCGAGCTCGGTCTCACCATCCTCGACGAGGCCGGGTTCGCCACTCTGCTCGAGACCGGGGTCGCCCCTGCCGGCACGAGTGACGACGAGAGTGACGACGGCTGACCAGCCCGGTCGTGGGGGAGGGCTCCGTGGCCCGGGCCCAGGCCGCCTCTGAGGGGTCCGTTCAGCGCCGCGGGGGGCCCTGGCCCCAGTCCACCGAGTCCCCGAAGTCGGTCTCGATGAGCCCGGCCGGGCGGCCGAAGCGCTGCTGCGTCCCGTGGGCCACCGTTGCTGCCTGGTCGGAGTCCTCCCCGAACGTCGCGGCACTCGAGGACCGGATCTTGCCGGCGAGGTCCTCGTGGGCGGCGTGCACCGCCGCGATGACGAGTCCACCGAGAGCCTCGCCGCCGTCCGTGCAGGCAGCGTCGGTGATGGCGAGGTCGGCGACCGCGCCGCCGCCGGTCACGCTGACCCGCACTCCGTCGAGGTCGGCCTCCCCGGTGAGCCGGTCGATCGCTGCGCGCCACTCGAAGGCTGCCTTCGCCTGGGCCATGAGGCGGTGCAGGTCGCCGGCGGCCAGGGGCGTGTCCTCGAAGAGGTGCGGGTCGAGGTTGGTCATGGTCACCACGTCCCTTCCGGGCGCTCGGAGGTCGCAGGGGGCCCGTCGTCCGGGTCGTGCAGCAACGGGTTGTCGGCGACGACCTCGGCGTTGAGGGCCCCCGTGGTCGACGAGTCGGCGCCCCACATCTGGGCGGAGGACTGCGCCACCCGGCTCCGCACGTCCTCGTGGGCGGCGGTGACCGCGGCCAGGATCGCCCGAGCCGCCTCGCGTCCGCCGCGCTGGGCGACGACGTCGCTCACGGCGAGCCCCGTGAGGACCCCCTGCAGGTCCACCTCGGCCACGACGCGCCCGGCAGCGGAGGTTCCCCGTCCTCGCGTGCCGAGCACCTCGTCGCGCCAGGCGCCGACGCGGGCCGGGCGCTGCTCGGCCTCGCGGGTCTGGGCCTCGACCCGGGCGAGGATCTCTCGTTCGACGTCGTCGGTGGCGCTCATGGCATCATCCTGACATCCGTGCGGCCGATGGTCGCCGCCCGCCGTCCTGACGAATGAGGTTGACCCATGGCACCGGCCCCCGGTGGCTCGAACGACATCTACTTCGTCTCCCTGGCGTTGTTCGGTGTGGTCTGGGCGCTCTTCGCGATCCCGTTCGCGTACCACTGCGTGCGCGCGGCCGGATCCGGGAACGCGTGGCTCCCGTTCGAGCAGAAGCCCGGTGGGGGCTACACGTTCATGGCCCAGAACCGGTGGTTCGCCGCCTTCCGGGCGCCCACCCCGGAGCGGCGCACGACGACCGGACTCCTGGTCCGCTACGGCATCTGGCTCGCGGTCGTCGTCGCCCTCGCCGTGAGGCCGATCAACAACCTCACCCACATCCTCACGACCTGAGGACCCGAGGACCCGAGCCGGGTCGGTCAGTCGTCGGGGTCCTGGGTCGAGCTCTGGCCCGACTGGGTCCCCGCGTTGACGACGGAGTCACGCCACGGCAGGTCACCGGGGATGTCCCGCAGGCCGTCGAGCGGGCTCTGGGCATGGCTCGGGTTCGGTGGGGTCCACCCCTGCGGTGGCCGCCAGGGACCGATCGGCGTCGGAGCACCCGGCCCGCGCGAATGGAGCGGCTGGTAGAGGTTCGGGTTGGGGGTGATCCTGTCGAGGAAGCGCAGGATGTCGTCGCCGAAGCCCTTGAGGGCCCTGAGCAGGCTGGCGAGCTTGGTGCCCGACGTCGTCAGTGCGGAGATGTAGCGGGAGCACTTTCCGACGACGGAGGCGATGCGGGTCCCGATCTGCGCGACCACCCAGGGGATGAGCGTGCCGAGCGAGAGCACGGTCTGCGCCACCCAGCTGAGGATCGCGCCGACGAGCGAGGAGAGGACGTCGCGCAGGAAGCTGTGCACGAAGGAGACGATGGCGCCGACGACGACCATGGCCTCCTGGGCGCTCTCGCTGCTGCCCTTGAGCTGGCGCAGGGTCTCGATGCGCGCATCGGCCTGTGCCTTGTAGGACGAGATCGCGTCTCCGGACATCCACCCGATGAGGCTGTCGAGCGAGGACTGCCACGACTCGGCGAGCGGGTCCATCCCGGCGGCGATGTTGCCCCAGCTCTCACCCTTGGCGGCGACGGCCTCGGGGTTGCCCGTGACGTCGTCGAACCAGTCCTTGATGGGGTTGAGGTGGTCGATGGCCCAGCCGATCCCCGCGGCGAGCAGCGAGCCGAGCGGGTCGGCCACCGTGGCCGCGGCGTCGAGCGCCGTGGACACCCCGGAGAGGGCCGCGTCGACCCAGTTCCCTTGGCACAGTGCGGTGATCGTCGACGAGCCGCTGTCGAGGATCCCCGCTCCCGCGAGGATGCTGCGTTCGGACGGCGACGCGGCGTAGCTCGGACCGATGCCGGCCCCGCCGGCGCCGCCCCCTCCGGAGCCCCCGCTCGGCCCGGCGACCGGGATCGTCGGCTTGAGCAGGAACGCGGCCATGTCGTCGTCGGCGTCGTAGCGGTCGGCCATGTGGTCCAGGCCGTTCTCGACCTGGCCGGTGCCGGTGTGGGCTGCGGAGATCGCCTCCCAGACCGAGTCGACCGAGCCCGAGACGGCGGTGGGCAGGCCGAGCAGCTTGAGCAGCTCGCCGTACGCCTCGCTGTCGGGGTACCCCGCGTCGCTCATCGCGCGCAGGTTGGACTGGATGCCCCCCACCGCGTTGGCGTGCTGCCGGATCTGTCCGGTGTCCACCTGGAATGTCATGTGTGCGTGCTCTCCTCTGGCCCCCGGCCGGTCCGCGGTCCCCCGTCCGTCGGACCATACTTGCGGGGTGCCCACCTCTCAATGGGGAGGACTCCCCGTCCCCGTCGTCGTCCGTCCACCGCGGTGGATGCGATGGCTCGGGCCGCCGCTCCTCGCGGCCACGTGGCTCGCCGGGCTGTCGCCCGTGGTCCTCGCGATCCGGGAGGGGGACTGGCAGGCCCCGGTGCGGGACTCGGGACTCGGCGCCGCCGGCGCGAGTGTCGGCTGGGTCGTCGTCGCGGTCCTGCTCGTGACCATCCCCTTGGCCGTCCGGGTCCTCCTCACCTACCGCACGGTGCTGGACGCCGGGGGTGTGGACGCTCCCTTCGGTCGTGGGCGGCACGTCCTGGCGGACCTCGAACGCGTGCGCTGGGTGCCGCAGGGCGGGCCGGTCAACGCCGCCCACCGCCCCGAACGCTTCGAGGTGAGCGCCTCGGGCGCCGGGCTCGTCGCGCGGGTGACCCGCCAGGAGGCGGACTGGGAGTCCGCGCTCGCCGTCCTGCGTTACTGGTCGAGGGCGCGTCCGGAGATCGTCGCGGACGAGCAGACCGCTCAGGTCCTCGCCGACGCCGGGCCATAGACTGCGACCCATGGCTGACCTCACCCGCGACGACGTGGCCCACCTCGCCGGTCTCGCCCGCATCGACCTCTCCGACGCCGAGCTCGACAGGATGGTCGGCGAGCTCGGGGTCATCCTCGAGTCGGTCGCGACCGTCCAGCAGTCACCGATCGAGGGTGTCGAGCCGATGAGCCACCCGATGCCCATCGTCAACGTCACGCGCCCCGACGTCATCCGCCCCAGCCTCGCGCCGGAGGACGCGCTCGCCGCGGCGCCCGAGTCCGAGCAGCAGCGCTTCTCCGTCCCGCGCATCCTCGACGAGGACTGAGACGCGACGTATGCCGTGAGGTGAGCTCCCGGCATACGACCGCTTTGCAGCACCACGCCTTCCCACAGCGACACGCAAGGACCGATGTGACCACCGACCTGACCCGCGCCAGCGCCGCCGACCTCGCCGACCTCCTCTCCCGGGGGGAGACGTCGTCGGTCGAGGTGACCACGGCCCTGCTCGACCGGACCGAAGCGGTCGACGGCGACGTCCACGCCTACCTCCACGTCGACCGTGACGGGGCGCTCGCCAGCGCCCGCGACGTCGACGAGCGGCGGGGCCGCGGCGAGGACCTGCACCGGCTCGCGGGCATCCCGATCGCCGTCAAGGACGTCATGGCCACCAAGGGTCTGCCGACGACCTGCGGCAGCAAGATCCTCGAGGGCTGGATCCCGCCCTACGACGCGACCGTCGTGAGCCGCCTCAAGCACGCCGGCATGCCGATCCTCGGCAAGACCAACATGGACGAGTTCGCCATGGGGTCCTCGACCGAGCACTCGGCCTACGGCCCGACGCGCAACCCGTGGGACCTCGACCGCATCCCCGGCGGCTCCGGCGGTGGCTCGAGCGCGGTCGTCGCGTCGTTCCAGGCGCCCTTGGCGATCGGCACCGACACCGGTGGCTCGATCCGCCAACCGGCCGCAGTCACCGGCACGGTCGGGACCAAGCCCACCTACGGTGGCGTCTCCCGCTACGGCCTCGTCGCCCTGGCGTCGTCCCTCGACCAGGCCGGGCCGTGCACGCGCACCGTCCTCGACGCGGCGCTGCTGCACGAGGTCATCGGCGGCCACGACCCGATGGACTCCACCTCGATCGACGCGCCCGTCCCGGCCGTCGTGGAGGCCGCGCGTCGCGCCGACGTCTCCGGCATGAGGATCGGCATCGTCCGCGAGCTCACCGGCGAGGGGTTCCAGCCCGGGGTGCGGGCCCGCTTCGACGAGTCGGTCCAGCACCTCGTCGACGCCGGGGCCGAGGTCGTCGAGGTCTCCTGCCCCAGCTTCACCGCGGCGCTCGCTGCCTACTACCTCATCCTGCCGAGCGAGGCGTCCTCGAACCTCGCGAAGTTCGACGCCATGCGCTTCGGCCTTCGTGTCCTGCCCGAGGGCGTCGACGACCCGAGCGCGGAGCAGGTCATGGCCGCCACCCGTGACGCCGGCTTCGGCGACGAGGTCAAGCGCCGGATCATCCTCGGCACCTACGCCCTGTCGTCGGGCTACTACGACGCCTACTACGGCTCGGCCCAGAAGGTCCGCCGCCTCATCGCCGACGACTTCACCCGCGCCTTCGAGACCGCCGACGTGCTCGTGTCGCCGACGGCTCCCACGACCGCCTTCCGGTTCGGGGACAAGCTCGACGACCCGATGGCCATGTACCTCAACGACATCGCGACGATCCCCGCGAACCTCGCCGGGGTGCCGGGCATGTCCGTGCCGAGCGGGCTCGCCGACGAGGACGGGCTGCCCGCCGGCTTCCAGATCCTCGCGCCCGCCGCCAAGGACGAACGCCTGTATGCCGTCGGCGCAGCCCTCGAGCAGCGCCTCCTGTCCTCGTGGGGCGGGCCCCTGCTCGACCGGGCCCCCGAGCTGTCCACCGCCGGCACGACGACGAAGGGTGCGTGACATGAGCGCCACCACGACCGACGCGGTCATCTCCTACGACGAGGTGCTCGAGCGCTACGACCCGGTCATGGGCCTCGAGGTCCACGTCGAGCTCGGCACCCTGACGAAGATGTTCTGCGGGTGCGCGACCGAGTTCGGCGCGGAGCCCAACTCGCAGGTCTGCCCGGTGTGCCTGGGCCTGCCCGGCGCCCTGCCGGTCGTCAACGAGAAGGCGGTCGAGTCGGCCATCCGGATCGGCCTCGCGCTCAACTGCGAGATCGCGCAGTGGTGCCGCTTCGCCCGGAAGAACTACTTCTACCCGGACATGCCGAAGAACTTCCAGACCTCGCAGTACGACGAGCCCATCGCGTTCGAGGGCTTCCTCGAGGTCGATCTCGACGACGGCACGACGTACCGCGTCGAGATCGAGCGCGCCCACATGGAGGAGGACACCGGCAAGTCGCTGCACGTCGGCGGCTCGACCGGGCGCATCCACGGCGCCACCCACTCGCTCGTCGACTACAACCGCGCCGGGATCCCCCTCATCGAGATCGTCACCAAGCCGCTGCGCGGTGCGGGGGAGCGGGCGCCCGAGATCGCGCGTGCCTACGTCGCCGCCCTGCGCGACCTGCTCAAGGCGCTCGACGTCTCGGACGTCAAGATGGAGCAGGGCTCGATGCGCTGCGACGTCAACCTCTCGCTCATGCCCAAGGGGACGGACGCCCTCGGCACTCGTTCGGAGACCAAGAACGTCAACTCGCTGCGCTCGGTCGAGCGGGCCGTCCGCTACGAGATGTGCCGTCACGGCGCGATCCTCGACGGCGGCGGCAGGGTCGTCCAGGAGACGCGTCACTGGCACGAGGACACGGGGGTGACGACGTCGGGGCGCGAGAAGTCCGACGCCGACGACTACCGCTACTTCCCGGAGCCGGACCTCGTGCCCGTCGCCCCCACGCGCGAGACCGTGGAGGCCCTGCGCGGGACGCTGCCGGAGCCGCCCGCGCAGCGCCGCAAGCGACTCCAGTCCGACTGGGGCTTCGCCGACCTCGAGATGCGTGACGTCATCAACGCCGGGCTGCTCGAGCTCATCGGCGAGACCGTCGAGGCCGGTGCCACCCCGGCCGGCGCCCGCAAGTGGTGGTCGGGCGAGATCGCCCGCCGCGCCAACGCCGCTGCGGTCGACGTGTCCACGTACGCCGCGGAGCACGCGATCACCCCGGCGCAGGTCGTCGAGCTCGAGTCGCTCGTGACGTCCGGTCGGCTCAACGACTCGATGGCGCGCCAGGTCCTCGAGGGAGTCCTCGACGGCGAGGGCACGCCGACCACCGTCGCCGACGCCCGCGGGCTCCAGCTGGTCCAGGACGACTCCGCCCTCGAGGCCGCCGTCGACGAGGTCATCGCCGCCAACGCCGACGTGGCCCAGAAGGTGCGCGACGGCAAGGTCCAGGCCGCCGGCGCCCTCATCGGTCAGGTCATGAAGGCGATGAAGGGCCAGGCCGACGCCGGCAAGGCCCGCGAGCTCATCCTCGCCAAGCTCACCCCCTGACCGACTTATTGCGCATTCCGGCCCCGCGACACCGACTCATTGCGCATTCCGTTGTACGGAATGCGCAATGAGTCGGTCGCGTACGGCCGGAATGCGCAATAAGTCGGCGGCCCCGGGTGGTGGGGCCGGGTGGGGGGGGTGGGGTCAGCGGCGGCCGCCGCCGAGGAGGCCGCCGAGGACGTCGAGGATCGAGCCTCCGCTGGACTGCTGGCTCTTCTGACGGGTCTGCTCCGGAGCCGGGATCTGGGTTGCCGTGCCGCCCCCGAGGGCGCCGCCGAGGACGTCCTGGAGCATCGAGTCGAGCGACCCGGGCCCGCCCTGGGTTGCCCCGCCGGTGGGCGCCGGCGCCTGCTGGGCCGTGCCGCCGCCGAGGCCGCCCCCGCCGCCCTTGAGCACCTTGTTGGCGAGGTAGGACAGGACGATCGGCGCGAGGATGGGGATGAGGCGCTTGACGAGGCCGCCACCGGCGCCGCTGCCGCCGAGCGCGGAGTACACCTGGTCCTCGTTCGGGCCGAAGATGTTCGAGGCGATCTTCCGGCCGTCGCCCTCGTCGACCTGGCCGAGGTCGACCCCGCCCTCGAGGAGGTCGTCGTCGTGCTGCCCGAGCGCCTCGACGATCGAGCTCGCACCGCCCGGGTCCTGGGCGTTGGCGTGGAGCCCGCCGAGCAGGGCCGGCAGCGCCGCCTGGGCGGCCTGCTGCACCTCCTGCGGGTCGGCCCCGACCTGCTGCGCAAGCTGGTCGAGGGGCAGGCTCTGGAGGATGTCGTCGATCGCAGCCATCGTGGGGCCACCTCTCGTCGGGTCGGTGGGCCCTCGCGGCCCCCGCTGTCCTCAACGTACCCACGGTGGGCGCCGGTCGGTGGCTTACGACGGGAGGCCCGGTCGGCCTCAGCCCACCGGCACCCGCACGACCCGGTCGTCACCGGGGCGCGGGTCGCCCCGGAAGGTGTTGTTCGACAGGATCCACAGGGTGCCGTCGGGGGCGGCGACCACGTCGCGCACCCGGCCGTAGCGCTCCCGGAGCAGCCTGACCGGCTCCCCCCGGCGCCGCGGACCGTCGACGCCGACCTTCCACAGCGACTCGCCGCGCAGGGCCGCGAGGTAGACGGCGCCGTCGGCACCGACCGCGATCCCGCTCGGGGACGCGTCCGACGTCGCCCACTGGGCGATGGGTGCCACGAACTCGTCGGTGCTGTCGTCGGTCCCCTCGGCCTCCGGCCAGCCGTAGTTGCCTCCGGGGGTGATGACGTTGAGCTCGTCCCACGTGTTCTGGCCGAACTCGCTCGCGTACATCGTGCCGTCGCCGCCCCACGCGAGGCCCTGGACGTTGCGGTGCCCGAGGCTCCACACCGGGCTGGCGCCGAACGGGTTGCCGGGAGCAGCCTTCCCGTCGGCCGTCACCCGCAGGATCTTGCCGCCGAGGTTGCCGCGGTCCTGCGCGCGGTCCGGCTGGGCGGCGTCGCCCGTGCCGACGTAGAGGAAGCCGTCCGGTCCCCATGCGATCCGGCCGCCGTTGTGGTTTCCCGCCTTGGGTATGCCGGTGAGCACCGGTGTCATCCCACCGAACCCGTCGGCGTCGAGGGTCGTCCGGACCACGCGGTTGTCGCGGTCCGCGGTGAAGTAGAGGTGCACCACCCGGTCGGTCGCGAAGGACGGGGAGACGGCGACGCCGAGGAGCCCGCCCTCCCCGCCGGCGTCGACGCCGTCGACCTCGCCGACGGTGGAGCGACGTCCCTCGGGTGTGACGCGCACGACCTCCGCGGCGTCGCGCAGGGTGACGAGGGCGTCACCATCGGGCAGGAACGCGATGGACCACGGCACGTCGAGGCCGGTGACGACGTCCGAGGGCGAGCCTGCCGGGACCGGAGGACTCGCGGTCGGCGAGCCCGAGGCTGACCCCGAGGCCGAGGCCGAGGCTGAGGGCGAGGCCGTGGGCGTCGACGTGGCCGTGGCGGCCGACGGTGGGGGCTCCTCGTCGGACGACGCCGAGCATGCGACGAGGGCGAACGACAGACCGAGCGCGACGAGGGCGGGCGGCGGCGGGGGACGGGACGGCATACCCGATCGTCTCCCGAAGGCAGGGCGATGGCCATGCCGGTGGAGGAGACTCACAGGATGGCCGTCCCCGGCAGGAGCTCCGGCAGGGTCGCCTAGGGTCGGGGACATGCTCGTCGTCTCCTTCCCGGACCCCGCCCTTCGTGACGCCGTCGGGGAGGTTCCCGGCGTCGAGAGCGTGCTGTGGGACCCCGCGGGCGAGGCGACGCCCGACCCGCGGATCGAGGTCGTCGTCGCGCCCTACCTCGGCGCCGCCGACGCACTGGCGGCGGTGCGACAGCTGGACGGTTGCCGCCTCGTGCAGCTCCAGTCCGCCGGGTTCGACGGCGTGCTCGAGGTCGTTCCGGAGGACGTCGCCGTGGCGAACGCGGCCGGGGTCTACGACGCGGCGACCGCCGAGCTCGCGGTCGGGATGGTGATCGCATCACTGCGAGGTATCCCCGACGCGGTGCGCTCCGGTGACGAGCGGCGGTGGGCACCGCTCGGACAGCGCCCGTCGCTCGCCGACCGGCACGTGCTCATCGTCGGGTACGGGTCGGTCGGGTCGGCGATCGCGCGACGTCTCGCCCCCTTCGAGGTGTCCCTGACCGCCGTGGCCTCGCGGGCCCGCGACGGTGACGACCTCGTCGGGCCGGTGCGCTCGGTCGACGACCTGGCGGAGCTCCTGCCGGGGCACGACGTCGTCATCGTCATCACCCCCCTCACCGCGGCGACGCGGCACCTCGTCGACGACGCCTTCCTGTCGGCGATGCCCGATGGTGCGCTCCTCGTCAACGTCTCCCGCGGCCCGGTCGCGGACACCGACGCGCTGGTGCGTCACGCGGGGCGTCTCAGGCTCGCCCTCGACGTCACCGACCCGGAGCCGCTGCCCGACGGCCACCCGCTGTGGGGCGCACCGGAGGTCCTCATCACGCCGCACGCCGGCGGCAACACGACGGCGCTCCTGCCGCGCATGTCGGCCCTGCTGCGCGGGCAGCTGTCCCGTGTGGCCGCGGGGGAGGAACCGCGTCACCTCGTCAGGGCGATTGTCAAGACCTGACAACGGGACCCGGCAGGGGCAAGATCAAGCCATGACCGTTGCTGCTGAGGACCGGACGCTCGTGCTCGTGCGCCATGCCAAGGCCGAGCAGGGCGGGACCGAGGCGGACCACGATCGGGAGCTGACCCCGCGGGGTCACCGTGACGCCCGGGCCGCGGGGACGTGGTTGACCGCGCACGGCATCGGCGTGGACGAGGTGCTCTGCTCGACGGCGGCCCGGGCGCAGCAGACCTGCGAGGACGTGTGGAGCGCGGGCTGCTCCGAGGCCGACATCCACCACGACCACCGGATCTACAACGCCTCTGCCGAGCGACTGCTCGACATCGCCCGTGAGGCCGACTCCGACGCGAACGTCGTCATGGTCGTCGGGCACGCACCGGGCATTCCCGCCCTCGCCTCGATGCTCGCGGAGGGGGACGGCAGCGAGCAGGCGCACGACCTCATGAGCCAGGGCTTCCCGACGGCGGGGGTGGCGGTGCTGCGCTTCTCGGGCCACTGGAGCGACCTCGCGCCCGGGGTGGCCCGGCTCGACCGCTTCCACGTCGCCCGCGCGGACGGCTGACGTCGCGTGAGCGCGTGTGACGTCGCGGGACCCGCTCAGGTGACCGCGCGCATCGCCTCGATGGCGCCACGCAGGTAGCGCTCGACGACCACCCGCCCGTCGTCGTCGAGCGAGCCGTCGACCTCGGCCAGCTTGGCGAACATCGGCGCGAGCAGCGTGAACACCTCGCGGCGACCCGACTCCGTGACGACGACCTCGGTGCGGCGTCCGTCGGCGGCGTGGGGTCGACGCTCGGCGTGGCCGCGGGCGACGAGCCGGTCCACGACCCCCGAGGAGGCCGCGGACGTCACCCCGAGCGCCTTGGCGAGCTCGACCGGTCCCATGGGGGAGGCGACGAGGTGGCGCAGGGAGTGCAGCTCGGAGACCGAGAGCCCCGCCTTGCGGGCCACGTCGTGCGGCACCTGCGCCGCGAGGTCGACGAGCTCCTGGAGGGCGTCCAGCGACGAGGACTGCCGGTAGGCCGGGACGACGGAGGTCACCGTCGTCGGCTCCACCTCGGGTCGCGAGGCAGGGTTTGCATCGGGCGGCCGGGATTCCGTAATATCACTCACCTACTTAGTCACTTGGTGAATCACCCGTTGATGAACCCTACCAAGGAGTGCCCGCATGGCCACCCTCGCTCGCCTCATCACCCGGCGGTGGGTCGCCGGGCTGCTCGCGCTCTTCGCCCTGCTCGCGGCGGGTGCCTCCATCGGTGTGGTCGGTCAGGCCGAGCTGGGCCCGACGGCCACCGCCTCGCTCCCGCTGGAGTCGGACAGCAGGGCGGCAGCCGAGCTGAGCGCCGAGCTTCCCGAGGCCGAGGGCTCCGCGGCGCTCGTGCTCTACAGCAGCGACGAGGCCCTGAGCGCGGACGCGCTCGCGTTCGTCCAGGAGCGCGCGCGCACGCTGCCGGGGGCGACCGGCGCGCCGGCGGTCGTCGCCGAGGACGGCACCGCGGCAACGGTGTTCGTGCCGGTCGTCGCCAACGACGCCACCCAGACCGCGGACGTCGTGGCCGAGCTGCGGACGGCCGCCAAGGCCGATCTGCCCGACGGACTGGCCGCCCAGGTCACCGGGCCGGCCGCGATCCAGGCCGACCTCGCCGCGGTGTTCGACGGCGCCAACTTCCGGCTCCTCGGGGCCACGGCGGGTGTCGTCGCCCTCCTCCTCATCATCACCTATCGCAGCCCGGTGCTCTGGCTCGTCCCGCTCACCGTTGTCGGCGTGGCCGACCAGCTCGCGGCCGTGCTCGCCACCCGGACCCTCGCCGCGTTCGACGTCCAGTGGGACGAGTCGACGATCGGCATCCTCTCGGTGCTCGTCTTCGGTGCCGGGACCGACTACGCGCTCTTGCTCATCTCGCGCTACCGCGACGAGCTCCGCGTGCACGCCGACCGCCGCGCGGCGATGGCCAAGGCGCTCACGCGCACGGCCGAGGCCGTCCTCTCCAGTGCCTCCACCGTCGTCATCGGCCTGCTCACCCTGCTCCTGTCCGCCTTCCCGACGACCCGAGGGCTCGGGCTCGCCTGCGCGGTCGGTGTCGTCGTCGCCGCCGCCTTCGTGCTCATCGTGCTGCCGGCCGCCCTCGTCGTCTCCGGTCGGTGGATCTTCTGGCCCAAGGTGCCCCTCGAGGGTCAGCCCAGCCTGGCCGACTCGAAGTCCCTGTGGCGGCGGATCGGCGACACGGTCGCCCGGCGTCCGGCCGTCTTCGCGACGGTCACCGTCGCGCTGCTCGCCCTCGCGGCGACCGGCATGACCCAGATCCGCACCGGGCTCGACGGCGCGGACCAGTTCCTCCAGAAGCCCGAGGCGATCTCCGCCGGGGAGCGCCTGGCGCAGTCGTTCCCCGCTGGGTCGGCCGACCCCACGACCGTCGTCTCGCGCGGCACCGACCCGGCCGCCCTCGCCTCCACCGTGTCCGCCGTCGACGGGGTCTCCTCGACCCGAGAGGTGGCGAGCGCCGGCGGCGTGAGCGAGATCCAGGCCGTCCTCGACGCAGAGCCGGGCTCCGACGCGGCCGCGGCCGCCGTGACGGCGATCCGCGCCGCGGTCGCCGACACCCCCGACACCCACGTCGGTGGGACGGAGGCCGAGGCGCTCGACGCGGCCGAGGCGTCCAACCGCGACCGGTTCCTCATCTTCCCGCTGATCCTCGGGCTCGTCCTGCTCGCCCTCGGGCTGCTGCTCCGGTCGGTGGTCGCGCCGCTCATCCTCGTCTCGACCGTCGTCGCGACCTACCTGTCGAGCCTGGGCCTCTCGTGGGTGCTGTTCACCCAGGTGCTCGGCTTCGACCGGCTCGACGACGGGGTGCCCCTGCTGGCCTTCGTGTTCCTCGTGGCGCTGGGTGTGGACTACAACATCTTCCTCGTGACCCGGGCCGCCGAGGAGGCCCGAGGACACGGCGCCAGGGAGGGCATGCTCCGGGCGCTCTCGGCCACCGGTGGCGTCATCACGAGCGCCGGCATCCTGCTCGCCGCGGTGTTCGCGGTGCTCGGCGTGCTCCCGCTCGTCGTCCTCGCCCAGCTCGGGGTCATCATCTGCATCGGTGTCCTCCTCGACACCCTCGTCGTGCGCACCGTCCTCGTGCCGGCCATCGCGCTCGTCCTCGGCGACCGCTTCTGGTGGCCGCGTCGCGTCGGTGGAGCCGACCGGTCGGATCGCTCCGCCCGGGGCACGGCCGATCCGGAGCCGGAGCCGGAGCTGGTCGCGGCCGGGAGATGAGATCGGCGTCCCAGCCCATGGACGCCCGTCCTAGAGTTGGCGCATGAGCGACACCCCCGACATCGACATCAAGCCCCGCAGCCGCGACGTCACCGACGGCCTCGAGAAGACCGCGGCCCGGGGCATGCTGCGAGCCGTCGGGATGGGCGACGACGACTGGGTCAAGCCGCAGATCGGCGTGGCCAGCTCGTGGAACGAGATCACCCCCTGCAACCTCTCGCTCGACCGACTGGCCAAGGCGGTCAAGGACGGCGTGCACGCCGGGGGCGGCTACCCCCTCGAGTTCGGCACCATCTCGGTCTCCGACGGCATCTCGATGGGTCACGAGGGCATGCACTTCTCGCTCGTCTCGCGCGAGATCATCGCCGACTCGGTGGAGACGGTGATGAACGCCGAGCGCCTCGACGGCTCCGTGCTCCTCGCGGGGTGCGACAAGAGCCTGCCCGGGATGCTCATGGCCGCGGCCCGCCTCGACCTCGCCTCCGTGTTCCTGTATGCCGGCACGATCCTTCCCGGGATCGCCAAGCTCTCCGACGGCTCCGAGCGAACCGTGACGATCATCGACGCGTTCGAGGCCGTGGGCGCGTGCGCCGCCGGGAAGATGTCGCGCGAGGACGTCGACGCCATCGAGCGCGCGATCTGTCCGGGCGAGGGTGCCTGCGGCGGGATGTACACCGCCAACACGATGGCCTCGGTCGCCGAGGCGATGGGCATGTCACTGCCCGGCTCCGCCGCGCCCCCCGCCACCGACCGTCGCCGCGACGGCTTCGCCCGCAAGTCGGGTGAGGCCGTGGTCGAGCTCCTGCGCCGCGGCATCACCGCCCGCCAGATCATGACCAAGCAGGCGTTCGAGAACGCCATCGCCGTCGTCATGGCCTTCGGTGGCTCGACCAACGCCGTGCTCCACCTCCTCGCGATCGCCCACGAGGCGGAGGTCGACCTCACGATCGGCGACTTCCAGCGGATCGGGGCGCGGGTGCCGCACCTCGCCGACGTCAAGCCGTTCGGGCAGTTCGTCATGACCGACATCGACCGGGTCGGCGGCGTGCCCGTCGTCATGAAGGCGCTCCTCGACGCCGACCTCATCCACGGCGACTGCCTCACGGTCACCGGCCGCACCGTCGCCGAGAACCTCGCCGACATCCGCCCGCCGGACCCCGACGGCCACGTCGTGCGCGCCATGTCCGAGCCGATCCACAGGACCGGTGGGCTGACGATCCTCCAGGGTTCGCTCGCCCCCGAGGGCGCCGTCGTGAAGTCGGCCGGCTTCGACACCGACGTCTTCGAGGGCACCGCCCGCGTCTTCGACGGCGAGCGCGCCGCGATGGACGCCGTCGAGCAGGGGCATCTCCAGCCGCAGGACGTCGTCGTCATCCGCTACGAGGGTCCGAAGGGTGGGCCCGGCATGCGCGAGATGCTCGCGGTCACCGGTGCCATCAAGGGTGCGGGTCTCGGCAAGGAGGTCCTGCTCCTCACGGACGGCCGCTTCTCCGGTGGCACCACCGGCCTGTGCGTGGGCCACGTCGCGCCCGAGGCGGTCGACGAGGGCCCCATCGCCTTCGTCCGTGACGGGGACGGCATACGCCTCGACGTCGCCA
The DNA here is from genome assembly GCF_000768695.1 of Knoellia aerolata DSM 18566. GTDB lineage: Bacteria > Actinomycetota > Actinomycetes > Actinomycetales > Dermatophilaceae > Knoellia > Knoellia aerolata. The sequence continues at coordinate 69,863 of NZ_AVPL01000003.1, forward strand.
ACGGCACGCTGGACCTCCTCGTCGAGGACGCCGAGCTGGACCGGCGTCGCGCCGAGGGCGTCACCCACCCCGAGCCGAAGTACACGAGGGGCGTCCTCGCCAAGTACCGCAAGCTCGTCGGGTCGGCGAGCAAGGGCGCGGTCTGCGACTGAAAGCGCCCCGGAATGACCGGATGGTGGGATGTGGCGTCTCACACGTTGACACGGCAGGGGTGCCGGGGGAGAGTCGTCCCGTGGTCACGATTCTCGTACTTCCCCCGGCGCCCGGCCCGGCCTGAGACGGTCGGCCAGGTGCCTCCCTCCGTCGTCCCCACCCGGGGACGGGAGGGTTTTTTTGTGGCCACGAACAACCGCGACACCCATGACGACGCAGAGATGGTGACGACGTGAGCGAGACCCAGGCAGCGCCGACCCCGGCGCGGCTCGCCGAGCAGGCACGAGCCAAGGCGCCGATCGAGGTGACCGGGGCCCAGAGCCTCGTCCTCTCGCTCGAGTCCATGGACGTCGACACGGTCTTCGGCATCCCCGGAGGGGCGATCCTCCCGGCCTACGACCCGCTCCTCGACTCGGTCAAGGTGCGCCACATCCTCGTCCGCCACGAGCAGGGTGCCGGGCACGCGGCGGAGGGCTACGCCAGCGCGACCGGCCGGGTAGGCGTCTGCATGGCGACCTCGGGCCCCGGCGCGACCAACCTCGTCACCGCCCTCGCCGACGCCCACATGGACTCGGTCCCGATCGTGGCCATCACCGGCCAGGTCGCGAGCGCCTCGATCGGCACGGATGCCTTCCAGGAGGCCGACATCCGCGGCATCACGATGCCGATCACCAAGCACAACTACCTCGTCACCGACGCGGCGCAGATCCCGCGGGTCATCGCCGAGGCCTTCCACATCGCCGCGACCGGCCGGCCCGGCCCGGTCCTCGTCGACATCAGCAAGGACGCCCTGCAGGCGAAGACGACCTTCGCGTGGCCGCCGCGGATCGACCTGCCCGGCTACCACCCCGTCACCCGGCCGCACACGAAGCAGATCCGCGAGGCGTCCAGGCTCATCGCCGCGTCCGAGCGACCCGTCCTCTACGTCGGCGGCGGCGTCATCCGCGCCGACGCGTGCGAGGAGCTGCGCCAGTTCGTCGAGCTCACCCGGATCCCCGTCGTCACCACGCTCATGGCCCGTGGCGCGCTGCCGGACAGCCACGAGCTGCACCTCGGCATGCCGGGCATGCACGGCTCGGTCGCCGCCGTCACCGCCCTGCAGAAGGCCGACCTCCTCATCACCCTCGGCGCCCGCTTCGACGACCGCGTCACCGGCCAGCTGTCGACGTTCGCGCCCGAGGCCAAGGTCATCCACGCCGACATCGACCCCGCCGAGATCTCCAAGAACCGCAAGGCGGACGTGCCGATCGTCGGTTCGTGCAAGGACGTCCTCGTCGACCTCATCCAGTCGGTCGACGCCGACATCGACGCCGGCCGCGGCGGCGACTATGCCCGGTGGCGCGAGCGGACCCTGGGCTGGAAGCGCGACTTCCCGCTGGGCTACACCTCCACGGAAGGCGGCACCCTCGCACCGCAGTACGTCATCGAGCGACTCAGCGCGATCGTGGGGCCCGAGGCCGTCTACGTCGCCGGGGTCGGGCAGCACCAGATGTGGGCGGCCCAGTTCGTCCAGTACGAGCGTCCCCGTGCCTGGCTCAACTCCGGTGGCCTCGGGACGATGGGGTATGCCGTCCCGGCCGCCATGGGTGCGCAGGTCGGCGAGCCCGAGCGCACCGTGTGGGCGATCGACGGCGACGGGTGCTTCCAGATGACCAACCAGGAGCTCGCGACCTGCGTCATCAACAACATCCCGATCAAGGTCGCCGTCATCAACAACAGCAGCCTCGGCATGGTCCGCCAGTGGCAGTCGCTCTTCTACAACGAGCGCTACTCCAACACCGACCTGCACACGTCCCACGAGGGCACGAGGATCCCCGACTTCGTCAAGCTCGCCGACGCCTACGGGTGCGCCGGGCTCAGGTGCGAGAGGCCGGAGGACGTGGACGACACGATCCGGCAGGCGATGGCGATCAACGACCGACCGGTCGTCGTCGACTTCGTCGTGCACCGCGACGCGATGGTGTGGCCGATGGTGCAGGCCGGCGTGAGCAACGACGCGATCCAGGTCGCCAAGGACACGGCGCCTCAGTGGGACCGCGAAGAGGAGGTGGGCAGCTGATGTCGCAGCACACGCTCTCGGTGCTCGTCGAGAACAAGCCCGGAGTCCTGGCCCGCGTCGCCGGCCTGTTCGCCCGGCGCGGCTTCAACATCCAGTCGCTCGCAGTGGGGGAGACCGAGCACGTCGAGATCTCCCGCATCACCGTCGTCGTCGACGTCGAGGACCTGCCGCTCGAGCAGGTGACCAAGCAGCTCAACAAGCTCGTCGAGGTGCTCAAGGTCGTCGAGCTCGACGCGGCCTCGGCCGTGCAGCGGCAGGTCATGCTCATCAAGGTCCGGGCCGACGCGGCGACGCGCAGCCAGGTCCTCGAGCTCGTCCAGCTCTTCCGCGCCAAGGTCGTCGACGTCGCCACCGAGTCGGTGACCATCGAGGCCACCGGCCCCGGCGAGAAGCTCACCGCCCTGCTCGGGGTCCTCGAGCCCTACGGCGTGCGCGAGCTCGTCCAGTCGGGCATCGTCGCCATCGGTCGCGGCCCCCGCTCCATCACCGACCGCGCGCTGCGCGGAGCCTGACCACCACACGCACGCACCCGGCATACACACGCACACAAGGAGAAGAGCGACACCATGGCTGAAATGTTCTACGACGACGACGCGGACCTGTCGATCATCCAGGGGCGCAAGGTCGCCGTCATCGGATACGGCAGCCAGGGCCACGCCCACGCCCTCAACCTGCGCGACAGCGGGGTCGACGTCCGCGTCGGTCTCGCCGAGGGCAGCAAGAGCCGCGCGAAGGCCGAGGCCGAGGGCCTGACCGTGAGGACCGTGGCCGAGGCCACCGCGGAGGCCGACCTCGTCGTCATCCTCACGCCCGACCAGGTGCAGCGCACGGTCTACGCCGACCACATCAAGCCCAACCTCAAGGACGGCGCCGCGTTGCTCTTCGGGCACGGCTTCAACATCCGCTTCGACTACATCCGGCCCGAGGCCGGGTCCGACGTCCTCATGGTCGCCCCCAAGGGGCCCGGACACCTCGTGCGCCGCGAGTACGTCGACGGTCGTGGAGTGCCGGTGCTGCTCGCCGTCGAGCAGGACCCGTCGGGCACCGCCTGGGACCTCGCGAAGTCCTACGCCAAGGCCATCGGCGGACTGCGCGCCGGCGGGATCAGGACGACGTTCACCGAGGAGTGCGAGACCGACCTCTTCGGTGAGCAGGCGGTCCTCTGTGGCGGCGCCAGCCAGCTCGTGCAGTACGGCTTCGAGACGCTCACCGAGGCCGGCTACCAGCCCGAGATCGCCTACTTCGAGGTCCTCCACGAGCTCAAGCTCATCGTCGACCTCATGGTCGAGGGCGGCATCGCCAAGCAGCGCTGGTCGGTCTCGGACACGGCCGAGTACGGCGACTACGTCTCGGGCCCCCGCGTCATCGACCCGTCGGTCAAGGAGAACATGCAGGCCGTCCTCGCCGACATCAAGAACGGCGCGTTCGCCAAGCGCTTCATCGACGACCAGGACGCCGGTGGGCCCGAGTTCACGGCCCTGCGCGAGAAGGGTGCCCAGCACCCGATCGAGGCCACGGGCAAGGAGCTGCGCAAGCTCATGGCCTGGGTCAAGACCGACACCGACAGCGACTACGTCGAGGGCTCCGCCGCGCGCTGAGCACCGCCCCGCGCACGGCACGACGAACGCTCCCCACGATGTCCTTCGTGGGGAGCGTTTCGTCGTGCGAGGCACGAGCGAGCGAGTGGCGCCGGCCCCCGCTCACGCCGGGTGGGCGTGACCGTGTCGACGGGCGGAGCCGGCGGCCACCAGACCTCCGACGACGGCCATCCCGCCGAGCGCTCCGAGGGCGACCTGGAGGTACTCGACCGCGTCGTCGTCAACGGTGGGGCTGTCGGACCCGACCGGCTGACCGCGTCGGAGACGGGGGTGGACGGCTCCGGGCTCGGGTACTGCAGGATCGAGCCGTCGGGACGAGTGTCCCTGGCCCCGAGGAGCTGACCCTGGTCCTGCCGGGCGTGGGCCGGACCGACGGTGATGATCGCAGCGAGGACCGTGGTGCCCAGGGCTCCAGCGCTGCGCCGTGACGTGGTGGTGAGGTGCATGAGGCGTGTCCTTTCGTGGGGAACGGGCGATCCGGCCGGCTGCCGGACCGGGTGCCGTGGCAGGTGAACGGGTCGGGTCACGCCGGGTGGGCGTGCCCGTGCCGGCGGCCGGAGGTGGCGGCCACGAGACCTCCGACGACCGCCATCCCGCCCAGGGCGCCCAGGGCGACCTGGAGGTACTCGACGGCGTTGTCGTCGAGCGCGACGGTGGTCGGGCGGGGGTCCGTCGGGGCGGCATCTCCCGTGGTCCCCGCGTTCTCGTTCTCCCACACCCTGAGCTCGGCCGGTGTGATGGCGCCGTCGTCGAGCAGGTTCGGCTCGGCGTGGGCGGGAACGACGGTGATGAGCCCGGCGAGGGCGACGGTGGCGAGGGCTGCTGCGGCTCGGCCGACAATGGTGCTGGTGCTGGTGCGCATGGTGCGTCCCTTCCTGGGTGACCGGTGAGCCGGTCCTGGGCCTGCCCGTCGGGTGGCTTGCGGACCATCGGAGCGGGTGCTGATACCGGACGGGCATCGGGTGTCGGACGCCACTCGAGAGCCGATATCGGCTGGGTATCGGGTCCGTTGACAGGTGCCCTCGTGAAGCGGACATTGAGGCGCATGGGCATCGCCGTGCTCGGACCGCTCCTCGTGGACGACCACGCGGTCCTCTCCCCGCGAGACCAGGTCGTCCTCGAGGCACTGGTGGCCACCGGGGGGACGGCGTTGAGCGCGGGGAGCCTCGCCGAGGCACTCTGGGGCGAGAGCCCACCGGCGTCGTGGCGCAAGCTCATCCCCAGCAGCATCCTGCGGATCCGCAAGGTGCTCGGCAGCGCAGCGATCGAGACGACGTCCCACGGCTACCGGCTCGCCGCGCACGGAGACACGGTCGATGCGGTGCGGTTCGTCCACCTCGTCGAGAGGGGCCACCAGCTCCTGACCGCCGGTGACCCCGATCGCGCCCGCCACGTACTGCGGGAGGCCCTGGGTCTGTGGAGGGGGCGGGCGCTCGCCGAGGTCCTCGACTGGGAACCGGGCCGCTTCGAGGCGGAGCGGCTCGACGAGGTGCGGCGGGAGGCGGAGGAGGCGGTGCTCGACGCCAGCCTCCGAGCCGGTCGGCACGCCGAGACCGTCGCCGAGGCGCGCAGCAGGGTCGCCCAGGAACCGCTCCGGGAACGGCGCTGGGCCCTGCTCGCCCTCGCCCAGTACCTCGCCGGCGACCAGGCCGACGCCCTGGAGACGTTGCGCCAGGCGAGGCGACGCCTGGCCGACGAGCTCGGCCTCGATCCCGGCGCCGAGATCGCGCGGCTCGAGGACGCGATCCTGCGCCAGGACGCCTCGCTCGTGGCCGCGGTGGCCCTGCCCGAACCAGCCCCCGAGTGTCCCTACCCGGGGCTGCGCGCGTTCGACGTCGACGACGGCGAGGTCTTCTTCGGCCGTAGGGCCGAGCTCGACCAGTGCCTGTCCCGGCTGACCGAGCAGGGAGTGCTCGTCGTCGCCGGCCCGTCGGGCAGCGGGAAGTCCTCGCTGGTGCGCGCAGGTGTCGTCGCGTCGTTGCGGAGCACCCACCAGAGGGTGGAGGTGCTCGGGCCGGGTCCCGACACGCTCGTCGGGCTCCGCGACCTCGTCGGCGCGCGGTGGCGGGGCGCCGTCGTCGTCGACCAGCTGGAGGAGGTGCTCGCTGCCTGTGGACCCGGCGAGCGGGACGACCTCGACGACGCCCTCCTCCGGCACACGGAGAGGGGGCCGCTCATCATGACCCTGCGGGCGGACCACCTCGCCGACGTGGCCGGGCACCCTGGAATGTCGCGGATCGTCGAACGCGGTCTCTACCTCCTGGGGCCCATGACGGCGGACTCGCTGCGAGCGGCCATCGAGGGGCCGGCGAGGGAGGCAGCGCTCATCCTCGAGCCGGGTCTCGTCGACGTGCTGCTCGGCGAGGTTCTCGACGCCCCGGGTGCGCTGCCCCTCATGGCTCACGCCCTCGAGCAGACGTGGCAGCGACGTGAGGGGCGAACCCTCACGATCGCGGGCTACCGCGACTCGGGTGGCATCGACGGGGCCGTCGCCCAGACGGCTGAGGGCGTGTTCGACGGACTCGGCGACGACGACCGCACGGTGCTGCGAGACCTCCTGCGCCGGCTCGTGTCCGTGACCCCGGACGGGGACCCCGTCCGGGTCTGGGTGCCGGTGCGGCGGCTGCCCGAGGACGGGAGTCGGGGTCTCGTCGAGCTGCTGGTGCGGGCTCGGCTGCTCGCGGTCGACGACGACGCCGTGGCGGTCGCCCACGAGTCCCTCGCCCGAGCGTGGCCCCGTCTCCGGGCCTGGCTCGAGGAGGACGTGGAGGGCCGGCACGTCCTGCGCCACCTCAGCGCCGCCGCGGACAGCTGGGACGGGCTCGGGCGACCGCAGAGCGAGCTGTACCGCGGGGTCCGCCTCAGGAGGACCCTGGAGTGGCGTGCTCGAGGGCCCGAGGCCCTCACGCCGACGGAGCAGGCGTTCCTCGACGCCTCGCGGGAGGCTGAACGCGTCGCGAGGCACCGCGAGGCGATGGAGGAGGCCCACCGCCGCCGTCGCGACCGCACGACCCGGGCGCTCGTCGCCGGCATCGTCACGCTGGTCCTCGTCGCGGCGACGGCCGGGGGAGTCGCGGTGCTGCAGCGCAACCGCGCCGGTGATGCCGCCGTCGCCCGGTGGGCCACGACCGCGGCGGCCGCCGCTCACGAGTCGAGCGACCCGACGACCGCCCTCCTGGCCGGGGTGGAGGCCGTTCGCCTCCGGGACGGTGCGGACACCCGCGGCGCCCTCCTCCGCGCCCTCACCCGGTGGCCGGGACTGCTGCGGTCGCGCGTCGTGCCTGCCACCCACGCCATCGCGGTGGGGGTGGACGGGCACGTCATCGTCGGAGGGGAGCGCGTCAGCGTCCTCGACCCCAGCTCGCTCGCGGAGGTGGCGAGCGTCGAGGGCGCGGCGCACAGCCTGCAGCCCCTCGTCGACGGGCGGCGCCTGCTCACCGGCACCGAGAGCGGGACGGTGTCGATCGTCGACCTCGGCACCGGAGAGCGCGTCACGCTCCTCGCCGAGCAGGGCACCCCCGTCTGGGGTGCCCAGACGAGCGTCGTCGGGGGCGTCGTCGCGGTTGCCCTGTACCGCCAGGACGGGGGAACGAGTGAGGTCGCCATGTGGCGGGGGACCACGCGTCTGCCGTCCCTTCCCCGACGACCCCTCCACGACTTCGCGCTCAGCCCGAAGGGCGACCGGGTCTACTCGCGGGTCACCTCACCGGAGGCGATCGTGGTCCACGACGTCGCGACCGGGCGCCAGCTCGCGTCCCGAACGTTGGCGGAGATGGGGATCGACCTTCCGCGGAAGGCCGATGAGGCCGATTCCCTGGCCGTCAGCCCGGACGGCGGCGTGCTGGCGCTGGGGGGCGACGAGGTGACGCTGCTCGACGCCGGGAGGTTGAGCGTGCGGAATCGACTCCGCAACCCGTCCGAGGGGATCGTCGGCCTGGCCTTCTCTCCCGACGGGAGGGTCGTCGCCAGCGGGTCCGCCGATCGCACCGTGACGCTGTGGGATGTCACAGGGGTGCGCCGCGAGCGGATCGAGGGGCTGTCCGAGGGGGTGAGCGACCTCGCCTTCAGCCGCGACGGTCGCACGCTCCACGTGCTCACCGCCGACCACCGGCTGAGCGCGTGGGACCTCTCGGGCGAGCGCCAGCTCATCCATAACCTCCGCCCCGGTCTGCCCGTGGGCAGCATCGAGGGTGAGCTCGTCGTGCCCGCGCCGGACGGCGAGGTGGTCGCGTACATGTCGTCCACGGCCGGGGCGGACGATCGAGCGGAGAGGATCGACTTCCTCGACGTGACCACGGGTCGGCTCCTCGAGCCGGTGCTCGGCACGTACCAGAACTGGGGCGTCTGGCGGCCGCCGGATGCGGAGCGGCTCGCGGTCCCGGGTGACCGCACCATCCGGGTCTGGGACTGGCGACGTCGTGCGGTCGTCGTCGAGAAGGAGGTGGGAGAGGGGCCGATCGAGGCGCTCGCGTACACCCCGGACGGCGCTCGCCTCGTCGTCGGGGAGCGGTCGGGCCACGTCTTCCAGGTGGACGCCTCCACCCTGGATCGCGTCGGCGCCCGGGTCACGATCGAAGGCGACCTGCACGAGGTGATCTGGGCAGGCGAGGATCGGGCGCTCGCGGTGCTGGGCCGGGGCTCCGCGATCGTGCTGTCCCTCGTGGACCTGCGCGCCGGGACCACGGTCCAGACCAGGACCGTGGGCGTCGACGTGACCCATGCCGACGTCTCCCCCGACGGTCGGCTCCTCGCGGTGGGCGGGGCAGAAGGCGAGGTCGGTCTGGTCGACCTCGACACGGGCGCCTGGTCGAAGGAGCCGGTGCGTGAGCACCAGGGAGCCATCCTTCGGGTCGACTTCTCCTCCGACGGCGACCTGCTCGTCAGCAGCGGTGGGGACGGCCGGGTCCGCCTGTGGCACGGACGGACGGGGGAGGCCAGGGAGGGGACGACCATCGGGCGCGTGGGGATCCCGTCGTCGGCCGTCTTCGAACCGGACGGCCACACCGTGGTGCTGGCGGCGGGGGACGGCACGGTGCGTCGGTGGGACACGCGAGTGTCGAGCTGGCAGCGCCTGGCCTGCGAGAAGGCCGGCCGCAGCCTGACCCCGGACGAGTGGGCCCTGATCTTCGGTGGGCAGGTGCCCTACCACGCCACCTGCTCCCGGCCGAGGGTCAGCCGCTCGAGGACCCATCGACGAGGTCGGACACCATGACCGGGGTGCTGAGCACCCGGTCGCCACGCTGGCAGGTGACCTTGACCGTCATACCCGGTCGTCGGCGTGACAACGGGAACGATGCGTGCCGCTGGAGGTCCAGCCACGTGACCCGCATCGAGTCGACGGCGATGTCGCACCCCCTGCGCGTCGCAGTCCGCGCGCTCGTAGGTCGCGCCCTCGGTCGTCACCGCCGCGAACCGGCTCATCCGCTGCCGCACACCGTCGGCGTCCTCGACGCGCGATCCCCGGCGCGAGCACGTGGTCGTCGTTCATGGCGGTGAGTGCATCCGGCGGGGGAGCGGGCGGGGCTGCGCCGCCAGCCAGTCCTCGAACGAGCGCCCCCCGGTCTCGGCTCCCGGTCCCGGGAGGTTGCGACCCTGCGAGAAGCCGCGCATGACCTCGCCGACCGGCGGGATGCGCACGACCCGCGGTGGGGTCCGCCCGTCGTGGGCCGCCACCAGCGCCGAGATCTCGCGGGCGCCGTATGCCGTCGGCCCGGCGAGCTCGGGCGCCCGCACGAAGCCGCTCGGGGCGGTGCCCGTGGCGTGGTCGGCGAGCCGCTCCGCCACCCAGTCGATGTCGACGGGCTGGCTGCGCATGTCGCCCAACGAGAAGCTCGTCGACCCGAGCCGGAGGGCGGAGCCCAGCAGGGCGGCGAGGGGGTGGAACTGGGTGGCCCGCACGATCGTCGTCGGGACTCCGGACCGCTCGAGCGCCGTCTCGGAGTCGACCTTGGCCCGGTAGTAGGGGTACGGGACGCGGTCGCACCCGACGATCGAGATCGACACCACGTGGGCGGGCGAGCCGAGGTGACGCAGCGACGCACCGATCCGCGCGGCCCCGGCGACGTCGACGGTCTGCGGCCTCGTCGGCGAGCTGGCCGCGTGGACGACCGCGTCGGCCCCGGCGAGCGCCGCGTCGAGGCCCTCGCCGGTCGACAGGTCGACCCCGGTGCGACGGCTGGCGGCGACCGCGTCGTGGCCTCGTCCGCTCAGCACCCTGACCACGCGGGCCCCCAGGTCGCCGGATCCACCGGTCACGACGATGCGCATGCCAGCAGTGTCCCAGCGCCGATCCGAGGCGTCGAGCACCGCCGGGCTCGCCTATCCTCAGGTGTGACCGACACGATGGCGAGCTGGCCGGCGGGCCTGCTCTGGGTCGGTCTCTTCGCCCTGGGTGTCGTGCGCGGACTCGGCTACTACGCGATCGGTCGGGTCGCGACCTCGCGTGCCGCACCGGACGGACGCGTCGCTGCGGCGCAGGAGCGCGTGCGCCGGTTCGGGGCCCGCTCGGTGCTCGTCACCTACCCGGTCTACGGGCTCGCCGGCGCCACCCAGGTCGCCAACGGCGCCGCCCGGATAGGCCCGGCGCGCTTCCTCGCGGTCCTCACGCCGGTGTCCGCCTGCTGGGCCGCGCTGCAGACCGTCGTGGGCGTCGCCGTGTGGCAGGCCCTCCTCGGCGGCTGATCACAGGCAGGGTCCGCATGCCGGGCCGGACCATCCACATTCTGGGCACCGGCCGTAGACTCGCCTGCGCACAACGCCGTGCAATTCGCCCATCCGCGTCCCGCCGAAGGAATCGCACGTGACCAGACCCGTCGTCCTCATCGCCGAAGAACTCTCGCCCGCCACGATCGACGCCCTCGGACCGGACTTCGAGGTCCGCACCGTCGACGGCGCCGACCGTTCCCTGCTCCTGCCGGCGCTCGCCGACGTCGACGCGGTGCTCATCCGCTCGGCGACCAAGATGGACGCCGAGGCCATCGCCGCAGCGAAGAACCTCAAGGTCATCGCGCGCGCCGGGGTGGGCCTCGACAACGTCGACGTCCCCGCCGCCACCCAGGCCGGCGTCATGGTCGTCAACGCCCCGACCTCCAACATCACCAGCGCGGCCGAGCTCGCCGTCGGCCTGCTCCTCGCCACCGCCCGCAACATCGCCCCGGCCAACCAGGCCCTCAAGGGCGGCGCGTGGAAGCGCAGCAAGTACGGCGGCGTCGAGCTCCTCGACAAGAAGGTCGGCGTCGTCGGCTTCGGCCGGATCGGCCAGCTCGTCGCCGAGCGGCTCAAGGGTTTCGGCGTCGAGATCCTCGCCTACGACCCCTATGTCTCGGCACAGCGCGCCGGCCAGCTCGGTGCGCGCCTCGTGAGCCTCGACGAGCTGCTGGCCGAGTCGGACTTCATCACCGTCCACCTGCCCAAGTCGCCCGAGACCCTCGGTCTCATCGGCACCGAGGCGCTGTCCAAGGTCAAGCCGACCGTGCGCATCATCAACGCGGCCCGCGGCGGCATCGTCGACGAGGACGCCCTCGCGCAGGCCCTGCGTGACGGCCGGGTCGCCGGCGCCGGCATCGACGTCTTCGCGACCGAGCCGACGACCGAGAGCCCCCTGTTCGAGCACGAGTCGGTCGTCGTCACGCCGCACCTCGGCGCCTCCACGGACGAGGCGCAGGAGAAGGCCGGTGTCGCCGTCGCGAAGTCGGTCCGGCTCGCGCTCAGCGGCGACCTCGTCCCGGACGCCGTCAACGTCTCCGGTGGCGCCGTCGCCGAGGAGGTCCGCCCCGGCATCGACCTCGTCGAGAAGCTCGGTCGCATCTTCACCGGTGTCGCCGGCTCGGTCCCGGTGCAGCTCGACGTCGACGTCCGCGGCGAGATCACCGCGCACGACGTGTCGATCTGGGAGCTCGCCGCCCTCAAGGGCATCTTCACCGACGTCACGTCAGACCCGGTGACCTACGTCAACGCGCCGCTGCTCGCCAAGGAGCGCGGCTGCGAGGTGCGCCTGCTCACCGACGCCGTCTCGGAGGACTTCCGCAACGTCACGACGCTGCGCGGGACGCTCGCCGACGGGACGACCGTCTCCGTCGCCGGGACGCTCACCGGACCGAAGCTGGTCCAGAAGCTCATCGGCGTCAACGGCTTCGACATCGAGGTCCCGATCAGCGACCACATGGCCTTCTTCTCGTACAAGGACCGCCCGGGTGTCGTCGGCGTCATCGGGCGGCTCCTGGGTGAGGCCGACGTCAACATCGGCGGCATGCAGGTGGCCCGCGACGACGCCGCCGGGCTCGCCCTGGTCGCCCTCACCGTCGACAACGAGATCCCGTCCGCCGTCGTGCACGCGATTGCGTCCGAGGTCGACGCGGACGTCCGCGTGGTCGACCTCGTGCAGTGAGCGGCCCTGTGTCACAAGGTCACTGACCGACGGACAGTATGCCGTGTGCCCACCGGCCAGGGCCGGGCCGCGTGGTGCGTGTCGCGCGTCGGTTTCGGGTGGCTCGCCGTCCGTGATACTCGTTGTTCCTCAGACAGACACGTCCCAGGAGGATTTGTGAACCGTACGGATCTCAAGAACAAGGTCGCCGAGAGCGCCGGCGTCAGCGCGGCCGAGGCCGACCGCGCCATCGACGCCGTGCTCGGTGCCATCACCGACGCGCTCGTCGCCGGTGACAAGGTTTCGCTGCCGGGCTTCGGCATCTTCGAGACGCGCGAGCGCGCTGCTCGCACGGGCCGCAACCCGCAGACGGGTGAGTCGCTCGACATCGCGGCCAGCACGTCGGCCGCGTTCAAGCCGGGCGCGGAGCTCAAGCGCAAGCTCGCCAAGAGCTGACCCAGCAGTCCCGTCACGGATGCCGCGCGACCACCTCGGTGGGAGCGCGGCATCCGTGCGTCCGGAGGGCGCGCAATGAGACCGCGTCTCACGCTGTGGTCACTGTCTTCCGGATAGTAGGACGTCCTCATAACCTCGACACATGCAGCGGCAGGTACGTCTCATCGCCAGCCGCGGCGAGGTCCGGTAGTCAGCTCCCTCGTCGCGGAGACCCCGTGACGTCCGCTGACCGGTTCGCCCTCACCCCCGGGCTCGAGCCGACCGACCCGCCCCCCACGAGATGTCGAAGGACTGAGTTTCATGAGCGAAGAAGCCCAGCAGGCCCGCCGGGCCCTGCAGGAGTCGATGGACCTGCGCGACCAGGACCACACGGACGCGTGACCCACGGCTGACCTCGGTCAGCCCGTGAACAGGCCCCCGGACCCTCGGTCGGGGGCCTGTCGCATGCCCGCATGGTGAGCACCCGATCCCGAATGTCGAGATGCCTTCCTAGAGTGGGCCCATGAGCGATCACAGCGCAGCGGACATCGACCTCGCCGTCATCGCCGGGGACGGCATCGGGCCCGAGGTGGTCGCCGAGGGCCTCAAGGTCCTCGAGGCGGTGACCGCCGGGAGCGGCACGAAGGTGAGCTCGACGGCATACGACCTCGGCGCGACGCGCTGGAACGCGACCGGCGAGACGCTGCCCCACAGCGTCCTCGACGAGCTCCGCGGCCACGACGCCATCCTGCTCGGCGCCATCGGTGACCCGAGCGTCCCGAGCGGTGTCCTCGAGCGCGGCATCCTCCTGCCGCTGCGCTTCGCTCTCGACCACTTCGTCAACCTCCGTCCCGCGAAGCTCTACCCGGGCGTCGAGAGCCCGCTCGCGATCGAGCGGGTCGCCCCGGACGGAATCGACTTCGTCGTCGTGCGTGAGGGCACGGAGGGCCCCTACGTCGGCAACGGCGGCTCGCTGCGCGCCGGCACCCCCCACGAGATCGCCACCGAGGTGAGCGTCAACACCCGCTTCGGCGTCGAGCGCGTCGTGCGTGAGGCCTTCGCCCGGGCCCAGGCGCGCCCTCGTCGTCACCTCACGCTCGTGCACAAGCACAACGTCCTCACCCACGCCGGCCACCTGTGGCGGCGCACGGTCGACGAGGTCGGGGCCGAGTTCCCCGACGTCGAGACGGCCTACCAGCACGTCGACGCGGCCACGATCTTCCTCGTGACCGACCCCGGCCGGTTCGACGTCATCGTCACCGACAACCTCTTCGGCGACATCATCACCGACATCGCGGCCGCCATCGCCGGCGGCATCGGCCTCGCCGCGAGCGGCAACATCAACCCGACGGGGGAGTCGCCGAGCATGTTCGAGCCGGTCCACGGCTCGGCCCCGGACATCGCCGGGCAGGGCGTCGCCGACCCGACGGCGACGATCCTCTCCGTCGCGATGCTCCTGGAGCACCTCGGTCGCACCGACGAGGCGGCCCGGGTCGAGGCGGCGGTCGCCGCCGACCTCGCGCAGCGGGGCAGCGCCGCCCGCACGACGAGCGCCATCGGTGACGCCGTCGCCGCGCGCCTGTCATAGGCTCGGAGCCGGCCGCACCGAAGCCCCCTTGCGTGGAAGGACCCGCTGATGACCGACCTCTCGTTCACGACCCTGCGCCGTGAGGACCCGGTGTCCGACGAGCGTCGCGCCGAGATCCACGCCAACCCCGGGTTCGGCGTCCACTTCACCGACCACATGGTCACGGCGACGTGGACCAAGGACGGCGGGTGGCAGGACGGGAAGGTCGTGCCCTACGGGCCGATCCAGCTCATGCCGAGCGCGGCCGTCCTGCACTACGCGCAGGAGATCTTCGAGGGCATGAAGGCCTACCGCCACGCCGACGGCTCGGTGTGGACGTTCCGCCCCGAGGCCAACGCGGCGCGCATGGCCCGCAGCGCCCGCCGGCTGGCCCTGCCCGAGCTGTCCGAGGCCGACTTCATCGGTTCGCTCAAGGCCCTGCTCGAGGTCGACGAGGCGTGGGTGCCCCCGGCCGACGGCAGCGAGGCCAGCCTCTACCTCCGCCCGTTCATGTACGCCTCGGAGGCGTTCCTCGGGGTGCGCCCGGCCAACGTCGTCACCTACTCCGTCATCGCCTCGCCCGCCGGTCCCTACTTCCCCGGTGGCCTCAAGCCGGTGACGCTCTGGATCTCGCAGGACTACGCGCGGGCCGGGGCGGGTGGGACCGGCGCCGCCAAGTGTGGTGGCAACTACGCCTCGTCGCTCGCCGGGCAGCTCGAGGGCATCGAGCACGGCTGTGACCAGGCGGTCTTCCTCGACTCGGGCACCCATCAGCTCATCGAGGAGCTCGGTGGCATGAACCTCTTCTTTCTCACCAAGGACGGTGAGCTCGTCACCCCGGAGCTGTCCGGCTCGATCCTCGAGGGCATCACGCGCAGCTCCATCCTCGAGCTCGCCAAGGACCTCGACCTCACGCCCGTCGAGCGCAAAGTGCCGATCCAGGAGTGGAAGGACGGGGTGGTCTCCGGCGACATCGTCGAGATCTTCGCGTGCGGCACGGCCGCCGTCGTGACGCCGGTCGGCGAGCTGCGCTGGGAGGGGGGCACGGCCCCGGCGGTCGGTGGACCCGAGGGTGGCGCAGTCACCCGGGCGATCCGCGCTCGCCTCCTCGACATCCAGTACGGCCGCGCCGAGGACACCCGCGGCTGGATGACCCGCTTGGTCTGACCGCCGCTCGATGGGTGCGGCTCGGGAGGATGAGGCGCGGCGCAGAAGGTGGGTGCCACCGCGTCGGCGTCAAAAGGTTCATGAACAGACCATTGACGTCGGCGTGCGCTGTGGTGTTCTCTGTGCACCATTGATGTTTCGGGATCACCGGGTCCGGAAACAGACCTTTGATGGGGAGTGCGCATGGCGACTCAGCGGGAACAGGACGACCTGACGACCGGGCACCAGAGCGACGAGGACATGCTGGCCGCGCTCGGCTACAAGCAGGAGCTCACCCGCTCCATGAGCGGCTTCAGCAACTTCGCCGTCTCCTTCTCGATCATCTCGATCCTCGCCGGCTGCATCACGAGCTATCTCATCGCGATGAACGCCGGCGGACCGATGGCGATCTCCATCGGCTGGCCCCTCGTCGGGGTGTTCGTCGTCTGCGTCGCCCTCGCGATGGGGGAGATCTGCTCGGTGTACCCGACCGCCGGCGGTCTCTACTTCTGGGCAGGTCGTCTCGCCCGGACGAACAAGCGGGTCTGGGCCTGGTACGTCGGGTGGTTCAACTTCCTCGGCGAGGTGGCCGTGACGACCGCGGTCGACTACGGCGCAGCCGTGACCTGGATGGCCTTCCTCAGCCTGGTGTTCGGGTTCGAGGTGAGCGCGACGACGACGTTCATCGCCTTCGTCATCATCCTGCTCCTGCACGGGCTGCTCAACGCCTTCGGCGTCAACCTCGTCCGACTGCTCTCGAGCGTCTCGGCGTGGTGGCACCTCGCCGGCGCGGCGATCATCGTCCTCCTGCTGGCCTTCGTCCCCGACCAGCACCAGAGCGCGGAGTGGGTCTTCACCGAGTTCAAGAACGAGACCGGCTGGCAGAGCGGCATCTACGTCTTCCTCATCGGACTGCTCATGGCGCAGTACACCTTCACCGGGTTCGACGCCTCCGCCCACGTCGCGGAGGAGACCAAGAACGCCTCGGTCGCCGCGCCGCGGGGCATCGTGAACTCGGTCGTCGTCTCGCTCGTCGCCGGGTGGATCCTCCTCCTGGCGGTGACCTTCGCGGTCCAGGGTGAGGACGGCTGGACCGCGGCGAAGGACTCCGACATCGGCCTGCCGCCGGCACAGATCTTCATCGACGCGACCGGGGAGACCCTGGGCCTGTTCATGCTGTTCATCGCAGCCGTCGCCCAGTTCTTCTGCGGCATGGCGTGCGTGACCTCGTCCTCGCGCATGTCCTTCGCCTTCTCCCGTGACAACGCGCTGCCCGGCTCGCGCCTGTGGGCCAAGGTCAACCCGCGGACCGGCACCCCGACCAACTCGATCTGGCTCGTCACCGTGGCCTCGATCGTCCTCGCCAGCCCGGCTCTCGTCTCCACCACGGCCTACCTCGCCGTCACGTCGATCGCGGTCATCGGGCTCTACATCGCCTACGTCACGCCGGTCTTCCTCCGCCGGATGAACCCGGACTTCCAACCGGGACGGTGGAACCTCGGCCGGTGGAGCGCCCCCATCGGCTGGATCGCCGTGGCGTGGGTGGTGTTCATCGTCGTGCTCTTCATGCTGCCGCCGGCCTCGCCGATCACGGTCGACACCTTCAACTACGCGCCGATCGCGGTGCTCATCGTCATCGGCTTCGCCACGGCGTCCTGGTTCCTGGCGGGTCGGAAGCACTTCATGGTCGACGTGCCCGAGGGCCACGACACGATCCCGCCCGCCGAGATCTTCCGATGAGGTATGCCGTGAGGTCGGCTTCGTGACGGAGTCGCCCCTGGGCGCGGGACGGCTTCCCGAGGCCGTCCTGCGCCCGGCGACGGCGAACGTCTTCGAGACGACGGTCGAGCAGCTGGCGACGGCGATCCGGCTCGGCGTCTTCGAACACGGGCAGCATCTGCCGCCCGAGCGCGAGCTCGCCGAGCGCCTCGGCGTCTCGCGCAGCTCGCTGCGCGACGCGATCGCGGCTCTGCGCACCAGTGGGCTCGTCACCACCCGGCGAGGACGTGGTGGCGGCACGCTCGTCACCTACGTCGCCCCCGTGCCGGGCTCGGCGCGGCCGCCGGTCCGTCGCGGGGTGGCACTGGCTGACGCCCTCGACTTCCGCCGGGTCGTCGAGCCGGGCGCGGCGTGGCTCGCGGCCCGGCAGGACCTCTCCGGGGACCAGCGGTCGTGGCTGGTCGCGTCGGCGGCCGCCGTGCGGGACGCCCCGGACCCCGCCTCGCACCGCATGGCGGACAGCCGCTTCCACCTCGCCGTCGCCACGCTGTCGGGATCGCCGATGCTCATCGAGTCGGTCACCCGGGCCCAGGCGGCCCTCGGTGAGATGCTCGGCGCGATCCCCGTGCTCGAGCGCAACATCAGCCACTCGTGCGACCAGCACGACGCGGTGGTCGGTGCGATCCTGCGGGGGGACGCCGACCGCGCGCGGGCGGCCATGGAGGAGCACTGCGACGCCACCTCCGCCCTGCTCAGGGGACTGCTCGGATGAGCCCGATCGAAGGAGAGAACACATGAGCGGATCGATCCACGCCAGTGGACCCCGGCAGTTCACGCTCGACGACCTGAGGGCGGGCTCGTCCACCGGTGAGATCGACACGGTCGTCGTCGCCTTCACCGACATGCAGGGCCGGCTCACCGGCAAGCGGTTGCACGCGGCCTACTTCCTCGACCACGTCCTCGACGGTGCGGTGGAGGGGTGCAACTACCTCCTCGCCGTCGACGTCGACATGAACACCGTCGACGGCTACGCCATGTCCTCGTGGGAGAAGGGCTACGGCGACTTCGAGTTCGTCCTCGACCTCGACACCCTGCGGCGCACGCCCGGCCAGCCGCACTCCGTGACGATCCAGTGCGACCTCGCCTGGCTCGACGGCTCCGGACCCGTGCGCCAGTCGCCGCGCGACATCCTCAAGGCCCAGGTCGCGCGCGCCACCGAGCTCGGCTGGCAGGCGATCGCCGGCACCGAGCTGGAGTTCATCGTCTTCGACGACAGCTACGCGTCGGCGTGGGACCGGCGCTACGTCGGGCTCACCGGCGCCAACCGCTACAACGTCGACTACTCGATCACGGGCGGGACGGAGGTCGAGCCGGTCCTGCGCGAGATCCGCAACGAGCTGTATGCCGCAGGCGTCACCGTCGAGGGTGCGAAGGGGGAGTGCAACCTCGGGCAGCACGAGATCGGCTTCCTCTACGACGAGGTCGTCCGCACCTGCGACAACCACGTCATCTACAAGACGGCGGCCAAGGAGATCGCGGCCAGGCACGGCAAGTCGCTGACCTTCATGGCGAAGTACGACGAGCGCGAGGGCAACTCGTGCCACATCCACCTGTCGCTGCGGGGCCTCGACGGAGAGGTGGTCTTCGCCGACGACGAGCGCGAGGGCGGGCAGGGCGTGCTGCACGACCAGTTCCTCGCCGGCGTGCTCGCGACGATGCGCGACTTCGCCTACTTCTACGCCCCGAACATCAACTCCTACAAGCGTTTCGCGCCCGGCTCGTTCGCGCCGACCGCCATTGCCTGGGGTCGTGACAACCGCACCTGCGCCCTGCGCGTCGTCGGTCACGGCGCCGGGCTGCGGATGGAGAACCGCGTCCCCGGCGGTGACGTCAACCCGTACCTCGCCGTGGCCGCCATGCTCGCCGGAGGCCTCTACGGGATCGAGCACGAGCTCGAGCTCGAGCCGGCGTTCGAGGGCAACGCCTACGTGTCCGACGTCCCCACGGTGCCGAGGACCCTGCGGGAGGCGCGGACGTTGCTGGCAGAGTCGAGGATCGCACGCGAGGTGTTCGGGGACGACGTCGTCGACCACTACGTCAACGCGGCCGACGTCGAGCTCACGGCCTTCGACGCCGCGGTGACCGACTGGGAACGCATCCGAGGCTTCGAAAGGCTCTGACATGACAACCCATGACGTGATCAACCCGGCGACCGAGGAGACGGTCCGCACGATCGACCTCGTCGGTGTCGAGGAGACCGACGAGGCAGTCGCCCGGGCCGTCGAGGTCGGGCCGCAGTGGCGCGCCATGGCACCCGCCGACCGCGGGCGGCTGCTGCGCCGGTTCAGCGACGTCGTCGACGACCACCTCGAGGAGCTCGCCCGGCTCGAGGTGCAGAACGCCGGCCACACGATCGGCAACGCCCGGTGGGAGGCCGGCAACGTCCGTGACGTGCTCGCCTACTACTCCGCGGCGCCGGAGCGGCTGCTGGGACAGCAGATCCCGGTCGCGGGCGGCATCAACGTCACCTTCAAGGAGCCCCTCGGTGTCGTCTCCGTCATCGTCCCGTGGAACTTCCCCATGCCCATCGCCGGATGGGGGTTCGCCCCGGCCCTGGCAGCCGGCAACACGGTCGTCCTCAAGCCGGCCGAACTGACGCCGCTGACCGCCATGCGCCTGGCCGAGCTCGCCCTCGACGCGGGCGTGCCGGAAGGGGTCTTCACCGTGCTGCCGGGCAAGGGCTCGGTGGTGGGGGAGCGCTTCGTCACCCACCCCGACGTGCGCAAGGTCTGCTTCACCGGGTCGACCGCCGTGGGCCAGGGCATCATGCGAGGCGCCGCCGACCAGCTCAAGCGGGTCACCCTCGAGCTCGGTGGCAAGTCGGCCAACATCGTCTTCGCCGACGCCGACCTCGAGGCCGCCGCCGCGGCCGCCCCGATGTCGTTCCTCGACAACGCCGGCCAGGACTGCTGCGCGCGGACGCGGATCCTCGTGCAGCGTGAGGTCTTCAACGACTTCATGGGCCGCTTCGAGTCGGCGATGCGTGACGTGCGGGTCGGCGACCCGGGGGACGACGCCACCCAGATGGGCCCGCTCGTCAGCGACCGCCAGCGTGAGACGGTGCGGGGCTTCGTCGAGGGAAGTGAAGAGCCCGTCGACGTCGCCTTCCGGGGGACGGCTCCCGAGGGGGCCGGCTGGTGGTACCCGCCCACGGTCGTCCTCCCGCGCTCGACGAGCGACCGGGTGTGGCAGGACGAGGTCTTCGGCCCGGTCGTGGGGGTCATGCCCTTCGACGACGAGGCCGACGCGATCGCGAAGGCGAACGACACGGCATACGGTCTGTCGGGGTCGATCTGGACCCGCGACGTCGGCCGCGCGATCCGCGTCTCGCGCGGCGTCGAGGCGGGCAACCTGTCGGTCAACAGCCACAGCAGTGTCCGCTACTCGACGCCCTTCGGGGGGTTCAAGTCCAGCGGCATCGGACGCGAGCTCGGACCGGACGCGCTCGACGCGTTCACCGAGGTCAAGAACGTCTTCATCAGCACCGAACCGTGAAAGGTCAGCACATGGGAGATCGACTCGCAGGCAGGGTGGCCGTCGTCACGGGCGGGTGCTCCGGCATCGGGCTGGCCACGGTGCGGCGGTTCGCGCAGGAGGGAGCCACGGTCGTCATCGGCGACCTCGACGACGCGCAGGGGCCGGGCATCGCCGAGGAGGTGGGCGGCGCGTACGTCCGCTGCGACGTCACCGACAAGCAACAGGTGGACGCCCTCTTCGCCACCGCGAACGAGCGGTTCGGCAGCGTCGACATCGCGTTCAACAACGCCGGCATCAGCCCACCCGAGGACGACTCGATCCTCGACACCGACCTCGACGCGTGGCGCCGGGTGCAGGAGGTCAACCTCACCTCGGTCTACCTGTGCTGCAAGGCGGCCCTGCCCTACATGCTCGAGCAGGGGAGGGGCTCGATCATCAACACGGCGTCGTTCGTCGCGGTGATGGGTGCGGCCACTTCGCAGATCTCCTACAGCGCATCCAAGGGTGGCGTGCTGTCGATGTCGCGAGAGCTCGGCGTGCAGTTCGCGCGTCAGGGGGTGCGCGTCAACGCGCTCTGCCCCGGGCCGGTCAACACCCCGCTGCTGCAGGAGCTCTTCGCCAAGGACGAGGAGCGGGCCGCGCGGCGGCTCGTCCACGTGCCGATGGGCCGCTTCGCCGAGCCGGAGGAGATCGCGAACGCCGTCCTCTTCCTCGCCTCCGACGAGTCGAGCTTCATCACGGCCAACACCTTCCTCGTCGACGGCGGGATCAGCAGCGCCTACGTCACGCCGCTCTGAGCCATGGCCGACCGACCCGTCATCGGCGTCACCGCCTACGTCGAGCCCGTGTCCCGGGGGGACTGGAGCGGCCAGCACAGTGCCGTGGTGCCGCACGACTACGTCGCCGCGATCGAGCGCGCCGGAGGGATCGCCGTCGTGCTGCCGCCCCGGCAGGACGCCGACGACGCGCTCGTGCGTGAGCTGCTCGCGCGCCTCGACGCCGTCGTCATCGCCGGCGGGGCCGACGTCGAACCCTCCCGGTATGCCGCCCTCCCGCACCCGAGCGTCCAGGACCCCCGCCCCGACCGCGACGAGTTCGAGCTCGCCGTGGCCCGGGTGACTGCGGAGCTGGGGACGCCGGTATTGGGGATCTGCCGGGGGATGCAGGTGATGGCGGTGGCCGCCGGGGGCAGCCTCGAACAGCACCTCCCCGACCGGGTCGGCCACACCGCGCACAGCCCGACGCTGGGCGTCTATGCCTCGCACCACGTGACGGTCGTCGAGGGCACCCGTCTCGCGGACGTCCTCGGCGCCGACGAGCTGGACGTGCCGACCTACCACCACCAGGCCGTTGCCGAGCACCCCGGCTACGTCGCGAGTGCGTGGCACGAGGACGGGACGGTGGAGGCCATGGAGGACCCGAGCCATCCGTTCCGGCTCGCCGTCCAGTGGCACCCCGAGGCCGGGACGGACGGGCGGCTCTTCGACGCGCTGGTGGGCGCTGCGGCCGCGAGCCGGGGGGTTGGGCGACACTGACGTGGTGAGACTTCCCCGACTGACCATCGCCGCTGGCGGCCTCGGGCTGGCCGCGTGGGTGGTCAGGGCGGGACGACCCGTGCCGGACGCCATCGGCGGCAGGGCGACGGGTGCGCGCGCGGCGCGCATGCAGGCCTCGCCCGAGTGGTCGGACGGCCGCTTCCACAACCAGCAGCTCCGCTTCGAGCCGTCGTCGCGCACGCTGTCCGGCAGCGTCAAGGAGCTCATCGCGGGGCGCCAGGAGCGACATCCCGTCGGGGACGTCCCCCTCGTGCGCGGGCCGTTGGCGGTGCAGGACGCCGGCACCCACGTCACGTGGCTCGGTCACTCGACGGTCCTCGTCCAGGTCGACGGGTCCGTGCTGCTGCTCGACCCGGTCTGGAGCGACCGGTGCTCACCCTCGCAGCACGTGGGGCCCCGCCGCCTCCACCCCGTGCCGGTGGCGCTCGGTGACCTCCCGCCGGTCGATGTCGTGGTCATCTCGCACGACCACTACGACCACCTCGACATGGACTCGGTCAGGGAGCTCGCCTCGATCCGACGAGAGACCCGGTTCGTCGTCCCCCTCGGCGTCGGCGCCCACCTCGAGAAGTGGGGCGTGGCGGCCGACCGCATCGACGAGCTCGACTGGCACGAGGAGACGAGCGTCGTCGGCGTGCGTCTCGTCGCCACCCCGGCGCAGCACTTCTCCGGGCGTGGGCTCTCCCGCGACGGCACCCTCTGGTCCTCGTGGGTCATCGAGGGCGAGTCGGGCAGGGTCTTCTACTCCGGTGACACCGGCTACTTCGTGGGGTTCGCCGAGATCGGCGAGCGCTACGGGCCGTTCGACGTCTCGCTCGTGCAGGTCGGCGCCTACGACGACGGCTGGCCCACCATCCACATGACCCCCGAGCACGGGGTCGAGGCGCACCTGGACGTGCGGGCCGGCGTCATGGTCCCGGTCCACTGGGGGACCTTCAACCTCGCGTTCCACGCGTGGAGCGAGCCCGTCGAACGGGTCATCGTCGAGGCCGAGCGCCGGGGCGCCACGGTCGTCGTGCCGAGGCCCGGCGAGCGTGTCGACGTCGCCGCACTGCCCGAGGGCCACACCTACTGGTGGCGCTCGGTCACGTGACCGACGGCTGCCGCGGGCGCCACCGGCGCCACCGGCGCCACCGGCGCCTCCGCGGGACGGCCGGTGTCGCGCACGAGGTAGACCCACGGGAAGGCGCGGGAGCCGACGACCCACCCGTCCTTCTCGTGGCGCGCGAGGGACCCGCTCCACACGATGCGCTTGTGCTCCCACTGGGTGGGGGTTCGGACCATCCGGTGGCGCAACATCCCCACGCCGACCGTGTGCCAGCCCAGTCGGCCGGCCAGCTGCAGCTCCGGCATCTCGTCGAAGGCGGTGACCGGTCCGAGCCACCGCTCCTCGTCGGCGAGGACACCCTCGTCGGCGCGGCCGCCGAACCGCTGCTGCACGGCTTGGCGGCTCATGCCGAGGGCGGCGCCGACGGCGGCCCAGCTGTGCCCGTCCGCACGGGCGGCGCCCACGGCCTGCTGCAGGAGGTCCTTGACCGCGGACTCCGCGGCCGCGGAGTGACGGACGAGCTCCAGCGAGTCCGCCGACGGAGCGGTCGAGAGGATGGCCGTGCCGATGGCGTCGACGACGCGCAGCCGGCTCTCGCGTGCGCCGGCTCCCGAGCCGGCGCCGGGCTCAGCGGCCATCACGGCTCGGCAGCCAGGCGTCGTCGCCGAGCTCGTCCGAGGTCCCCCTGCGGAACGTCGCGGACCCGAGCAGGTAGGCGCCGAGGACCATGAGGGCGACGCAGGCGCCCTGGAAGAGACCCTGGTCGAAGCCGTCCCGCCCCCGGGAGAGGAGGAAGCAGGCGAACCCGAGACCCACGCAGAGCGCCCCACTCGTCAGTGAGGTGGTCCGGCGGGGGCGGATGTCCGGTCGACGCTCTGGGGTCCGAGGCATGCGTCAACCATAGGTTGACGCATGCCTCGCGTCAACCACCCGTTGACGTGTGGCGTGTGGGGTCACCGACATCGTCCACAGGACCGGGCGGGAACGACCTCCGTCCACAGCCTGACGAGCGCCCGTGACCTGTCGGTGCGGTCGCGGTGCATGCTGGGCGCTCGACGGATGACGGACGGAGGACGCGAATGCGAGACGACGGCGGTGCCGCGTGGCAGCGGCAGGGACGTGGCACCGGTGAGGCCACCGTCGAGGACCTCATCGGCCGAGGGCTCCTCGCGCTGGGTGGTCGGCGCAGCCACACGTTCGACGACGTCACCGTGGACCTGGCCCAGCGATGTGCCTCGTCGGACGGGGCCCGACGAGTCGTCACCGCGCTCGTCGCCGGCCTGCGGGCGGCCACGGACGGCGCGTGGCAGCGGGGCTGGCAGCCGTCCGACGTCCACCGGATGGCGGTGCGTCGGCTCTCGACCGCGGAACAGGCGTTCGTCGTCGACGCGATGACCGACGAGCTGGACCGGCACGCTCGGGCCACGGTCGACCCGAGCTGGTGGGGCCAGCTCCACGCACTCGACGGCACCGTCTGGTGGCCCCGATCCGAGACCTGGCTCGACGCGCACCGGCAGCGCGGGGTCGACTGGCTGACTCTGGTCGCGCAGTCGCTGACGGTGATGAACCTGCTCCAGTCGCTCCCCGGCATCGAGAGGCTCACCTGCCTGCCGGGCGAGTTCCGGCCCACGGCGGCGGATGCGGCGGCCTCGGCGACATCGGGGCGGCCGGCGGACGTGGACTCGAGGATCCTCGAGCGGGTGCGCATGCTGCTCGCCAAGGCCGAGTCGACGACCTTCGCGGCCGAGGCCGAGACGTTCACGGCGGGCGCCCAGGCGCTCATGGCGCGGCACAGCATCGACGCGGCGCTGCTCACCGCCGAACGGGGCGGGGCCTCGCTCGAGGGCGGACCGCGCGGACGGCGGATCGGCATCGACACCCCGTACGACGGCCCCAAGGCCTCCCTGCTCACCGCCGTGGCGTCCGCCAACAACTGCCGCATGGTGTGGACGCGCGAGCTCGGCTTCGGCACCGTGGTCGGCTTCGAAGCCGACCTCGAGTCCGTCGAGCTGCTCTTCACGTCACTGCTCGTCCAGGCGAACTCGGCGATGCTGGCCGAGGGCTCGCGAGCGGACCACCGGGGGCGCAGCAGGACCAGGGCCTTCAGGTCGTCCTTCCTCACGGCATTCGCCTACCGGATCGGTGAAAGGCTCCGGCAGGTCACGAGGGAGGCGATGGATGCGGCGGCGCCGGCGGCCACCTCCCGCGGTCAGGCGCTCGTCCCCCTCATGGCGGCGCGCACCGAGAGGGTCGAGCAGACGGTCGATGAGTGGTTCCCCTCCCTGACCCGGCGGAGGACCCAGTCCGTGCGGGACGCCGAGGGTTGGCACGTCGGTCGCGCCGCCGCCGACCGGGCGCGGCTCGACGGCCCGTCCGACCGGTCGCGGGTGGGCCGCGGACGCAGCTGAGGGCCTGCGCCCGTCAGTGGTTCCCCACCCTGCTCCTCCGGCTGGGAAGGAAGTGGAAGATCGTCCAGTAGAGGACACCGATCATCACGCCACCGCCGACGATGTTGCCCAGGGTCACGGGGAGCAGGTTGTCGATGTAGAAGGCGCTCCACGTCAGGTCGGCGTAGGCGGACTGTTCGAGGCCGCTCATGGCCCAGAAGTCCGACCCGGCGTTGTCCTTGATGAGGATGCCCAGGGGGATCATGAACATGTTGGCGACCGAGTGCTCGAAGCCCGTGGCGACGAACAGCGCGATCGGCATGGTGACCGCGATGAGCTTGTCGGTCGTGGTCCGACCGGAGTAGGCGGCCCAGACCGCGAGGCACACCATGAGGTTGCACAGGACGCCGAGCACGAATGCCTCGAAGAACGTGTGGTGCACCTTGTGGAGCGAGGTGTTGAGGACCACGGCACCCCAGGCGCCGTCGGCGTTCTCCCAGGTCCTGCCGAGGTAGATCAACGCGACGATGGTGAGCGCGCCGAGGAAGTTGGCGAGGTACACCACGACCCAGTTGTTCACGAGCTGGCGCCACGTGATGCGGCCGCTCGCGCGAGCCGTGAGGGTCAGCGTCGAGCTCGTGAAGAGCTCGGCCCCGGTGAGCACGACGAGGGCGAGACCGGTGGAGAAGACCAGGCCACCCAGCACCTTGGCCACGCCGTAGGGCATGTCGCCGGCACCGACCTGGCTGGTGGCGAAGAAGACGAAGCCGAGGGCGATGTACCCACCGGCGGTCAGTCCCAGCAGGAACGACCTGAGCAGGCCGCCGGTGGCCTTGCCGAAGGCAGCGTCCTCCGCTGCCTTCGCCATCTGGTCGGGGGTGAGGATCGACGTCGAGTCCGACATGGGGTGACCCTTCGGTGGTGATGGTCAGATGCGGGCGTCCATGTCCTGGTATCCGGAGTCCTCCCGGGTGCCACCCATGCCGTCGCCGACGTCGCGGTAGTCCTTGATCCACGTGACGGACCTGACCCACTTGACCATCTTGTAGCCGTGCATGGACTCCGTGCGCAGCCGCAGGGGCGCGCCGTACATGTCCGGGAGGTCCTCGTCGTTCATGCCCCAGGCCAGGATGGTCTCGTCCTCGAAGGCCATCTCCTTGGTGAGACAGGTGTAGTACGCCTCGACGGGCCGCCCGTCGTGCATGCGCTGCGCGGTGCCGAACGACTCGACCATGACGTAGTTCGCGCCGTCGAGGGCGTCGACCTGCGCGAGGACGTCGCGCAGCCGGACACCGGACCACTTGGCGATCCCGGTCCAGCCCTGCATGCACGTGTGCAGAGTGATCTGGTCCTGCGCCTGGATCTCCCTGAGCTCGGCCAGGGAGAACGACTTCTCCTCCTCGACGAGCCCCCCACCCGAAGGCGGAAGTCGGCGAAGTCGTCCGCCTCGAGCGCCAGCCACTCGGGCGACTGCGCCTGGTCCGGGGGACGCGTGTTGACCCAGTGGAACGGTGAGATGTCGTCCTCGGTGAAGACCTGCTTCGCCCGTTGCGTGGACGTCATCGGGTTGAGCACCCACTTCTTGATCGGCATCTGCAGGCGGTACAGCACCCGCTGGGACTTACGGACGTCCACGAGGGAGAGGTACGAGGCCGCGACCCACAGGGCGACGACGACACCGACCCCGACGACGGTCCGCGTGACGGCCTGCGCGACGAGGGCGGGGTCGTACTCGACGCCCATCATCATGTGGACGAGGTTGTGCTCGGGGTGCACGAGGAAGACGAGGGCGACGTGCATGACGACGAAGCCGACGAACATCGCCATGCCGATGAAGTGGATCGACCGGGCTGCCTGTCGCCCGCCGAAGAGCTTGGCGTACCACGGGTACCGGCCGACGACTGCCGGGGACATCACCGGACCGGTGACGATCATCAGCGGAGCGACGACGAAGACGATGAACGTGTAGCCGAGCATCTGCAGCGCGTCATAGGGCTGGAAGTGCTCGATCGACGGCACGCCGAAGCCGGCATAGATCTTCATCGACTCCCACGCCTCGGGGATGACGTCCCACGACGTGGGGACGATGCGGCGCCACTGGCCCGTGGCGAACAGCAGCACCACGTAGATGAGGCCGTTGACCACCCACGCCATCGTGACGAGCCCGTGCCAGGCCCGGCCGATCCCGATCTTCCCCCGGCCGGGAAGCGAGAGCAGCGGATGGAGTTGGCGCTGGTCGTCCCGAGCGGTGAAGGCCCCCACCTCGAGCGGCACCTTGTCCTTGGTGAACTTCAGCCACTCATTGCCCGGGTGACAGTTGTTGTTCCAGTACAGCCTCGGGTGCGACGCCAGGATCTCGAACCCCGAACGGAGCAACAGCCCGATGAAGAGGAAGTTGAGGAAATGGGTGACCTGCAGCCACCACGGAAAGGCCGTGTCCACGGCGTGCTCCCCGAGTTGTCGGGGCTCTTGAGTGGTTCGCCTGGCGAACCGAGCCCACGTGGGGCCGAACCTAGCCCGTGGGGATGCGAGAGCAGGGAAGCGTCGGTCGGTGGGCGATCCGGACGGAAACGCGCCTGACCGACAGCGGGGGCACCGTGGTCAGCGCCGCTGCCCGGCGCGCACCATCTCGACCGTGCGCGCGATGCGGTCCGCACGTGTCTCGTCGCGCTTGGCCTCCACGACCCAGCGGACGTACTCCTTGCGGTGCGTGTAGGCCAGGCTCGCAAAGGTGGCGTCGGCGACCGGGTCGGCCGCGAGCGCGGCGGCGAGGTCGTCGGGGACCTCGACGGTGCGGGGACCGCTCTCGGTGGCGATGTCCACGGTCACCTCGTCGCCGATCTCGATCCCCGCCTCGGCCCGGGCCGCCTTGCTGAAGCCGATGAGCGACTCGCCACCCATGCGGGCCAGGCGCAGCGGCAGCGACCGGCCGCTGATGGTCACGACGACGGGAAACGTCCTGGCGCCGTCACCCAGGGCGGCCACCTGCTCGTCGCTGAGGACGATCGCGCCGGCCGGCCCGCGTGGCTCGAGCACCGTGGTGAGGTGCAGCGTCTCTCCCATGCCACCGAGCGTAGGGCGGCCGGCGAGCGGGCGGCAGGGGTTCGTCCAGGCCGTCCGGACTGCGAACGCCCGCGATGTGGACAGTGGTTCCCGTATGCCGGTCACGCGTGCGACGCTCTCCCTCGTGACACTCCTGTCCGTGGCCACCGCCACCGTCATTATCGACTAGCGCGACGAACACACCGTTCGTCGCGCAGACCTCCCGCACCCGGGGGGTCTTTTTGTTGGGTCGACGACGGTGAGCCGGAGTGGGCCGGACAGAGGGCCCGGCCGACCACACCCCCGGTCACCGAGCAGCACGCGCGACGTCGAGCATGACACTGGAGCCACACGATCCACCGAACCCGACGCACGAGATCGATCGAGGCGAGACACGAATGAGCGACCTGCACGTCTACGACACCACCCTGCGTGACGGTGCCCAGCAGGAGGGGCTCAACCTCTCCGTCGCGGACAAGCTCACCATCGCGTCGCACCTCGACGACCTCGGGGTCGGCTTCATCGAAGGTGGCTGGCCCGGGGCCAACCCGAAGGACACCGAGTTCTTCGCCCGGGCCGCCACCGACCTCACCCTCAAGAACGCGACGCTCGCCGCGTTCGGGGCGACGCGCCGGGCTGGGGGCTCCGCGGCCACGGACCCCCTCGTGCGGGCGCTGCTCGACAGCCAGGCCTCGGTCGTCACCCTCGTCGCGAAGTCCCACGTCGGCCACGTCGAGAGGGCGCTGCGGACCACCCGCGAGGAGAACCTCGAGATGATCCGCGACACCGTCTCGTTCCTGCGTGGGGAGGGGCGGCGCGTCTTCCTCGACGCCGAGCACTTCTTCGACGGGTATGCCGTCGACCGCGCCTACGCCTTGGAGGCGCTGCGCGCCGCGGCGGAGTCCGGAGCCGAGGTCCTCGCGCTGTGCGACACCAACGGCGGCATGCTGCCGAGCCGCATCGGTGACGTCGTCGCCGACGTCGCGGACGCCCTCGGTGTGGCCGGGGCCACGGGCACGGACACCCGGCTCGGCATCCACTGCCACAACGACACCGGGTGCGCCGTCGCGAACTCGATGGTGGCGGTCGACGCCGGCGCCACCCACGTCCAGGGCACCGTGAACGGCTACGGGGAGCGGACCGGCAACGCCAACCTCGTCACCGTCGTCGCGAACCTCCAGCTCAAGCAGGGCGTCCAGCTCATCGAGCCGCACCGGCTGCAGGAGTCGACTCGGATCAGCCACGCGATCAGCGAGGTGACGAACGTGCCGGCCTACAGTCGCCAGCCGTACACCGGCGCGAGCGCGTTCGCGCACAAGGCGGGGCTGCACGCCAGCGCCATCAAGGTCGACCCGGACCTCTACCAGCACCTCGACCCCAAGCAGGTCGGCAACGACATGCGGATGCTCATCTCGGACATGGCCGGTCGTGCCTCGATCGAGCTCAAGGCGCGCGAGCTCGGACTCGACCTGGACCCGACCGACGCCGCCGACAGTGCTCTCGTCCAGCGGGTGCTGGCCAAGGTCAAGGACCTCGAGCTGCGGGGCTACACGTTCGACGCGGCGGACGCGAGCTTCGAGCTGCTGCTGCGCCGTGAGGTCGAGGGCGCCCTCCCGGACTTCTTCGAGGTCGAGTCCTGGCGGGTCATCACCGACTCGCAGTCGCACGGCGACGCCCTGTCCGAGGCGACGGTCAAGATCACCACCGGCGGCAAGCGCGTCCTGCGCACGGGGGAGGGCAACGGGCCCGTCAACGCGCTCGACCA
Source organism: Knoellia aerolata DSM 18566 (assembly GCF_000768695.1). Lineage (GTDB taxonomy): Bacteria > Actinomycetota > Actinomycetes > Actinomycetales > Dermatophilaceae > Knoellia > Knoellia aerolata. Next base: position 100,240 of record NZ_AVPL01000003.1, read on the forward strand.
CGCCCTCCGGCTCGCCCTCGCCACGGCATACCCGGAGATCGAGCACCTCGAGCTGATCGACTACCGGGTTCGCATCCTCGATGCCGCCCACGGGACCGACGCGGTGACACGGGTGCTCATCGAGACCAGCGACGGCGAGACCACCTGGGAGACCATCGGTGTCGCCGCCAACATCCTCGAGGCGAGCTGGGACGCGCTCGTCGAGAGCGTCACGTACGGGCTGCTGCGCGCGGCGGTGCCGGTGCGCTGACCGGGGCACGTGGCCCCGTGCGTGCCACGATGAGGGCATGGGCGGACCCGGCAGTGACCTCGTGGTCTCGCCGGGCCCGGGCCTCCCGGGCGGACTGGTGATCGTCGCCGACGAGCTCGCCGAGAGGTTCTCCCGGTCCTCGGGTCCGGGTGGTCAGGGCGTCAACACGACGGACAGCCGGGTCGAGCTGTCCTTCGAGCCGGCCACGTCGCGGTCCCTCACCGAGACGCAGCGCGACCGGGTCGCCGAGGTGCTCGGTCCCGCCCTCGTCAACGGCCGGGTCGTCATCGCGGCGTCCGAGTACCGCTCCCAGCTGCGCAACCGGTCCGCCGCGCGAGAACGTCTCGGCGCCCTCCTGCGAGACGCGCTGGCCCCCGCCCCGCCGTCCCGGCGACCCACCCGGCCGACCCGGGGGTCACAGCGACGACGCCTCGACGCCAAGAAGCGGCGCGGTCAGCTCAAGTCCGGCCGGGGACGTCAGGGACCCGAGTGAGCCCGTCCCGAGGGGCTGGTCACGTGGGGCGCGTCACCGCGTTGCGTCGAGCACGGTGAGCAACCGCCGGCGCAGGACGTTGGAGCGCTGCGCGAACTCGCGCTGGCGCTCGACGTACGCCGCCTTGCCGGCCGCCGTCTCGATCGGCACCGGCTCGACGTCGTGGCCGGAGAGGTCGTAGGGCGAGGCCTGCATGTCGAGCAGGCGGATCTCCATGGCCAGGTCGAAGCAGTCCATGGTGAGGTCGCTCGGCACGAGCGGTGAGAGCTTCGTCGCCCACTTGTAGGTGTCCATGCCCGCGTGCAGGCAACCGGGCTGCTCGAGCTCGACCTGGGCCTCCCGCGTGGGCTGAAGGACGTTGCGGGACACGGCATCCGGGGTGAAGAAGCGGAACGCGTCGAAGTGGCTGCAGGCGATCTGGTGGCGCTCGACGACCTCGTCGGTGCCTGCCTGCCCCAGCCGCAGCGGCACCTGCTCGTGGCGGACGCCGCCCTCCCCGGCGCGGTAGACCATCGCCCACTCGTGCAGGCCGAAGCAGCCCAGCCGTGCCGGCCGTGACACGGTCGCCTCCAGGAGCCGCCGCACGAAGTCGACCGCTCGTCCCCGTGCCGCCACGAACGACTCCACGTCGAGCTCGACGACCTCACCCGCCGCGCGGTAGTGCCGCCACGACGCCCGCTCCAGCGCCTTCGGGCCCTCGAGACGCACGCCGGGTCCCGGGTGCCACCGTCGCAGCCGGCTCGGTGTCACGGAGTAGTAGCGGAAGAGGAAGTCCTCGACGGGGTGGGGCACCCCGCGGTCCCGGCGGGAGAGGTACCCGGCCGTGACGACGTCGACGCGCGCGGCGTGGGCGGCCTCGAGGCTCGTCCACGTCTCGCGGTCGAGGAGGGCGAGGACCGGCGACATGACCGGACCAGCGTAGGCGAGCGGTCCTCCTCCGAACCGCCACCGGACCCGGTCACGGTGTGCGACGATCCGCGGAGGTCCGCACCGTGGCGGGCCGTGAGCGCCCGGGAGCCCCAGTCATGCGTCGAACCCTCACCGTCGTCCTCGCGATGTTCATCGCCCTCGTGGTCCCGTCCGCGGCCGACGCGTCGCCCGCGCGTGGAGCGGTCAACGCCACGAGCTGGTACCTCGCCCTGGGGGACTCGCTCGCCGCCGGCTACCAGCCCGGCGTCGGTGACGACCGCACCGGCGGCTACGTCGGCGGCGTGCTCGACGCCCTCCAGGACACCGCGCCGAAGGCCAGGCTGCGCAACCTCGCCTGCTCCGGAGCGACGACGGCGTCGATGCTCGGCACCGACCGCTGCTCCTACGAGCAGGGGTCGCAGGTGGCCGAGGCGGTCGAGTTCCTCGAGGCCCACAAGGGCAAGGTCGACCTCGTCACCATTGACATCGGTGCCAACGACGTCACCCCCTGCGCACGCCCGAGCGTCGACTTCGCCTGCGCCCTGGCCGCCGTCGGCACCGTCGAGGCCAACCTCACGAACATCCTCGGCCAGCTGCGCGCCGCCACCGGTCCGGACACCGAGATCATCGTCCTCAACTACTACAACCCCTTCCTCGCCGCGTGGCTGACCGGACAAGCCGGCCAGCAGGTCGCCGCCATGACCTCCGGCCTCCAGAGCCTCCTCAACGGCGCGGTGGCGAGAGCCGCCGCCACCGTGGGTGCGGACGTGGCCGACGTCGCCACCGCGTTCCGGTCCACGACCACCACGCCCGTCGCCACCGCGTTCGGGACGATCCCGACGAACGTCGCGACGATCTGCGCCTGGACGTGGATGTGCACGAGGAACGACATCCACGCCAACGACGCCGGGTACGCCGTGCTGGCGACGACGGTCGCGGGCCGCATCGGCTGACGACGAGGCAGGGGTCCTACAGTGAACCCGTGCGCATCGCGAGATTCACGACAGGTGAGGACCCGGCATACGGGTTGGTCGACGGAGCCGGCGAGAAGATCGCCGCGATCACGGGCGACCCGCTCTACCAACGGATCGAGCTGACCGGGGCGACCCACCTCGTCGAGGACGTGCGACTGCTCGCACCGGTCATCCCTCGCAGCAAGGTCATCGGCATCGGCAGGAACTACGCCGAGCACGCCCAGGAGATGGGTGGTGAGGCCCCGGCCGAGCCGTTGATGTTCCTCATCCCCAACACCGCGGTCGTGGGCCCGGGGGACCCCGTCGTCATCCCGGGGTTCACCCAGGAGGTCAGCTACGAGGGCGAGCTGGCCGTCGTCATCGGCCGCCTCGCCAAGGACCTGTCGGTCGAGGACGCGCTGTCGTCGGTCTTCGGCTACACCGTCGCCAACGACGTCACCGCCCGGGACCTGCAGCGGCGCGACGGCCAGTGGGCGCGCGCCAAGGGGATGGACACGTTCTGCCCGCTCGGCCCGTGGATCGAGACCGACCTCGACCCGGGCGCCTGCCGGATCACGACCCGGCTCGAGGGCGAGGTCGTCCAGGACGGTCCGACCTCGGACATGGTCCACGGCGTCGCCGAGCTCATCGCCCACGCCTCCCGCGCGTTCACCCTGCTCCCCGGCGACGTCATCCTCACCGGCACCCCCGCCGGCGTCGGTCCGGTCGTCGCGGGTCAGCGCGTCGAGGTCGAGATCGACCAGATCGGCACCCTGAGCAACCCGTTCGTCAGCGCTGACTGACGGTCACCGCATGGGCGGCACTCGCCGATATGAGGGGTGCGCCACTACGGTCGGGTTGTGAGTGACGAGAACATGACCACCGAAGAGCCCGAGCAGCCGACCTTCTCCGACCTCGGTCTGGACGACCGGGTGGTGCGAGCGCTGAAGGACATCGGCTACGAGACCCCCTCCCCGATCCAGGCGATGACGATCCCCGGTCTGCTCGCCGGGCGGCACGTCGTGGGGCTGGCGCAGACGGGGACGGGCAAGACCGCCGCGTTCGCGCTGCCGATCCTCAGCCGGCTCGACCTCAAGCAGAAGACGCCGCAAGCCCTCGTCCTCGCCCCGACCCGTGAGCTCGCGCTCCAGGTGTGTGAGGCCTTCGAGAAGTACGCGTCGCGCATGCCCGGCGTCCACGTCCTGCCCGTCTACGGCGGCCAGGGCTACGGGGTCCAGCTGAGCGCGCTGCGCCGAGGCGTCCACATCGTCGTGGGCACCCCCGGACGCATCATGGACCACCTCGAGAAGGGCACCCTCGACCTGTCGGAGCTGCGCTTCCTCGTGCTCGACGAGGCCGACGAGATGCTCAAGATGGGCTTCGCCGAGGACGTCGAGACGATCCTGGCCGACACCCCGGCGGAGAAGCACGTCGCCCTGTTCTCCGCGACGATGCCCTCGCAGATCCGCCGGATCTCGAAGAAGTACCTCACCGACGCCCTCGAGATCACCGTCGAGCGCAAGGCGACGACCACGCCCAACATCACCCAGCGCTACCTCATCGTGTCGTACCCGCAGAAGGTCGACGCCCTGACGCGCATCCTCGAGGTCGAGAACTTCGAGGGGATGATCGTCTTCGTCCGCACCAAGAACGAGACCGAGATGCTCGCGGAGAAGCTGCGCGCCCGAGGGTTCTCGGCCGCGGCCATCAACGGCGACGTCGCCCAGGTGCAGCGCGAGCGGACCGTGGCCCAGCTCAAGTCGGGCAAGCTCGACATCCTCGTCGCCACCGACGTCGCGGCCCGTGGCCTCGACGTCGAGCGGATCAGCCACGTCGTCAACTACGACATCCCCACCGACACCGAGTCCTACGTGCACCGCATCGGCCGCACGGGACGCGCCGGGCGCAGTGGCGACGCGATCTCCTTCGTCACGCCGCGCGAGCGCTACCTGCTCAAGGCGATCGAGAAGGCGACGCGCACGACCCTCACCGAGATGCCGCTGCCGACGGTCGAGGACATCAACGCCACCCGACTGGTCCGCCTCGACGACCGGATCACGACGGCGCTGGGCTCGAGCGAGCTCGACGAGTACCGCGACGTCATCGCCCACTACGTCCGTGAGCACGACGTCCCGGAGGCCGATGTGGCCGCCGCGCTGGCGATCGTCCTCCAGGGCGACGAGCCGATGCTCCTCGAGCCCGAGCCGGTGCGCCCCCCGCGGCGCGACCGGGACGACCGGGGACCCAGCCGGGACCGCGACGACCGCGGCGGCGGCAGGTTCGACCGCTCCGGTGGTGGCGCGCGCGGCGAGCGCGGGTCGCGTGGCTCGTCCGGGCCGATGGCGACCTACCGCATCGCCGTCGGGCGCCGGCACAAGGTCGAGCCCCGCCAGATCGTCGGCGCGCTGGCCAACGAGGGCGGGCTCGGCCGGCAGGACTTCGGTCACATCGACATCCGCGCCGACCACTCCCTGGTCGAGCTGCCCGCGACGCTCCCGCCGGGCACCGAGGCGAAGCTGCGCGGCACCCGGATCTCGGGCCAGCTCATCGAGCTCACCGAGTCGCGGGAGCGCAGCAGCCGCCCGGAGAAGAAACCGCACCGCAAGGGCCCGCGCGACTGACCCGAAGGTGTCGTATCCGGGGGAGCCCGTTCGTGGAGAGGATGAACGACACCACAGGCGCCACCCGGGCCGCCGGTCGCTCACCCGGAGGAGAACCACCATGACCCAGTACCTGCTCTCGGTCCACGGCTCCGTCGACGACGAGACGCCCACGGACGAGGTCGTCCAGCAGATGTACGCGGACGTCGGCCGCTTCAACGACAAGGTCCGCGAGGCCGGGAAGTGGGTCTTCGCCGGCGGCCTCGAGCCCATCACGACCGCCACGACGGTCGACGCGACCGGTGAGCGCCCGACCGTCACCGACGGTCCCTACTCGGAGGCCAAGGAGTTCCTCGGTGGCTTCTGGGTCATCGAGGCCGCCGACCTCGACGAGGCCCTCCAGTGGGCGAAGGAGGGCTCCGCCGCGTGCGGCGGCCCGGTCGAGGTCCGCCCCTTCAACCCTGCCTGACCCACGCGTGGGATCCGAGGACACCTCGCCCGTCCTCGGCGCGGACGCCGTCGCCACGGTCGTCCGCGCCGAGTACGGACGCGTCGTCGCCGGGCTCATCCGTCGCTTCGGTGACATCCAGCTCGCCGAGGACGCTCTCGGTGAGGCGATCGTCATCGCGCTGGAGCGGTGGCCGCGTGACGGTGTCCCACCCAACCCCGCCGGGTGGCTCACCACCACGGCGAGCCGCAAGGCACTGGACCACCTGCGCCGCGAACGCGTCCGGGACGAGAAGTACGCCGAGGCCGCCATGCTCACCGACGACACACCCCCGGAGCCCACCGGTCCGGTGAAGGACGACCGGCTCCGGCTCATCTTCACCTGCTGCCACCCGGCCCTGGCCGAGCCGGCGCGGGTCGCGCTCACCCTGCGCCTGCTCGGGGGGCTCACCGTCGCCGAGATCGCGTCCGCGTTCCTCGTGCCCGAGACGACGATGGCGCAGCGGATCACCCGGGCCAAGGCGAAGATCGCCACGGCGCGCATCCCCTACCGCGTCCCGGGCCCCGACGACGTGGCCGACCGCCTCGACGCGGTGCTCGCCGTGCTCTACCTCGTCCACAACGAGGGCTACCTCAGCCGGGGCGGGGAGTCCGCCGACCGCGAGGACCTCGCCCTCGAGGCCATCCGGCTCACCCGGGCGCTGCGGTCGCTGGCCGGTGACATCGGCTCGCCTCCGGAGGTCGACGGGCTGCTGGCCCTCATGCTGCTCAGCCAGGCCCGGCGGCCCGCCCGCATCGACGACGCCGGCCGCCTCGTCACGCTCGACGAGCAGGACCGCGCCCGGTGGGACACGGGGCTCATCGACGAGGGGCACGCCCTCGTGCGTGAGTGCCTGCGGCGCGGGGCACCCGGTCCGTACCAGATCCAGGCGGCGATCCAGGCCGTCCACACGGACGCCCGCGACGTGTCGCTGACAGACTGGGGGCAGGTCGTGGCCCTCTACGACCAGTTGCTCCGGCTGCGCCCCTCTCCCGTCGTCGCGCTCAACCGGGCGGTCGCCCTGGCCGAGCTCGACGGGCCACAGGTCGCCCTGGCCGTCGTCGACGAACTCGAGCTCACGGCATACGCCCCCTGGCACGCGACCCGCGCGGACCTGCTCCGCCGCCTCGGCCGGGACGACGACGCCGGACGGGCGTATGCCGCCGCGATCGCGACCACACCGAACCCTGCCGAGCGTGCGTGGCTGGCCTCACGACGCGACCGCCTCGGTCACGGGTGGGGCGAGGGCCCGGGGACTCCCTAGACTCGGGGCACCATGAGCGAGCAGCCCCCCACCGCAGCCAGCAGCCCCCGACTCCGCGTCGCCCCGTCACCCACAGGTGACCCGCACGTCGGCACGGCCTACATGTCGTTGTTCAACCTCGCGTTCGCGCGTCAGCAGGGCGGACGCTTCCTGCTGCGGATCGAGGACACCGACCGCGCGCGCTTCCGGGCGGACAGCGAGCAGCAGGTCTACGACACGCTGCACTGGCTCGGGCTGACGTGGGACGAGGGCCCCGACCTCGGTGGCCCCTTCGCCCCCTACCGCCAGAGCGAGCGGCTCGACACCTACCGGCCCTACGTCGAGCGGCTTCTCGCCGACGGCAAGGCCTACCACTGCTGGTGTTCCGGCGAGCGGCTCACCCAGATGCGTGAGGTGCAGCAGAAGACGAAGCAGCCCACCGGCTACGACCGGCTCTGCCACGGGAAGACCCGTGAGCAGCGGGCCGAGCTGCCGGGCTTCAGCGAGACGCCGGTCGTGCGGATGTTCATCCCCGACGACGCGCCGCTGACGTTCGACGACCTCATCCGCGGCACCGTCTCGGCCCCGCGCCCCGACGACCAGGTGATTCTCAAGGCCGACGGCTTCCCGACCTACCACCTCGCCGTCGTCGTCGACGACCACGAGATGGGCATCACCCACGTCGTGCGCGGCGAGGAGTGGATCAGCTCGACGCCCAAGCACGTCCTGCTCTACCAGTGGCTCGGACTGGAGCCGCCGAAGTTCGCGCACATGCCGCTGCTGCGCAACACCGACAAGTCCAAGATCTCCAAGCGCAAGAACCCCGCTGCCCGGCTCACCTGGTTCCGGGAGGAGGGCTACCTCCCGGAGGCCCTCGTCAACTTCCTCGCCCTGCTGGCCTACCCGCCGGTGCTCGAGGACGACGGCACCGAGCGCGAGGTCTTCACCTTCCGCGAGTTCAGCGACGGCTTCGACTGGAAGAAGGTCAACCCGGTCGGGCCGATCTTCGACCTCAAGAAGCTCGACTGGCTCAACGGGGTCTACCTGCGCGGGCTCGAGCTGGGTGACTTCACCTCGCGGCTGCTCCCGTTCCTCGAGCGCGACGAGGTGCTCTCCGGCAACCCGTCGCTCGGCGAGCTGGGGCGGCTCAAGGCGGTCGCCGAGCTCATCCAGACGCGGATCGTCCACCTCACCGAGGCCTCGGCCATGGTGCGACCCTTCTTCGTGGCCGACGACGCCCTCGAGATCGCCGACGACGCCCGCGGCCAGCTGGGGGACGGCGCCGGAGACGTGCTCGACGCCGCCGCTCGAGCCCTCGGTGACATCGACGACCACGGCACCGGGGTGCTCGGCACCGACAGTGGCTGGAACGCCGCGGCCATCGAGGCCGCGCTGCGGTCCGCGGTCGTCGACGGGCTCGGCATCAAGCCCAAGTTCGCCTTCGGTCCGCTGCGCACGGCGGTGTCGGGCCAGCGGGTCAGCCCGCCGCTCTTCGAGTCGATGGAGATCCTCGGCAAGACCTCGACGCTGACCCGGCTGCGGGCCCTGCGCGACTCGCTCTGAGGTCACGACCGGCCGGACTTCCGGGCGATTTGGGCGCGAGGAGGTCGGACGGTAGTATCGCTCCTCGGTTCACCGGTGCAGGTGGTCCTCGGACCGCAGCACCAGTGATACCCCCTTGGGGTATGGTGTAATTGGCAACACTACGGTTTCTGGTACCGTCATTCTAGGTTCGAGTCCTGGTACCCCAGCAAGGTCAATGCCCCTGTGGCATAGGCCAATTCGAAGATCTCACCGTTCTGCGGTAGTCTTCAGACCGCTGTCCGGGCTCGACCCGACCAGCACGGCTAGGGCCCCGTTGTGTAGCGGCCTAGCACGCCGCCCTCTCACGGCGGTAGCGCGGGTTCGAATCCCGTCGGGGCTACCAGCATGGAAGTCCCCGTCACCTCACCGGTGACGGGGACTTCCTCATGTGCAGGGTGCGTCGGTCAGGCGGAGTGCTGCTCCTCGGCCGTCTTCGCGTGGCGGGCGAGGACCTCGGTGAGCTTGTTGGCTCCGGCGATGACGGTGGCGGCGTGCAGTCGACCGGGCTGGCGCGAGAGCCGCTCGATGGGACCGGAGATGGACACGGCGGCGATGACGCGGCCCGAGGGGGAGCGGACCGGGGCGGAGACGGACGCGACGCCCGCTTCACGCTCCCCGACGCTCTGGGCCCACCCGCGACGGCGCACGCCCGAGAGGGTGGTCGCGTTGAAGGCAGCACCCTGGAGCCCGCGGTGCAGACGGTCCGGCTCCTCCCAGGCGAGGAGGACCTGGGCCGCGGAGCCGGCGAGCATCGTCAGGCTGGCGCCGATCGGGATGGAGTCGCGCAGCCCCACGGGACGCTCGGCGGCCGACACGCAGATGCGGTGCTCGCCCTGGCGGCGGAACAGCTGGGCGCTCTCGTTGGTGTGGTCGCGCAGCGCGCCGAGGACCGGGCCGGCTGCGGCGAGCAGGCGGTCCTCGCCCGCCGCGGCGGCCAGCTCACCGAGACGCGGGCCGAGCACGAAGCGCCCCTGCATGTCCCGTCCGACGAGGCGGTGGTGCTCCAGCGCCACCGCGAGGCGGTGGGCCGTCGGGCGGGCCAGGCCGGTCGCCGTGACGAGCTGGGCGAGGGTCGAGGGACCGGCCTCGAGGGCGCTCAAGACGATGGCGGCCTTGTCGAGCACGCCGACGCCACTGGTGTTGTCCATGTCTTGATACTGCCGTCCCAAGCCGTGAGACGCAAGTCCTGGCGCGTGGGGCGCGTGCGAACCTCGGATGGAGCGACGTCGACCGTGCTGCGCGCGGCGACGACACAGAACCCGTTTCCTGGAGGTGTTGGCCGTGGGCAGGACCCTGGCAGAGAAGGTGTGGGACGCACACGTCGTGCGTCAGGGTGAGGGCGAGCCGGACCTGCTCTACATCGACCTCCACCTGCTCCACGAGGTGACGAGTCCGCAGGCCTTCGACGGGCTGCGGCTCTCCGGCCGACCGGTGCGCCGCACCGACCTCACCCTGGCGACCGAGGACCACAACGTCCCCACCACCCCCGGACCGATCACCGACCCGATCAGCCTCACCCAGGTGCACACGCTCCGGCGCAACTGCGAGGAGTTCGGCATCCGGCTCTACCCGATGGGGGACGCCGAGCAGGGGATCGTGCACGTCGTCGGCCCGCAGCTCGGGCTCACCCAGCCCGGCATGACGGTCGTCTGCGGCGACAGCCACACCTCGACCCACGGGGCGTTCGGTGCGCTCGCGTTCGGCATCGGCACGTCCGAGGTCGAGCACGTCCTCGCGACCCAGACGCTCCCGCTCAAGCCGTTCCGCACGATGGCCATCACCGTCGACGGCGAGCTCGCCGACGGCGTCTCGTCCAAGGACATCGTGCTCGCCGTCATCGCCAAGATCGGCACCGGCGGTGGTCAGGGCTACGTGCTCGAGTTCCGCGGCAGCGCGATCCGGGCCCTCTCCATGGAGGGGCGGATGACCGTCTGCAACATGTCGATCGAGGCGGGCGCCCGCGCCGGCATGATCGCCCCCGACGAGACGACCTTCGCGTACCTCGAGGGCCGCGACCACGCTCCCCGCGGTGAGGACTGGGACGCTGCGGTGGCCAGCTGGCGCGAGCTGCACACCGACGAGGACGCCGAGTTCGACGCGGAGGTCGTCATCGACGCCTCCGAGCTCACCCCGTTCGTCACCTGGGGGACCAACCCGGGGCAGGGCGCCCCGTTGAGCCACAGCGTGCCGGACCCGGCGACGATGGACGACACCGAGCGCCAGTCCGCCGAGCGGGCCCTCGAGTACATGGGGCTCGTCGCCGGGACGCCGCTGCGCCGGATCGCCATCGACACCGTCTTCGTCGGCTCGTGCACCAACGGCCGGATCGAGGACCTCCGCGCGGCCGCCGCCGTGGTCAAGGGGCGCCGGGTCGCCGACGGCGTCCGCATGCTCGTCGTGCCGGGATCGGCCCGGGTGCGGCTCCAGGCCGAGGCCGAGGGCCTCGACACGGTCTTCACCGAGGCCGGCGCGGAGTGGCGCCTCCCCGGGTGCTCGATGTGCCTGGCGATGAACCCCGACAAGCTGGCGCCGGGGGAGCGCAGCGCGTCGACCTCCAACCGCAACTTCGAGGGCCGCCAGGGCAAGGGTGGCCGCACCCACCTCGTCAGCCCGCTCGTCGCCGCTGCCACCGCCGTGCGGGGCACGCTGTCCAGCCCGTCCGACCTCGAGCCGCTCGAACCGCTCGTGCCGGCAGCCGACCTCGCCCACCAGGAGGCCTGACGTGGACGCCTTCACGACCCACACCGGCACCGGCGTCCCGCTGCGACGCAGCAACGTCGACACCGACCAGATCATCCCCGCGGAGTACCTCAAGCGGGTGACCAAGTCCGGCTTCGAGGACGGCCTGTTCGCGGCCTGGCGCAAGGACGAGACCTTCATCCTCAACGACCCGACGTATGCCGCGGGCTCGATCCTCGTCGCAGGTCCCGACTTCGGGACGGGCAGCTCCCGAGAGCACGCCGTCTGGGCGCTGATGAACTACGGCTTCCGGGTCGTCGTCTCGTCGCGCTTCGCCGACATCTTCCGGGGCAACAGCGGCAAGGCCGGGCTGCTCACGGCCCAGTGCAGCCAGGACGACGTCGAGCTCCTCTGGAAGCTGCTCGAGAACGAGCCGGGGACGTCGGTGACCGTGGACCTGGTGAGCCGGACCATCACGGCCGGCGACGTCGTCGCGGCCTTCGACGTCGACGAGTACACCCGCTGGCGCCTGCTCGAGGGTCTGGACGACATCTCGCTCACGCTGCGTCACGAGCCGGACATCACGGCATACGAGCAGCTCCGACCGGCGTGGAAGCCGGTCACCGGCTGACCGCTTGCCGCGACACGCCGTGTGGGAGTGGGGAGTTCACGCGGCCACGCGCCCGACCTTCCTGTGACGCATGTGACTGTTGTGACTCGCATGTTGCGCGGTCCGACCCATCTCGTCGGGGGGTCCGGGTCGGGCCGTTCCCGTGAAAACTGTTGCAGCACAGAGGAACTGGTGATTCTGCGTCCCCATTCAAGCGCCGATGCCAGCGACGGCACGGTCCACGGTCGCGGGGCGGGCGTCGGTCCGAAACTCCATGTGGGACAACGGAAACCGACCAAGAGGTGATGGACTCACCTCCCGGCTCGGCCTACCGTCGACTCAGGACAGGCACTCGTCTGGTCCACACACATCGTCGGGTCGGTCCCGGCGGCAGACCGATGGAGAGACAGTGAACAAGGGAGAACTCGTCCGGGAGCTCGAGAAGCGTCTCGGCAGCCGCAAGGCAGCGACCGAGGCCCTCGATGCGGTCCTCGACACGATCGTCCGCGAGGTCACCAAGGGCGGCAAGGTCGGCATCACCGGCTTCGGCACGTTCGACCGGGCAGAGCGCGCCGCGCGCACCGGCCGCAACCCGCGCTCGGGAGCCAGCGTCCGCATCCCGAAGTCGAAGGCCCCCCGCTTCCGCGCCGGCGCTGCGTTCAAGGCGTACGTCAAGAAGCCCTCCACCCTTCCGAAGGCGTCCCCGGCAGCCCAGCGGGCGAGCGCGGGCACGGCGGCCACCAAGGCGGCCGCACCCGTCAAGAAGGCCGCCACCGCGACCAGGACGGTGGCCAAGAAGGCGAGCGCCACCTCGACGGCAGCAGCCAAGAAGGCGACCACGGCCGCGTCGACCGCCACCAAGGCCACGGCCAAGAAGGCGAGCACGACCAAGGCGACGGCGACCAAGGCCGCGACCAAGGCGACCCCGGCCAAGACCGCCTCCAAGAAGGCCCCGGCGACGAAGGCGGCCGCCACGTCAGCGCGCAAGACCTCCGCGGCCGCGACGCCGGCCAGGAAGACCGCGACCGCCAAGACCGCGACCGCGAGGACCGCGACCACGAAGACGGCGGCGAAGAAGGCTCCGGCGGCCACGAGCACCGCCAAGACCGCGGCGAAGAAGTCGACGGCCAAGAAGTCGACGCGCTGACGCGTCCTGCACTGCAGAAGGGCCGGCGCCTCACGGTGCCGGCCCTTCTCGCTGCCCGCGGGTCAGCCGATCGTCTCGCCGGGGCCGATCCCGACGATCCACACCCGTGTCACGGTGGCGCCGTCCGCGGCGACGTCGACGCTGACGCGCTGCCCGGGGCGCACGTGGCGCAGGGCGCTGCCGGCGAAGACCTCGGCCGGCCAGGACACGACCCGGCCGTCGTCGAGCAGCGCGGAGCCGGAGCCGTCCTCGGCGAAGGTGTGGATGCTCGCTTGCACGCCCCGACGCTATCGTCCGAGAGCCGCGAGGGTGCGCGGCCCGACCGAGAGGTTCGCCAGGGCGTGGCGCAGCGACACCTCGTCGTCGACGTCGTGGCGCAGGCCGGGCAGGTCGAGGTCGAGACGGTGGTGGCCGAGGGCGAGGTGCCGGGCGGCGCTGCCGGGGCCGAACGCCGGCGCCGGTCCGGCTCGCCCGCTGGCCCCGAGCAGGGCGGTGCCCGTGCCCTCGGCATCGGGGACGAAGAACGTGTCGTGACGGGATCCCTCGTCCAGCACCGCCACCAGCTCGGCCTCGGTGAGGCCGGGATGGTCGCCGAGCAGGATCGCGACCGGCCCCGCCCCCTCGGCCCTCGCCGCCCGGACGCCGGCGGTGCAGGCGGCGTCCAGACCGCCGCCGGGGTCGCCGACGACGGTGAATCCGGCCTGCGCCGCGTATGCCGTCTCGTCCGGGTCGGAGGTCACGACGAGGACGCCGGCCGGCCCGACCACGCGCGCGGCGACGGCCAGGGTGTCGTGGACGATGGCGGCGACGAGGGCGCCGTCGTCGAGGGAGCGCCGCAGCCGCGACTTCGCGCCGCGCCCGCCCTTGACGGGGACGACCAGGCGCCAGCCGGTCACGCTGGGGGACTCCATGCACCGATCCTCCACCGACGGCCCGGCAGGCTCGACAGCACCCCCGGCGGCGACCAAGATGCAGGCAGACCGCTCGGGGCCGTGCGACGATGCCGCCCGCCGCTCATCGACGAAAGGCCCGCATGAGAGCCGGACCGCGCCACGCACCGCCGGCCTACCGGTTCGTGGTCACCGTCCTGCGGCCGCTGCTCATGGCCCTGACCCGGCGGGACTGGACCGGCGCCGAGCACCTCCCGCGCGGACGCGGCTTCGTCGCCGTCTCCAACCACATCTCGCACGTCGACGTGTTCGTGCTCGCGCACTTCCTCAACGACTCCGGGTTCGTGCCGCACTTCCTCGGCAAGGTCGAGGTGTTCGACCTGCCGGTGGTCGGGGCGATCGTGCGAGCCGCCGAGCAGATCCCCGTCCGCCGCGAGACCGGGCAGGCCTCGGACTCCTACGCCGCGGCCGTCGAGGCGATCCGTGCGGGCCACTGCGTCGGGATCTACCCGGAGGGGACGCTCACCCGCCAGCCCGACCTCTGGCCCATGCGGGGCAAGACCGGAGCTGCGCGCGTGGCGCTGCAGACCCGGTGCCCCGTGGTCCCGGTCGCGCAGTGGGGTGCCCAGGAGATCCTCGCGCCCTACAGCCGACGACCGCACCTCCTGCCGCGACACACGATGAGGATCCGGGCCGGCCGGCCCGTCGACCTCGGTGACCTGTACGACCGGCCGGTCACGGCCGAGGTGCTCGCCGAGGCGACCGAGCGGATCATGGCGGCGCTCACCACCGAGCTCGAGGTGCTGCGCGGGAAGCAGGCACCGCCCGGTCGCTACGACCCGCGCTCGCACGGGCTCACCGTCACCGGACCTCCCCGGGCGGCGACCCCGACGGAGCGTTCCGGCCCGCGCGAGCGCGAACTACCCCCACAATGGGCCGACGGATCCGATGGCCCCGACGACGGTGAGGACCACACGTGACGACTGCAGCGGTGTTCGGGACGGGCAGCTGGGGGACGGCGTTCGCGGCCGTCCTCGCCGATGCGGGCACCGACGTCCGCATGTGGGGGCGCCGGTCCGAGGTCGTCGACGCGATCAACGCCGGCTGCAACGACGAGTACCTCCCCGAGCTCCCACTGCCGGAGCGCATCTCGGCCACGTCCGACCCCGAGAAGGCCGCCGCCGGCGCGGACATCATCGTCCTCGCGGTCCCGTCGCAGACCCTGCGCGCCAACCTCGCGACGTGGGGCTCGGTCCTGCCCCGGTCCGCCACGGTCGTCTCGCTCATGAAGGGCGTCGAGCTCGGCACGACCAAGCGCATGAGCGAGGTCATCGCCGACGCCGCCGACATCGACGCCGGTCGCATCGTCGTCGTGTCCGGCCCCAACCTCGCCCGCGAGATCGCCGTCAAGCAGCCGGCCGCCAGCGTCGTCGCCGCCACCGACGAGCGGGTGGCGCAGCGGGTCGCGGACGCGTGCGCCGCGGCATACTTCCGGCCCTACACCCACACCGACGTCATCGGGACCGAGATCGCGGGCGCGACCAAGAACGTCATCGCCCTCGCGGTCGGCATGGCCGAGGGGCTCGGCATGGGCGACAACTCCAAGGCGTCGATCATCACCCGTGGCCTGGCCGAGACGACCCGTCTCGGTACGGCGCTGGGCGGGGACTCGGTCACCTTCGCCGGGCTCGCGGGCATCGGGGACCTCATCGCCACCTGCATGTCGCCGCTGTCGCGCAACCACAGCTTCGGCGTGCGCCTCGGCCAGGGCATGGCCGTCGACGAGGTGATCGCGGTGACGAAGCAGACCGCGGAGGGCGTGAAGTCGTGCACGTCCATCCTCGACCTGGCCCGCCACCACGGCGTCGACGTGCCCATCATCGAGCAGGTCAACGCGATGATCACCGAGGGCAAGTCGGCCCAGGACGTCGTCGGCGCGCTGCTGTCCCGGCCGCGCAAGGCCGAGACCGGCTGACCCGCTCCGCCGGCCGCCGGGCCGGCGTCTCAGACGGTGCCGAGCGCCGCGTCGAGGTCGCGCCACAGGTCGTCGACGTCCTCGATGCCCACGGACAGCCGCAGGAGGTGGTCCGGCACGGCCTCGGGCTCGCCGGGCTGGCGGCGGCGTCGCTCGATCTGGCTCTCCACCCCGCCCAGGCTGGTCGCGTGCACCCACAGCCGCGTCGCTGCGGCGACCCGCTCGGCGGCCGCGGCGTCCCCGGCGACGTCGATCGAGACCATGGCGCCGAACCCCGGGTAGCGCACCCGCTCCACCGCGGCGTGGCCCTCGAGCCGGTCGGCGAGCACCCGGGCGTTCGCACTCGCCCGCTCGAGCCGCACCGAGAGCGTGCGCAGCCCGCGCAGGGCCAGCCAGGTCTCCATCGGCCCCGCGATGGCCCCGTGCATCTGGCGGTGCCGCCGGAGCCGTTCGTGCAGGGCCCGACCGGCCTCCGAGCGGCCGGTCACCGTCGCGCCGAGGAGCAGGTCGCTGTGGCCCGACAGGTACTTGGTCACCGAGTGGACGACGACGTCGGCGCCGAGGTCGAGCGGCTGCTGGAGCAGGGGCGTCGCGAAGGTGTTGTCGACGACGACGAGCAGGCCCCGCTCGTGCGCGGCCGCCGCCAGCCCCGCGACGTCGGCGACGTCGAGGAGCGGGTTGGTCGGCGACTCGACCCACAGCATCGCGGCGCCCTCGAGGGTGCCCACCACGGCGTCGGTGTCGGTGACGTCGACGGGGGTGACGACGACCTCGCCGGCCTCGGAGCGGTCGGCCAGGGTGGCGAGGGTCCCGTTGTAGGCGGCGGTCGGCACGACGACCCGGCCACCGTGCGGCACGAGCGACAGGGCGGCGGCGACGCCGGCCATGCCGGAGGCGAAGACGAGGGCGTCGCCGTTCTCGAGGGACCCGAGCGCCTCCTCGAAGGCCGACCAGGTCGGGTTCCCCACGCGGCCGTAGCTCACCGCGCCGTCGGCGTGGTAGGTCGAGCTCATCGTCAACGGCGCGCCCACCTGCTCACCGGGGGCGGACGGCATACGACCGAGGGACACGAGGCGGGTGGCTGGGCTCAGCTCGACGTCTTCCACACCGGCGAGCGTATGCCGCCCGCCCGCGCCTGCGGGATAGGGTCGCTGGCGATGAACACCGAGAACACGCCCAGCGAGGTCGCCGCAGGTGCAGGACCCGACGGGGCGCCGCGCCGGTTGCGCGTGGCCCTCGTCTTCGGCGGCCGCTCGTCGGAGCACGCCGTGTCCTGCGCCACCGCGGCGAGCGTGATGTCCGCCCTCGACCCCGAGCGCTACGACGTGCTGCCGATCGGGATCGCCAAGGACGGCAGCTGGGTGCTCGCGCCCAACGACCCCGAGCCGCTGCGACTGGCGCCGGGTCACCTCCCCGAGGTCGACGCGTCCGCACCGAGCGTGCTGCTGCCGATGAGCGCCACCGCCCGCCACCTCGTCGTCCACGAGGCCGGGCAGCCACCGCGCGAGCTGAACGAGGTCGACGTCGTCTTCCCGCTGCTGCACGGTCCCTTCGGCGAGGACGGCACCATCCAGGGGATGCTCGACCTCGCCGACGTCCGCTACGTCGGGTCCGGGGTCACGGCGTCGGCGGTGATGATGGACAAGCACATGATGAAGGTGGTCTTCCAGGCCGCCGGGCTCCCGGTCGGGCCCTACGTCGTCATCACCGACCGTGAGTGGCGGCGCGACCCGGCAGCCGCGCTCGACGCCGTCGGCGCGCTCTCCTATCCCGTCTTCGTCAAGCCCGCCCGGGCAGGATCGAGCATGGGCATCTCCAAGGTCGACGGGCCCGAGGGCCTGCAGGCCGCCGTCGAGACGGCCCGCGAGCACGACCCCAAGGTCGTCGTCGAGCAGGGCGTCGTCGGGCGCGAGATCGAGTGCGGCGTCCTCGACGGCCACGGCACCGACGCCCCCCGCACCAGCCCCCTCGGTGAGTGCATCGTCGTGCAGGGCCACGAGTTCTACGACTTCGAGGCGAAGTACCTCGCCGACGACGACATCCGCCTCGAGGCCCCGGCCGACGTCTCACCCGAGGTCGCCGACCGGATCGCGCAGATGGCGGCCACGGCGTTCACCGTCGCCGGCTGCGAGGGGCTCGCCCGGTGCGACTTCTTCCTCACCGAGGACGGCGAGGTGCTCCTCAACGAGATCAACACGATGCCCGGCTTCACCCCGAGCTCGATGTACCCGCGCATGTGGGCGGCCGCCGGCCTCACCTACCCCGAGCTCATCGACGAGCTCATCTCGCTCGCCATGGAGCGCCGGGTCGGCCTGCGCTGAGCACGCGGGTCAGCTGCAGGCGAGCGAGTTCCTCGGCAGCCGCTCGGCCGCCTCGGTGAAGGCGGGCAGCAGAAGCGGCTCGGGCGCGTAGGCACGGGGGACGAGCACCTCGACGGCCGGGTCGCGGCCGAAGGTCGTGAAGCGCGTCCCGTCGCTGAGCGGCTGCGCCACCCAGCCCATGCCGTCGACCTCGATGCAGTCGTCGGTCGTGGGTCCGAGCGCGGGCACGCCGCACCGGGCGATGATCGCCGGGTCCCCGTAGGCCGCCCCGGCACTGGGGTCGCGCACCTCGCGACGCGCCTGACCGCCCGCCTCGGCCGGCCAGGCCGCGCTGACCGCGCGGCACACCTCGCCGGTCGCCAGCGGGGTGGGGGAGACCTCGACGGCGGACGAGCACCCCGACAGCGCGACGACGGCGGTGGCGCCGAGCACCACCGCCGTCGAACTCGTCCGGGAGCGCACGCTCAGATGTGCACCACCGTGCAGGTGAGGGTCCGGGTGATGCCCTCGACCTCCTGGATCTTGGCGATGACGAGCTTGCCGAGCTCGTCGACGGTCTCGGCCTCGACGCGCGCGATGCAGTCGTAGGGACCGGTGACGTCCTCGGCGAGAGCCACTCCCGGGATCGCCGCGATCGCCTCGGCCACGGCCGCCGCGCGACCAACCTCGGTCTGAATCAGGATGTAGGCCTGGACCACTGGGTGTCACCTCACTGTCAGGGAGCGGCTCTGTGCGCGCTCCGCCCGAGTCTTGCTGGGTCTTGGTCGACCGTCACCGGGGGCGACGGTGTCTGCACGGTACCGTGCCGGTGGTCCGCACGTCTCGAGTGGCTCAGGAGGTGGGTGCGTGGTCTCGCGCGCGACGCTCGCCTCGGTGAGCGAGTCCGAGCTGCTCGGGCAGATCCTCCCGATGTTCGGTGGGAGCCCGTATGCCGGCGCCGGTGTCCTCGTCCCGCCCGGGGACGACGCGGCAGTCATCACCGCGCACGGCTCGGTGGTCGTGACGACGGACTCGATGGTGCGCGGGCGCGACTGGCGCGACGACTGGTCCAGCGGGCACGACGTCGGGGTCAAGGTCGTCGCGCAGAACGTCGCCGACGTCGCCGCGATGGGCGCCGTGCCCACCGGACTGCTCGTCTCGGTGGCGGCCGACCCCGCGACCGAGCTCGACTGGCTCATCGACCTCACCCGCGGCATCGCCGCCGCCGCCGAGGACGCGCGCTGCCCCGTCGTCGGGGGAGACCTGTCGTCGGCCCCTCACGGGGTGGTCGTCGTCGGGGTCACCGCGTTCGGCGACCTGCAGGGGCGCTCGCCCGTGCTGCGGTCCGGCGCGCGTCCCGGTGACGTCGTCGCGGTGGCCGGGTCGCTCGGGTGGTCGGGGGCGGGTCTGGTGCTGCACGAGCAGGGGCGCGAGGACCCCATCACCGGCGAGGGACGAGGTCGTCACCTCGGCGAGGTCGACAGGGCGGTGTCGCTGCTCCTGTGGTTCCACCGGTCGCCGCGCCCCCCGTGGGAGTCCGGGCCGCTGGCGGCGCTGGCCGGCGCCACCTCGATGATCGACCTGTCGGACGGGCTCGTGCGCGACGGCGCCCGCATCGCCACCGCGAGCGGGGTGGAGCTCGCGCTCGACGAGCGGGCGCTGCGCCGCGACTTCCTCGCCGGACCGATCGAGGTCGCCCTCGGGGCGGACGCCGGCTGGCCGCAGGTCCTGGCCGGGGGGGAGGAGCACTCGCTGCTCGCGACCTTCCCGCAGGGCGGGGTGCCCGAGGACCCGTCGGCGCCCTGGACGGTCATCGGCACGGTCCTCGCCGCTGGCCCGGAGGGGCCCCGGCTCACCGTCGGTGGAGCCGTGCCGAGCGTGACCGGCTGGGACCACTTCGCCGGCTGACCGGCATACGCCCTGCCGTGCCGCCGCCTGGCTGGCGTCCGCAAAGGTGGTCGGGTTCGCGACCAGGGTTGCGGACGTCCGCGGATGCCGGCTGGCTGGCGTCCGCAAGGGTGGTCGGGTTCGCGACCAGGGTTGCGGACGCTGGACGCGGGAAGGCCCCGGGACGCGAAACGGGGCGGGGTCCGTGTTCGGACCTCGCCCCGTGTCGGGATGCAGCTAGGGGGTCAGCGCTTGACCTTGCCGGCCTTGAGGCAGGAGGTGCAGACGTTGAGCCGCTTCGGGGTCACGCCCTTGTCGCCGACGAGAGCCTTCACGCGCTGGATGTTCGGGTTCCAGCGTCGCTTGGTGCGGCGGTGCGAGTGCGAGATGCTGTGGCCGAAGCCTGGTCCCTTGCCGCAGACATCGCAGTTGGCAGCCACGGGTGATCTCCTTGAGTCAGGTGTCATACGAAACGGCTGGGTTGCCAGCCGTCTCAGGTCAAGTGGTCCCGGTGCCCGCCCCGGAGGGGGCTCACGCGGAACCGTCAAAGCGTAGCCGAGTTCGGGTGTGGCTCCAAAACGAGTCAGGGCCGCCCGATAGCCTGCCACCGTGCCAGCCGTTCTCGACGCCGATGGAGCCCGACTCTGGGGTGCCCTGACGCGTGCCGCCTTCGCGGCGCGGCGCACCGAGATGGACGCGCTCAACGTGTTCCCGGTGCCCGACGGGGACACCGGCACCAACCTCTACCTCACGATGGACACCGCCCTCGAGGACGTCAAGGTCGCGCACGCGGCCCAGGGCATCATCGGCACCGCGAGCCTCGTCGACGAGGCTCGCAACCTCTCGCGTGCCCTGCTGATGTCGGCGCGGGGCAACTCGGGAGTCATCGTCAGCCAGATCGTCGCCGGGCTGAGCGCCGTCGTCATCGAGGAGGGGCTCACCGAGCTCGACGGTCCCGCTCTGGCCCGGGCGATCACCCGCGGCGCCGAGCTCGCCCGGGCGAGCGTCGCCCACCCGCAGGAGGGGACCATCCTCACCGTCGCCGACGCGGCTGCCGGGGCGGCCGTCGAGTCCGCCTCCGCCGGTGGCGGCGCGGTCGACGTGGCGGCCGCCGCCCTGGCCGCTGCCGAGGTCGCCCTCGCCCGCACCCCCGAGCAGCTCCCAGCCCTGGCGCACGCCGGCGTCGTCGATGCCGGTGGCGCCGGCTGTGTGCTCATGCTCGAGGCGCTGCACCGCGTGCTCACCGGCAGCTGGGGGGACGGCTCGGGTCCGCTCCACCACGCGGCCGAGGACCTGCTGCCCAAGGCGGCGTGGCACACCGCCCAGGGCCCCGACGAGGGCTCCGGTCTCGAGGACACGGGCCAGGGATCGGACAAGCTCGCCGCGTCGGGTTCGACCTCCGCCGGCGGGCCGGCCTTCGAGGTCATGTTCCTGCTCGACGAGAGCGACGCCGACCGGGTCCTCGAGATGAAGGCGACGCTCGACGGCCTCGGCGACTCGCTGCTCGTCGTCGGGGGGCCCGACCTCTGGAACGTCCACGTCCACGTCGACGACGTGGGGGCCGCGGTCGAGGCCGGGATCCTCGCCGGGCGCCCACACCGGGTCAAGGTCACGCATTTCGCGACGCAGGTGGCCGCCAAGGAGACCCAGCAGGTGGCGGTCGTCGCGTGCGCCGCCGGTCCCGGCATGGCGGCCATCCTCGAGGAGGCCGGGGCCACCGTCGTGCTGAGCGCCCCGGGTGCGCGGGCGTCGGCCGGGCAACTGCTCGAGGCGATCCACGCGACTCGCGCCGGCTCGGTCATCGTCCTCCCCAACGACAAGGACACCCTCATGGCGGCCGAGGTCGCGTGCCGCGCCGCCACCGAGGAGGGCATCGTCACCGCCATCGTCCCGGCCCGCACGGCCGTCCAGGGTCTCGCGGCACTGGCCGTCGTCGACCTCGGCAAGGGCCTGCGCGAGAACGCGATCGCCATGACGAGCGCGGCGGTCGCCACCCGCCACGGCGCCGTGTCAGTCGCCTCGCGCGAGGTGCTCACCTGGGCCGGCCACGTCACGCCCGGCGACGTCCTGGGCATCGTCAGCGGGGACGTCGCCCTCATCGGCGACGACCTGGCGACAGTCGCGCACGCCGTCCTCGACCGGCTCCTCTCCAGCGGGGGCGAGCTCGTCACCCTCGTGTCGGGTGCCGATGCCGACGACGCCCTCGTCGACGCCGTCGCCGACCGGCTGGCCAAGGAGCACGGCGAGGTCGAGGTCGTCCGGATCGACGGCGGCCAGCTCGTCTACCCACTGCTCGTGGGGGTGGAGTAGACCCGTGTACACGGAGTCCACTCCGCTCACCAAGGTCCTGGCCTCCCGCGAGGCGAAGAAGTTCAAGGACTCGCGGGGGATCGTCACCGTCGGCGACCTCCTCGCGTACTGGCCGCGTCGCTACCAGAGCCCGGAGAGCAACCTCGCCGCCGCCACGGTCGGGTCCTACATCGTCGCCGTCGCCGAGGTGAAGTCCGCGACCACGCGGTCGATGAAGGCGCGTCGCGGCACGATGCTTCAGGCGGTCATCACCGACGGCAGCAAGGACCTCGAGATCACCTTCTTCAAGGCCTGGGGACACGAGGGCAAGCTCGTACCCGGCACCAAGGCCCTGTTCGCGGGCAAGGTCTCCTCCTTCAACAACCGCCTCCAGCTCGCGCACCCCGGCTACTCCCTGCTCAGCGACTTCGACAAGGGCGAGCGGCGCGACCTCATCCCGATCTACAAGCAGGTGGGCAACCTCCACACGTGGACGGTGACCGAGTGCGTGCGGATGGTGCTCGACCTGCTCGTCGAGAGCCCGGAGGCGATCCCCGAGGACGTGCTGGACCGCCGCGACCTGCTCGACCGCACCTCCGCGCTGCGGGGGATCCACACCCCCCAGTCGTTGGCCGAGGTGGCGCAGGCGCGCCGCCGCATGTCGTACGAGGAGGCCTTCGTCCTCCAGCTCGCCCTGGCCCAGCGCCGCGCGCGGCAGGCGCAGGAGTCGACCATCGCGCGGGCACCCAGGCCGGGCGGACTGCTCGACGCCTTCGACGCGCGGCTGCCGTTCACGCTCACCGCCGGCCAGGTCGAGGTCGGGCAGACCCTGGCCACCGAGATGGCGCGGGCCGTCCCCATGCACCGTCTCCTCCAGGGCGAGGTCGGGTCGGGCAAGACGGTCATCGCCGTGCGCGCGATGCTCGCCGCGGTCGACTCCGGGGGGCAGGCGGCCCTGCTCGCACCGACCGAGGTGCTGGCCGCCCAGCACCACCGGTCCATCACCGCCATGCTCGGTGACCTCGCCGAGGGAGGCATGCTCGGTGGGGCGGAGATGGGGACCCGCGTCACGCTGCTGACCGGCAGCATGTCCCAGGGGGCCCGTCGCCGCGCGATGCTCGACATCACGAGTGGTGACGCTGGCATCGTCATCGGGACGCACGCCCTGATCCAGGAGCACGTGAGCTTCCAGGACCTCGCGCTCGTGGTGGTCGACGAGCAGCACCGCTTCGGCGTCGAGCAACGGGATGCTTTGCGCGGCAAGGCTGCTCAGCCTCCGCACGTCCTCGTCATGACCGCCACCCCGATTCCGCGCACCGTGGCCATGACGGTCTTCGGTGACATGGAGACGTCGACGCTCAGCGAGCTCCCGGCCGGCCGGGCACCCATCACCACCCACGTCGTGCCCGAGGACAAGCCCGGCTGGATGCAGCGGACGTGGGTGAGGATCGCCGAGGAGGTCGCGCAGGGTCGCCAGGCCTACGTCGTCTGCCCCCGCATCGGCGACGACGACGAGCCGGAGGAGGACGCCGAGATCTTCGCGCCCGATGCCGTCGGCGACTCCGACGGCGACGGCGGTGACGACGACGGCGCCGAGGACGGCGAGGCAGTTCCCCCACGGCCGCTCGCATCGGTCCGACGCGTCCACGCCGAGCTCGTCGCCAACCCGGCGCTCGCGGGACTGCGCATCGAGATCCTCCACGGCCGGCTGCCGGCCGACGAGAAGGACGCCGTGATGCGCGAGTTCGCCGCCGGGCAGATCGACGTCCTCGTCTCGACGACGGTCATCGAGGTCGGCGTCGACGTCCCCAACGCCAGCGTCATGGTCGTCACGGACGCCGACCGGTTCGGCGTCTCGCAGCTGCACCAGCTGCGCGGTCGCGTGGGGCGCGGAGGGCTGCCCGGGCTCTGCCTCCTCGTCCACGCGGGGGACGGGGAGGCCGCCCACGAGCGCCTCGACGCCGTGGCCGGCACGACCGACGGTTTCGAGCTGGCCCGCATCGACCTCCGGCAGCGCCGGGAGGGCGACATCCTCGGATCCTCCCAGCACGGGGTGCGCAGCCAGCTCCAGTTCCTGCACGTCCTCGAGGACGAGGCCCTCATCGAGGCGGCCCGCGAGGACGCCGTCTCCGTGGTGGCCGAGGACCCCGACCTCGGGGCACATCCGCGACTCGCCGAGCTCGTCGACGCCCGCGTCGACACGGAGCAGGCGGCATACCTGGAACGAGGGTGAGGTGACCAGAGTCATCGCCGGCACGGCCGGCGGACGCGAGCTGCGCACGCCGTCCGGACGCGGCACGCGGCCGACGAGCGACCGGGTGCGCGAGGCGCTCTTCTCCTCGCTCGAGGCGCGTGACGCGGTCTCCGGGGCGCGGGTCATGGACCTGTATGCCGGCTCCGGCGCCCTCGGTCTCGAGGCCGCGAGCCGCGGGGCCGCCGAGGTGACCCTCGTCGAGTCCGACCGTGCGGCCGCCTCGGTCATCCGGGACAACGTCGCCCGACTGCGGCTGCGCGCGACCGTGCTTCCGGTGACCGTGGCCTCGGCGCTCCAGGGGGCGCCCCGAGCCCTCGACCTCGTCCTCCTCGACCCGCCGTACGACCTCTCCGAGGAGGCCCTGGCGGCCGACCTGTCGGCGCTGGTGTCCCGGGGATGGCTCGACGAGGACGCCCTGGTCGTCGTCGAGCGCTCGAAGCGCTCACCCGAGCCGGTGTGGCCCGACGCGCTCGAGCCCGAACGGGTGAAGACGTACGGCGAGACGGTCATCTGGTACGCCATCCACCGCACGCCTACCGACCACGCAACCCCCCTGATCAGCAAGGATGGGCAGATGAGCGACTACGAGATCCCCCGACCGACCAGTGGCGACGTGCTGGACCTGATCCTCGCCGACCACCGCCTCTTCGAGGACCTCATCCGGGAGTGCCGCCGCAACGACAGCGACCGCGCCGCGGCCCGCTCCGCGCTCGCCGAGCTCATCGTGGCCCACGGAGAGGCCGAGGAGGAGAAGGTCTACCCGGCGCTGCGCCGCAAGCGCGCGATCACCGAGCACGAGCAGGAGCACGGCGAGGAGGAGCACGCCGAGATCAACGAGGCGCTCGTCGCCTTCCTCGAGGCCAAGGGCACCGACACCGACAAGTACGACACGGCCCTCGAGGAGCTGGCGACGGTGCTGAACCACCACGCCAACGAGGAGGAGCAGACGATCCTCAACCCGGCTCGCGAGGAGGTCTCCGAACAGGCCCGGGCCACGCTCGGCGTGGAGTGGCTGGCACGCCGCAACGAGCTCCTCGAGCAGGGCTGCGCGAGCCTCGAGCAGGTCGAGGCGATCCTGCACCGCGCCGAGAAGGAGGGCGTCATCGCCGCGCCCGAGGCCCGTGAGAAGGCCGACGCGATCAAGGAGGAGGCCAAGGAGGAGGCCAAGAAGGTCGAGGAGGCCTCCAAGGAAGCGGCCAAGGACTGAGGCGGCACCCGGCCCGGCGACGTCCCACGCCGTAGGGTGGCGCGCGTGAGCGAGCAGCAGATCAGGCGGGCCGTCTGCCCGGGGTCGTACGACCCGGTCACCCTCGGGCACGTCGACGTGCTCGTGCGGGCCGCCCGGCTCTACGACGAAGTCGTCGTGGCCGTGCTCCACAACCCGGCCAAACAGGGCACGTTCACGGTCGAGCAGCGCATCGGGTTCATCGAGCGCTCGCTGCCGGACGAGATCCGGGGGCGCGTGCGGGTCGAGGCCTTCGCGGGCAGGCTTCTCGTCGACGTCTGCCGTGACGTCGGCGCCGAGGCCATCGTCAAGGGGCTGCGCAGCGCCGCCGACTTCGCCTACGAGCTCCCCATGGCCCTGATGAACCGGCACCTCACCGGGGTCGAGACCGTGTTCCTCCCCGGGGCGCAGGAGTTCGAGCACGTGTCGAGCTCGCTCGTCAAGGAGGTGGCGCGCTTCGGTGGTGACGTCTCCGGGCTCGTCCCCGACGAGGTCCGCGACGCCATCGTCGCGTTGCGCCCGAACCCCTGACCGCCCCCACCCGCCGCCTGCGTCCGCAAGGGTGGTCGAGAAGGTGACCAGGGTTGCGGACGCCAGCGGGACGGCATACGGGGGGGCGTCCGCAAGGGTGGTCGAGAAGGTGACCAGGGTTGCGGACGCCAGCGGGACGGCGTGCAGGGGTGCATTTGGGGAGGTGGACCCCCCTCCGGTACCGTGGTCAGTCGGTCTGCGTCAGCCGTGACGCGGTCCGAACCACTCGACAACGGCAAGGGCAATGACTCGTCTCGATCCACGATCTCCACTGGTGCTCGACACCAAGGAGGTCGGCCGGCGACCCGGCTCGATGGCGGAGCTCTCTCGCACGGTCGAGGCACCAGCTGATTTCGGCACGGAGGTGCTGCGCGTCGCCGAGGGGGAACCCTTGGAGCTCGTCGCGCGGCTCGAGTCCGTCGTCGAGGGCATCCTGGTCACCGGTTCGGTCCACGCGACGGCGACCGGCGCCTGCGTGCGGTGCCTGGATCCGATCAGCCACGATGTGACTGGCCGCTTCCAGGAGCTGTTCGCCTACGCCGATCGCAACGCCCACCACCTCGAGGTGGGCGACGAGGACGCAGCCGAGGTGTACCTCGTCGAGGACGGTCTCATCGACCTCGACGAGGTGCTCCGGGACGCGGTGGTGCCCTCACTGCCGTTCAAGCCCGTGTGTCGCCCGGACTGCCCGGGGTTGTGTTCCGAATGCGGGATGCGCCTCGAGGAGGACCTGGACCACACACATGACGTGATCGACCCCAGGTGGGCGGCTCTCACGGACCTCGTGTCCGAGCCCTCCACGACGCAGACTTCAGATAGGACCTGACATGGCTGTTCCGAAGCGGAAAGTGTCGCGCTCCAACACCCGCCACCGCCGTGCCAACTGGAAGGCGACCCCGGTCACCCTGACCGCGTGCCCGCAGTGCAAGGCTCCGACGCAGCCGCACATCGCGTGCCCGTCGTGCGGGTCCTACAAGGGCCGCCACTACGGCGTGGCCGAGCGCACCGAACACCAGGGCTGAGACCCACCCTCATGGGTAGGTGCTCGCACAGCCCTGAGGCACTCACGCCGCGGCGCCCCGTCGCCGAGCTCCACCAGCACCTCACCGAGGTGACCGGTGGGCTCATCGACGAGGCGCTGCTCGCGCGTGCCCTGACGCACCGGTCGTTCGCTTACGAGGCGGGCGGCGTTCCGCACAACGAGCGGCTGGAGTTCCTCGGCGACTCGGTGCTGGGCCTCGTCGTCACCGACACGTTGTACTCGGCCCATCCCGAGCTCACCGAGGGCAACCTCGCGAAGCTGCGGGCCGCCGTCGTCAACATGCGCGCGCTCGCCGCGGTCGGTCGCACCCTCGGGCTCGGTGACTACCTCCACCTCGGCCGCGGCGAGGAGGCCACCGGCGGTCGCGACAAGGACTCGATCCTCGCGGACACCGTCGAGGCGGTCATCGGTGCCACCTACTCGAGTGCCGGGATGGCCGCTGCCGACGCCCTCGTGCACCACCTGCTCGACCCCCTCATGGCCAGCTCCGCGACCCTCGGGGCCGGGCTCGACTGGAAGACGAGCCTGCAGGAGATCAGCGCGATGCACTCCGCCGGCTCCGTCGAGTACGCCCTCGAGGAGGAGGGCCCGGAGCACGCCAAGACGTTCAGCGCCCGCGTCCTCGTCGGCGGGACCGAGCACGGCCGCGGAGTCGGCCGCACGAAGAAGGACGCCGAGCAGCAGGCCGCCGCCCAGGCCTGGGAGACCCTGCGCGAGCGCCACGGTGCCGGCCTGTCCACGGCGCCCCTGCCCGACCTCTCCTGACCCGAGGCGACCCCCCAACGTGCCCGAGCTGCCAGAGGTCGAGGTCGTCCGCCGCGGCCTCGCCGACCACGTCGTCGGCCGCCGCATCGCCTCCGCCTCGTTCACGGGGGCCCGGGTCGCCCGGCGGCACGTTCCCGGTCCGCTCCACCTCGCCGAGCAGGTCACCGGCCTCGAGGTCACGCAGGCGCGGCGCCGCGGCAAGTACCTCTGGCTGGTCCTCGGCGACGCCGGCCACCCGGTGCTCGGCCTCATCGCGCACCTGGGCATGAGCGGACAGCTCCTCGTGGAGGCGGCGGACGCCCCCGACGAGAAGCACCTGCACGCGAGGTTCACCTTCGCCGACGGTGGTCCCGAGCTCCGCTTCGTCGACCAGCGGACCTTCGGCGGGTTCGCCCTCGACGACCTCGGCGACGACGGCGTCCCCCACCAGATCCGGCACATCGCGCCGGACCCCTTCGAACCGGTCTACGACCAGCACGCCGTCGTACGACGGATCAAGGCCAGCGACAGCGCCATCAAGCGGATGGTGCTGCACCAGGGGGTCGTGTCGGGGATCGGCAACATCTACGCCGACGAGGCGCTGTGGCGGGCGCAGGTCCACGGCGAGCGCCCGTCGAGCAGTCTCACCAAGCCCACCATCGCCCGGGTGCTCGACCACGCCCGCGAGGTGATGGCGGCGGCGCTGGACCAGGGCGGCACGAGCTTCGACGCGCTCTACGTCAACGTCAACGGCGCCTCGGGCTACTTCGACCGCTCGCTGCACGCCTACGGGCAGGAGGGCGAGCCGTGCGCCCGGTGCGGGACGCCGATCCGGCGGGAGCAGTTCATGAACCGGTCGTCGTTCTCATGCCCCCGGTGCCAGCCGCGACCGCGTTCGGCCGCTCGGCGCTGACCTGCCGGTCCGGTGCTCACCGGGCAGCGGGATGTCCTGTCCTCGTCCGGCGACGAGCCGTGGCCCGTCCGCTTTTCGTGGAGGATCGCACCGATCCGGCGGACACGAAGACGTGTCAGTCGGGCGTGTGGTTCCGGGACCACGCGGTGGCGACGAGCTCGCGCAGGACCTCGAGGTCGACCTCGGAGAGCCGCTTGAGGTAGAGGCAGCCCTTGCCGGTCGTGTGCGGCCCGAGCCGCTCGAGCACGTCGGTCTGCGCGCCGTCGTACGTCAGGCCGTAGAGCGTGAGGGCGGCCTTGCGGGCGGCGAGGCCGACGGCGAACCACTCGCGCTCCTTGCCGTCCGCCGTCCGGTAGGGCTGGCGGCCGAACCCGACCATGGACCCACCCCAGAGGACCGGCTCGGCCCCGGTCACCTCGCGCATCAACGCGAGCACGGCCTGGGCGTCCTCGCGCCGGGCCACGGGCTCGACGGTCGCGAGGTGGGCGTCGACGTCGCCGTCGTTCGGCCGCGTCGACCGGTCGCCATGGTCCGGTGGGGCGGGAACGGTCATGGGACGGGGAGCTCCTTGAGCGTGACCGGCTGGCCGGTGTGCCGGGTGCTGAGGTCAGCGAACGCCTGACGGATCGTCTTGGCGTAGAGGTGTGCGCCGACGAGCGAGGGGTGCATGCCGTCGGACTGGAGCTGGCCGGTGGTGCCCTCGAGCGCGGCGTCCCAGTCGGCCATCGCGACGTTGTCGCGCCCCGCGACGAGCTCTCGCAGCGCGGCGTTGTCGCCGGCGATGCGGTTGATCCGGCCGTGGAGGGTGACGACGACGACCATCCGGTCGGGCCCGAGGGCGTCGAGGGTCGCCCGGGCCCGCTCGAGGTCGGTGCCGGCGTTGGTGCCCAGGGCGAGCACCACGGCCCGACGGTTGGCGTCGCCCCGCTTGGTCACCACGGACAGGCCCTCGGCCCACTGCCGGTTGGACCGGGCGTCGAGCCGGATGCCGGGGAAGTAGTAGCGGAGCGCGTGAACGCTGCCCACCATCATCGAGTCGCCGTAGCCGTCGATCTCGGCCCCGGTCGGCATCGCCCAGGTCTGGGCCACGGGTGCCGGCTTCCGGCTCGGGCTCGCCGAGGCGCCGGGCGTCGGCGACGCCCCGCGGGACGACGCGGGGACGGCGGGGGAGGACGAGGGCTGCGCCGCCGCCGAGTTGGCGTCCAGCAGCTGCTCGACGGAGGTCCGGGTCGGGACGGTGAGCAGGACGGTGGCGAGCACGACGGCGAGGACGACGACCCCGGCCCACACCGCGCGGGCGGTGCGGGTGCCGGCATACCGGATCGTGTGGAGCAGGTGGCGGGCGCTGCCACGGAAGCCGCGCTCGCGCACCGGCGTCTCGAGGAGCCGGTAGGACAGGTCGGCGATGGCGACGGTGACGACGACGCACCACACGCGGGACCAGAGGTAGCCGTCGGCCGATCGGGCCGCCCACGGCAGGTCCGCCTCGACGATGAGGATGACCGGCCAGTGCCAGAGGTAGAGCCCGTAGGACCGCTCACCGACCCAGCGCAGGACGGGCCGGTCGAGGACCGACCGCAGGGCCCCTGGACGCTCGACGACGCCGAGCACGAGAAGGGTCGTGGCCAGTGACGCGGCGAGGATGCCACCTCGGAACGTCCACGGGGTCGACTCGTCGAGGAGCGCGAACAGCGCGACGAGCACGAGCCCGGACCCGGCGAGCAGCGGGCGGCGGGCCCGCTCCCACCCGGGGGTCGACGTCCACGCCCGGTGCGGAGCGGCCCAGGCGAAGGCGAGGGCGGCGCCGAGCATGAGGCCCATGAGGTGGGTGTCGGTGCCGTAGTACACGCGGGTCGCCCCGAGCGCCGGGTCGTAGCGGGTGGCCATGAGGACGGCCGACCCCAGGGCCAGGGCGACGGCGACAGCGGCGCGAGCGCGGGACGACGGCGCGACGCGCAGCAGCACGAGGGCGACCAGCGGCCACACGAGGTAGAACTGCTCCTCGACGGCCAGCGACCAGAGGTTCATGAGCAGCTGGGGTGCGGTGCTGTGGAAGTAGTCGGAGCCGGCGGCGATCTCGAGCCAGTTGCTCGTGAACGTCAGCGCCCCCAGCGCCTGGCGCCGGATGCCGACGAGCAGGTCGGCCTCGACGAGCCGCGCGAGCAGGATGACGCTGGGCACGAGGACGAGCAGGGCCGGGAGGAGGCGACGGGCGCGGCGCGTCCAGAACCCCAGCAGGTCGATCCGGCCGGCGCGGTCGTGCTCGCGCACGAGCAGCGTCGTGATGAGGAAGCCCGAGATGACGAAGAAGACGTCGACGCCGAGGAAGCCCCCGGGCAGCCAGCGCGGGTCGAGGTGGAAGGCGAGCACGGCGAGGATCGCGACGGCACGGAGCCCGTCGAGGCCGGGCAGCCGGCCGGCCGGACGGACCGGAGCCGGACGGCTCCGGCTCGCCGCGGCCCCCAGCGATGGGCTGTCCACGCTCATGTCCACAGGCTAGGGACGTGCACCGACAGGGGCGTGGAGGCGCGCTGGCCCACGCCCGACCTACGATGCCGCCATGGAGAGCAGCGCCGACCCCGACGCCGACGGGCTCCGCGCCCTCAGGGCCACGGTGACCGTCCGGGGCCGGGTCCAGGGAGTCGGGTTCCGGTGGTGGGCCCGGGCCCGCGCCCTCGAGCTCGGCCTCGTCGGTCACGCCCGCAACACGAGCGACGGACGCGTCGAGGTGGTCGTCCAGGGCCCGCGAGACGCGGTCGACCGGATGGTCGCCCTGCTGCGTGAGGAGCCGAGCACGACCGAGCGTCCCGGCCGGGTCACCGCGGTGTCGACCCCGCTCGAGAGCGCGCCGCGCCCCGACGTCACCTCCTTCGTCGAGAGGTGACGGCACCGCGCGAGGCGAGCACGCGGCATACCGGGTCGTGGGACGCGTCGCCCGGGGCCGGGTGGCGTTCCTACGATGGGGCGATGAGCGACGTCCCCCCCGAGCTGGCCCGGCTGCGGTCGAGCATCGACAACATCGACGCGGCCCTCGTGCACCTGCTCGCCGAGCGGTTCAAGTGCACCCAGCAGGTCGGCGAGCTCAAGGCCGTCGAGGGCATGCCCCCGGCCGACCCGGCTCGCGAGGAGCGCCAGATCGGCCGGCTGCGGGCCCTGGCGAACGAGAGCGGCCTCGACCCCGAGTTCGCCGAGAAGTTCATCAACTTCGTCATCGCCGAGGTCATCCACCACCACGAGTCGATCGCCAAGGGCTGACCGGCCGGCAACCGGCACAGCAGTCACTCCAGCCATATCGGACCCACCCGTCACAGGCAACGCAGGGGCCCGCCGAGGTCCGGGTCCGCCCCGCGACCCGCCGGTACAGTGAGCGCTCAGCCCGCCGCCCCCGAGGAACCGAGAGCCACCGCGTGTACGTCAAGAGCCTGACCCTCAAGGGGTTCAAGTCCTTCGCCTCGGCGACGACGCTGCGCCTCGAGCCGGGCATCACGTGCATCGTCGGCCCCAACGGGTCGGGCAAGTCCAACGTCGTCGACGCCCTCGCCTGGGTCATGGGCGAGCAGGGGGCCAAGAGCCTGCGCGGCGGCAAGATGGAGGACGTCATCTTCGCCGGCACCGCCGGGCGGCCGCCGCTGGGTCGCGCCGAGGTCAGCCTGACGATCGACAACACCGACGGCGCCCTCCCGATCGACTACACCGAGGTGACGATCACCCGGACGATGTTCCGCAACGGCGGCTCCGAGTACGCCATCAACGGCACCCCCAGCCGGCTGCTGGACATCCAGGAGCTGTTGTCCGACAGCGGGATCGGCCGCGAGATGCACGTCATCGTCGGCCAGGGCCAGCTCGACGCCGTGCTCCGCGCGACCCCGGAGGAGCGCCGAGGCTTCATCGAGGAGGCGGCCGGCGTCCTCAAGCACCGCAAGCGCAAGGAGCGCGCGCTGCGCAAGCTCGACGCGATGGAGCTCAACCTCACCCGCGTCCAGGACCTCACCGGTGAGATCCGCCGCCAGCTCGGCCCCCTCGGCCGCCAGGCCGAGGCCGCCCGCAGGGCCGCCACCATCCAGGCCGACGCCCGCGACGCGCGACTGCGCCTCCTCGCCGACGACCTCGTGCAGCTCACCTCCACCCTCGAGCAGGAGGTCGCCGACGAGACCGCGCTCATCGCGCGGCGGACCTCGGTCGAGAACGCCCTCGAGGGCGTGCGATCGCGGCTCACCGAGGTCGAGCGCCAGGCCGCCGACGCCGCGCCCGAGCTCGGCCGCGCCCAGGAGCGCTTCGTCCGGCTGCAGTCCCTGCGCGACCGGCTCGAGTCGACCGCCTCCGTCGCCCGCGAGCGGGTCCGCCTCCTCGGCCAGGACGACGTCGACGAGACCACGTCCGGCCGCGACCCCGAGGAGCTGCGGGCTCAGGCCGTGCAGGCTCGCGAGGCCGAGCAGAAGCTCCTCGCCGAGGTCGCGACGGCCGCCGACGAGCTCGCCGCAGCCGTGGGCGCCCGCGAGGACGCGGAAATGGCGTATGCCGCGGAGCAGGACCGTCTCGCCCGTCTCGCCCGCGCCGCGGCCGACCGCCGCGAGGGGCTCGCCAAGCTCGCCGGCCAGGTCGGTGCCCGGCGCAGTCGGATCGAGGCCGGCGAGGCGGAGATCGGCCGCCTCCGCGGGATCATCGAGGCCTCGCTGGCGCGCGCCACCGACGCCGAGCGCGACTTCTCCCGCCTCGAGGGCACCGTCGCCAACGACGAGGAGGGCGAGCAGGGTCTCGACAGCGCCTACGAGACCGCCGCCGAGGAGCTCGCCGGGGTCGAGGCCCGGATCGCCGCGCTGGAGGCCACCGAGCGCGAGGCCGAGCGGGCCCGCTCCGCCGCCGCCGCCCGCGTCGAGGCGCTCGG
>NZ_AVPL01000103.1 GCF_000768695.1 Knoellia aerolata DSM 18566
CTCGCAGCGGCGGACTCGGCCGCCGCCGCGGCGACGACCGCCGCACCCGCGCCAGCCGTCGCGGCGGCAGGAGCGGCAGGAGCGGCACTGGCCGCAGCAGCGTCACCGGACGCGCCGGCATACGCAGGTTCGGTGACCTCGGTCGACTCCTCGTCGTCCTGGCCGCGACGCACCGCGGCGAGCAGCATCTGCGCGACGTCGACGACCTCGACGTCCTCGCCGACACCCTCGGCCTGCTTCGCGGTGAGCCCGTCGGAGATCATCACCCGGCAGAACGGGCAGCCGATGGCGATCCGCTCGGCACCGGTCGCGAGGGCCTCCTCGGTGCGGTTCATGTTGATCCGCCCGCCGAGCTTCTCTTCCATCCACATGCGTGCGCCGCCGGCGCCGCAGCAGAACGACTTCTCCTTGGAGCGCTCCATCTCGCGCAGCTCGACACCCGGGAGCGCGCCGATGAGCTCGCGCGGCGGGGCGTAGACGTTGTTGTGCCGACCGAGGTAGCAGGGGTCGTGGTAGGTCACCGTCGCCGCCGTCGACGCGGCGTTCTTGGCCGACGACATCCCCGGAGCGTCCGCGGGGCGCGCGACCGGCACGAGCTTCTTGTCGCGGACGAGCCGGTTGAGCAGCTGGGTGTGGTGGACGACCTCGAACGAGCCGCCGAGGTCGGGGTACTCGTTCTTGATCGTGTTGAAGCAGTGGGCACACGTGACGACGATCTTCTGCGCGCCGACGCCGGTGAGCGTCTCGACGTTCTGCTGGGCGAGCATCGAGAAGAGCATCTCGTTGCCCGCACGACGGGCGGAGTCGCCGGTGCAGGTCTCGCCGTCACCGAGGACGGCGAACGTGACGCCCGCGGTGTCGAGGAGCTCGGCGACGGCGCGGGTGGTCTTCTTGGCCCGGTCCTCGTAGGCGCCGGCGCACCCGACCCAGAACAGGTAGTCGACCTCGGACGCGCTCTCGACGTCCTTTCCGAGGATCTTGACCTCGAACGGGAGATCCTTGGCCCAGTCGAGGCGCGCCCGCGCGCCCATGCCCCACGGGTTGCCCTTGGACTCGAGGTTCTTGAACAGGCCACCGAGCTCGGAGGGGAACGCCGACTCGATGAGGGTCTGGTAGCGCCGCATGTCGACGATGTGGTCGACGTGCTCGATGTCGACGGGGCACTGCTCGACGCACGCGCCGCAGGTCGTGCACGACCAGAGGACGTCCTCGTCGATGATCGCGCTCGGCTCCCCGTCCGGTCCGATCCCGAGAGGGTTGTATGCCGTCCGCGGGTCGCCGATCTCGTAGCCGGTCCTGCCGATGAGGGGCCGCTCCGCGAGCGCCGTGGCCGCTCCGGGCAGGGACGCGCGCGCCTCGTCGGAGGCGGTGAGCCACGGCGACTTCGCGTCGACGTGGTCGCGCAGCGCCATGACGAGCATCTTGGGGGAGAGTGGCTTGTCGGTGTTCCAGGCGGGGCACTGGGACTGGCAGCGACCGCACTCGGTGCAGGTGGAGAAGTCGAGCAGGCCCTTCCACGTGAAGTCCTCGACCTTGCCGACCCCGAGGACCGGCTCGGGCGCGTCCTCGACGTCGTGCATCGCCTCCATGGCCTCCATGGAGAACGGACTGCCGTCGCCCATCGTCATCGGCTTGAGGTTGCCGAGGGCGGTCCGGCCGGAGGCCTCGCGCTTGAACCAGATGTTGGGGAAGGCGAGGAAGCGGTGCCAGGCCACGCCCATCGTCGGCTGCAGCGCGACCGTGATCATCCAGGCGAAGGAGATGATGATCTTGATCGCGGCGACGAGGACGACGAGCGTCTCGAGGGTGGCCACCGACATCCCCGACCAGAGTCCCGCCATCCACCCGGTGAGCGGGAAGTGGAGCGCGATGCTCACCTCCGGCTCCACGGCGGAGACCAGGGCGGCCTCGAGCGTGCGCAGGAGAAGGATGCAGAGGGTGACGCCGAGGATGGTGGCCTCGACGTAGTACGCCTGCCACCACGTGGAGCCGAAGAAGCGCGACCGGCGGCCGTTCTCGCCCGCGGCCGAGCGGGGGTGCTGGCGCTGCCGGATCGCGATGAGGACGAGGATGCCGATGAGCCCGCCCCAGGCGAAGAGCTCGGTCATCCACTCGAAAGGCGGGAAGTGCCCGACGAGGGGCAGGCGCCACATCGGTTCGATGAGCTGTCCGAACGCGTTGACGAGGGTGCCGAAGAGCAGCAGGAACGACAGGGCCGTGAACCAGTGCGCCACGGCGACGACCGGGAGCCGCGACATCCGCGTGTGGCCGAGGAACTCCTTGGCCAGCGTCCAGGAGCGAGTCAGTGGGGCATCGGTGCGCCGCGGGTCCGGCTGGCCGACCCGGTAGAGGGTGACGAAGCGCCCGATCTGTCGGAACAGCAGCGCCCACCCCACGAGCATGAGCGGGAAGCAGAGCGCGATGGCGACGATCTGGAGCGCGGACATGCCGGCGAGTCTACTGAGCACTAAGCGCCTGCATACTGCGCGGTGACGTGCCTCGCACGAGAGGGTGCCGGGCGCCCGCGGATAACGCGGTGTTGGAATAGACATAAGTGACTCAGGTGTTTCTGAGACACTGGGCGACCAGCCCAGCCATCCCGTCGCGCCCCCGCGCGCACTCACGAGAAGCAACGGAGACCTCATGCCCATCCTCGAGGACGTCACCCACGCCGTCGGCAACACCCCGCTCGTCCGGATCAACCGGATCATCGACGCCCCCGAGGGCACGACCGTCGCCGCGAAGCTCGAGTTCTACAGCCCGGCCAGCTCGGTCAAGGACCGCATCGGCGTCGCGATCATCGACGCGGCCGAGGCGTCCGGCGACCTCCAGGCCGGGGGGACCGTCGTCGAGGCGACCTCGGGCAACACCGGCATCGCGCTCGCGATGGTCGGCGCGGCCCGCGGCTACAAGGTCGTCCTCGCCATGCCCGAGACGATGAGCAAGGAGCGCCGCGCGCTGCTGCGCGCCTACGGCGCCGAGCTCGTCCTCACCCCCGGCGCCGAGGGCATGAAGGGCGCCGTGAGCAAGGCCGAGGAGATCGTCGCCGAGCGCGAGGGCGCCGTCCTCGCCCGTCAGTTCGCCAACGTGGCCAACCCGGAGATCCACCGCCGCACGACCGCCGAGGAGATCTGGCGCGACACCGACGGCCAGGTCGACATCGTCGTCGCGGGCATCGGCACCGGCGGCACCATCACCGGTGTCGGCCAGGTCCTCAAGGAGCGCAAGCCCGGCGTGCAGATCATCGCCGTCGAGCCCGAGGAGTCCGCGATCCTCAACGGTGGCGCCCCCGGCCCGCACAAGATCCAGGGCATCGGCGCCAACTTCGTCCCCGAGATCCTCGACACCGAGATCTACGACGAGGTCATCGACGTCAACGCCCAGACCTCGGTCGAGTGGGCCCGCCGGGCCGCGACCGAGGAGGGCCTGCTCGTCGGCATCTCCTCCGGCGCCGCGCTGGCCGCCGCCAACGAGGTCGCCACCCGTCCCGAGAACGCCGGCAAGACGATCGTCGTCATCATCCCCAGCTTCGGCGAGCGCTACCTGTCCACCATCCTCTTCGAGGGCCTCGTTGACTGACCTGCCCCGACTGTCCGGTCTGCCGGGCGCGCGACTGCGGTCGCGTGTCCGGCGCGCCGTCGCGAGGGTGCGCGAGGACGTCGACGCCGCGGTGGCCCGCGACCCGGCGGCGGCCTCGCGCACCGACCTCGTGCTCAACTCGCCCGGGCTGCACGCGATCTGGTCGCACCGCCTCGCTCACAAGCTCTGGCTGCGACCCCACCTCAAGCCGGTGGCGCGGTCCCTCTCCACCGCGACCCGAGCGGTCACCGGCGTCGAGATCCACCCGGGAGCCACCATCGGCCGCCGCTTCTTCATCGACCACGGCATGGGGGTCGTCATCGGTGAGACGGCCGAGGTGGGCGACGACGTCATGCTCTACCACGGGGTCACGCTCGGCGGCCGCACGCTGGCCAAGGTCAAGCGGCACCCCACCGTCGGCGACCGCGTGACGATCGGCGCCGGCGCGCGGATCCTCGGTCCCGTCGAGATCGGTGACGACGTGCAGATCGGCGCGAACTCCGTCGTCGTCAAGGACGTCCCGTCGGGAGCGGTCGCCACGGGCATCCCGGCCACTGTGCGCTTCCCCACCCACCCGGGAGACGACCCCTACGAGGCCCTCTTCAACTCGCCCGCCATCTTCATCTGAGCCCAACTCGCCAATTCCTCCCCTCCGGCACGGGTCCCCGTGTACCGGAGGGGAGGAATTGGTGAGTTCGGTACGGGAGGTTGGGAAGGGGTGAGTCAGGTGCGGGACCAGGTGCTGCCGTAGGCGCAGAACGCCTCGGCACCCTCGACCTCACGCGCGGTCGTCCGCAGCGCGGTGGCGACGTCGGTGCCATCGACCAGGCGGTGGTGCAGGTCGACCATCGCGGCCGCCGCGACGTCGTCGGGCACCGGGTTCGTCGCCGCGACGACGCACTGCACGCCGAGGATGAGCAGCGCCGCGGCCAGCCCGAGCGGCTCGTCGCCGGCGCGTCCGCGGCTGCGTCCCACGTCGCACGCCGAGAGCACGACGAGCTCGGCGGCGACCGGCGCCGCGAGCTCGTGGGCGAACACCGGGCCGTCCGCCACGTCGAGGCTGGAGAAGAGCGGGCTCTGGTCGGCGTGGTGCCCGTGCGCCGCGAGGTGCACGACGCTCGAGGTGGCGAGGGCGGAGCGCACGTCCGCGCTGACGGCATACCCGGGTGTCGTGGTGACCGCTCCCACGCCCGTATGCCGTTCCCACACCCGGGCGACCGCGTCCACCTCCTCGCGACCTCGCGGCAGGCCGGGGCCGACGAGTGCGGCGACCGTCGTTGGGCGGTGCGAGGCGACGCCGCGGCGCACCCAGGCGGTCACGGACGGGCTCGCCACGACCGGGTGGTCGGCCAGTGACGGCAGCGCCCGCCAGGGCAGCGACGCGAGGGCGACGGTGGGGACGACCACGACGGTGCCGTCCGGCTCGAGGCCGCCCAGGAGCGCCGTGTCGACGTCCCGCAGCGACGCGGCACGGGCGGCCCTGAGGAAGGCCGCCATCGACGGGCGTGCGACGGCGGCGGCGCGCACGTCCGACGTCGCACGGGAGGCGACCGTGGTGAGCTCTGCGACGGGTCCGAGCACGCTCTGCCGGAGGCCGGACCCGTCGAGGACGAGGCGCACGACCGTCCCGCGCACCTCGTGGAAGGTCACCAGGGTCGCGTGTCGCTCCTCCGTGGCGCGCCTCGCCTCGGCAGCCGTCGCCGGGGAGTCGTCGGTGTCGGCGTGGGAGGCGCGCACGGTGCGCAGCCGCCGCGTGATCTCGCCCTGCAGCATCGACACCTCGGTCTGCGTGCTCGTGAGCTCGTCGTCGGCATCTCGGTGGCGCACCCGGCGTACCCGGCGCAGGCGGCGGACGAGCTCTGCGGTCTCGGGGTCGTCGGGTGGCCGGAGCGGCGGGACCCGGTGCGACGCCGCGCGCCAGCGCTCGACGCTCTCGAACAGCTCCTCCGGCGTCCCGGCGTCCGTGGCGTCGCCGACGTCGACGTCGCGGATGCGGGCGGCGTGGAAGGCGAGCCCGGCCCGCACCTCGAGGCTGTGGACGTCGCCCTGCTCGCGGGCGAGACACCGGGCCGCCTCGCGCAGGA
Organism: Knoellia aerolata DSM 18566; assembly: GCF_000768695.1. Lineage (GTDB taxonomy): Bacteria > Actinomycetota > Actinomycetes > Actinomycetales > Dermatophilaceae > Knoellia > Knoellia aerolata. The sequence continues at coordinate 5,664 of NZ_AVPL01000103.1, forward strand.
TCTGGGTCGCGCGCTCCCGGTCGCCCTCGGCGGCCGCGAGCCGAGA
>NZ_AVPL01000052.1 GCF_000768695.1 Knoellia aerolata DSM 18566
GCCGCGACCCTGGCCGCCCGCGCGAGGTGGCGCCCGACGCCGAGGTCGACGGCGGCACCGAAGAGCTCGACCTCCTCGGCCCGGGTCGTCGCGCGCAACGCGCGGAAGGTCCGGGCCGCGTGGCCCGCCCGCACGCGTGCCTGCCTCGGGTCACCCCGGAGCAGCGCGGCCCGCGCCAGGTCGAGGTGGAGGTCGCCACGCTCGAGCCGTTGCCGGTCGCGACGCGCGGCCTCGAGCCCGCGGTGGAGCACGGTCTCGGCCTCGTCGACGAGACCGGCGTCGAGGAGGACCCTGGCGTGGTCGAGGTGCGCCTGCGCCAGCCCGACGTCGGTGTCCATCTCCGCGGCCTCGGCCATGAGCCGCAGGGACCCCGGGATGTCACCGGCGAGGTAGGCCACGCAGCCGAGGTTGTGTCGTGCCTTGAACTCCTGGTGGCGGAAGCCGTGGCGGACGGCGACCTCGAGGGCCCGCTCCAGGTCGCGGCGGCCGCCCTCGAGGTCCTGGAGGGAGACCGCGGCCAGCCCGCGGTTGATGAGGGCGGAGACGCGCTCGCGCGGCACCAGCTCGTCGAGGTGGGGCTCGACGTGGGCGAGCTCGTCGAGGGCCTCGATCCAGTTCGAGCACATGACGTGGATCGCTCCGGCCTGGAGGTGGGCCTGCACCTCGAGGATGGGCGCCGACCGTGTGCGGGCGAGGTCGCGCACCCCGTCGAGGAGCGCGAGCGCGGCCTCCGGCCCGTCGATCCCCAGGCGGGAGACCGCGCGGGTGATGAGGATGCGGGCGCGCAGCCGCGAGACGTCGCCGTCGCCGTCGCCGTCGCCCCCGTCACCCCCGGCACCCGAGCGGTCGAGCTCCTCCAGCGCCGTCAGCGCCCGGGACAGTGCGGCGTCCGCCCGACGGTAGTGTCCCGCCGAGTTCTCGGACTGGCCCTTCGCGTGAAGGCTGAGGATGCGCTCGATCGTCGTGGCCGGGCCCCCCTCAGAGCTCGATCCCGGGGGTGATGACCGGGCGGGCGCCCGGCTCGTCGTGGAGCCGGATGACGAGGTTCACGGTGCCGCGCTCGACACCGTCGAAGACGAACCGGCCCTCGTCGTCGGCCACCGTCACCGAGCTGCGTGAGCGCTCGCGCAGCTCGACCTCAGCGCCGGGCGCCGTGACCCATCCCCGCAGCGTGATGGCGGAGCGCTCGCCCGCCTCGAGCGTCACCATGATGCTCAGCGATCCGCTCTCGAAGGTCACGGTCGTCGCCCGGTCGTACTCGGTGGTGCGCACCGCCGTGAGCTCGAGGGCGTCGCTCATGAGGTGCGCCACCTCCGCCTCGAGGCTGGCGACGGTCATGGCGAACTTCACCCGCTCCGCCAGGTCGGCCGGGACGGGGTCGAGAAGGTCGAGGTGGGCGCGCACGAGCCGGAGGGCGCGCTCGTCGTCGGCGTCGATCGGCTTCTCGGCGAGGAGGTCCTCGTCGTGGGGAGCGGTCATGCCGTCACCTCCCAGGTCGGGTCGGACAGCAGGGCCATCCGCAGCTTGGCGAGGCACCGTCCGCGCGTCGGGCCGATGCTCCCCACGGGGATGCCGAGGGCCGCGCTGACGACCGCGTAGTCGGGGCGGTCGACGTAGGCGACGAGACGCAGCAGCTGCTGGCACCTCGCAGGAAGCGCTTCGACGTGCTGCCACACGGCGCGGGCGACGTCGGCGTCCTCGGTCGCGGTCACCGGGTCGAGCGCCCGCGGCGGGGCGGTGGCGTCCCGGGACGTCGGCTCCTCCCACGGCTCGTGGGGCACGGTGCGGCGACCACGTCGGACCGAGCGCCACGCCTCGCGCCTGGTCGTCATGAGCAGCCACTGCAGCACGGCCTGGCCGTCGGAGATGTCGGTGGTGTGCTCGACGAGCCGAAGCCATGTCGTCTGGACGACGTCCTCGGCCGTGGCCGGGTCGGCGCCCTGCGAGCGAGCGGTGTGCCACAGCAGCGGGGTGAGCTCGTCGACGAGGTCGCCCATCGCGTCCGTGTCACCGTCGCGGTGCCGGGCGAACGCCCGGGCCGCGGTGACGGCGAGCCCGGCCTCGGCCGGTGCCCCGGGTCGCTGCGAGTCGGGCCGCGGCGCACTCATCCGTGGACCCTGCCCGCCTCGAGCGCCGTGGCGACGGCCCTGCGGGCGCGCTCGCTGCGCTCCCCGGCGTCCGTGCCCCGGTCGTGGCCCAGCGCGCAGGCGATGTCGCCCGCGAGGGCCGGGGCGGCGAAGGACGTCCCGCTCCAGAGGCCGAAGCCGCCGCTGAAGTCGTCGGAGTCGATCGCCCCCCGGGTGGGCATCGACGCCGCGAGCGTCGGGGTCGGCTGGCGCAGCAGGGAGCCCCGCTGCGAGGCGTTGAAGGTCTGCGGCATCGTGCTCACCACCGCGGTGGCGGCGCGATAGGTCTGCACCCAGGGTCCGGTGTTGGAGTAGACCGACACGGTCCGGTGGTCGGGGTTCAGCGCGCCCACGCTCACCATCGGGGCGCCACCGGTGAGGTGCGTGGCGAAGGCGGCGGGGAAGAACTCCACGTCGCTCGCGTCGTTGCCCACGGCGGCGACGATCGTGACGCCCTGCTCGGACAGCCCCCGGAGCACGCTGAAGAGGGCCTCCTCGTCGTCGAACGTGCCCGGCGTCTCGTGCCGGTAACCGAGGGAGAGCGTGACGACGTCGATGGCCTGGCCCGGGTCGCCGCGCCGCAGCGCCGCGAGCTGACGGGCGTAGAGGCCGGTGAGGGCGCGCACGACGTCGACCTCGTCCGCGACCCCGTCGCCCCACATGACGGGGACCGACACGATGGAGGCCTCCGGGCAGTGCTGGCGCACGATCCCCGCGATGAACGTGCCGTGACCGGCGATCGGGTCGAGTCGACCGTTGACCCGGTCGATCGTGACGCCGGAGTCCTCGGGGTCCGCGCCGGCGGGGAAGGTCACGCCGAGTCCCGGACCCCCGGGCCTCGGGTGCCGCTCGGCGCCGTCGCCCTCGGGGAACCAGTGGTGCTGCCCGAGGCCGGTGTCGAGGGTCGCGACAACAGGACCGGTCGTCGTGGCTCGGGGCGGGGCGGGCGCGGACCAGACCACGGGGATCCGCCCCCGCGGGCCGCCGCCGATCCCGTCGCCGTACCCGATCCCGTCGCCGTACCCGATGCCGTCCCCGTACCCGATCCCGTCGCCGTACCCGATGCCGTCCCCGTACCCGATGCCGTCGCCGTAGCCGCTCGAGGTCATGACGTGCGCCAGGCCGAGGCCCCTGGCGGCCGCGGGTCCCGGGTCGTCCGGGTCGTCATCAGGAGTCCTCTTCGGGTTGCCGGAGCGGGCCCGCTGCAGCAGCTCCCACGCGTCCGGGAGCGGACCGGCCCCCTCCAGCGGGACGAGCCGGACGGCGGTGTGGCCGACCCGGTCGAGGTCGTCGAGAAGCTCGTTGTCCCGCCCGAAGGCCAGCAGGTCGTCGTCCCGGACCACCTCGACCGCATACCCGCTGCGCCGGGCGACGGCCCGAAGGCGGGCCAACGGGCCCTTCGCGCGTCGATCCAGGTCGGCGAGTCCCGGGACGAGGACGACGTCCGCGACGTATGCCGTGGGCTCGGGTGCGGGGGTGCCGTCACCGCGGATCGCGGTGGACGGGTCGAGGGCGCGAGCGCCCAGCCGACGAGCGGCGGTCCCGGGGATCACCGTCGGAGGAATCCGCCGAGGTGCCCTGTCCTGACCTCTGTCGTGGTTCATCGGTGCCTTCCGTGAGCTCTGCGCCCGTCCCCGGTGGCGTGCTGCCGTCGACTCAGGGTAGGGACTGGCCGGTCACAGGGGAAGGAGTCGCGAGACGCTCGACAGATACCTCAGCGGCACATCTTCTTCTGACGATCTCAGCGGCACGTCTTCTTCTGCGATCGCTCGCGCCACGACGATGTATCTGACGCGCGAGTGGGTACTCCTTGCTTGGTGCCGGGGCCGCGCAAGGGGCGGTCCCGCTCACCCCGAGGAGCAGTCATGGCAACACAGCACGAGCAGGCCGCACAGCGCGCGGCGATCAGGCCGGTGAAGGAGGCGGTCGAGGACGAGCTCATCGCCAAGCCGGGCGTCGTCGCCGTCGACATCGCCGAGAAGGAGACCGACGGGAAGAAGACGGGCGAGCTGAGCATCGTCGTCTTCGTCGAGCAGAAGAAGCCGACGTCCAAGCTGGCCAAGGGTGCCGCGATTCCCAAGGAGATCGACGGCATCAAGACCGACGTCCAGGAGCTCGTCATCGAGCTGCAGCCGGCGATGCGGCAGGTCGACGACGCCGAGCTGTTCGTCGACCCGGCCGACTACCCGACGCTCGCCGGCGGCATCAGCATCGGCCCGCGTCGCAGCGTCTTCCTGTCCCCGCCCGACGTCGCGTCGCCGGGGAACTACGTCTTCGTCGGCACCCTCGGTGCGATGGTCCGCGACCGGGCCACCGGGGCGACGATGGCGCTCACCAACTTCCACGTCGCCTGCGTCAACAACACCTGGAGCGTCGGTGACCGACAGGTCCAGCCCTCGCTCGTCGACGGCGGGGCCCCGACAGGGGAGTTCGGGGCACTGACCCGGGCCGCCCTGTCGGAGAACATCGACGGTGCCGTCATCACGGTCGACGCCGGGGAACCGTGGTCGGCGTCGGTCACCGGTGTCGGTGACGTCGCCGGCTCCGCCACCGCCACCGTCGGCATGGCCGTCCAGAAGCGTGGGCGCACCACCGAGCACACCTTCGGCACGGTCGCCTCGGTCGACTTCACCGTCAACGTCAACTACGGCAGTGACGTGGGCCCACGGACCCTGCGTCACCAGATCCGCATCGACACCGACACCACGCGCAACCCGCGCTTCTCGAACAGCGGCGACTCGGGGTCGGTCATCCTCGACACCTCGCGCAACGTCGTCGGGCTGCTCTTCGCCGGTGCCACGGACGGCTCGATGACCTTCGCCAACCCGATCCAGGCCGTCTACGACGAGCTCGCGGTCGACCTGCTCGTCCCGACGGTCACGCCGGTGACGCGGCCGCTCTCGACCTGTCTCAAGTCGCGTATCGCGATCTGCTTCAAGACGCGGATCGACGTCAGCTGCCCGACGGTGAGGACCCGGGTCGCGGTGCTGTGTCCGAGCCTCGTGACGAGGCCGCACCTCTGCGACGTCATCACGCGACCGAGCACGTGCGACGTCACGAGGATCGCGATCTGCGACCTCCAGGTGACCCGCGCCGGGTGCCCGCTCCCCACCCGCGCGTGCGGTGGGGAGTTCGAGCGACCGATCGACCGGTGGGGCAACCCCCGCTCGGGGGCCTACGGTTCCTCCGTCGACGAGATCGAGGAGGCAGCCGACGAGGTGTACTGGGCCGGCTACCTCGCCGCGCTCGAGGAGGTCGAGGCGCTCGACGCCGAGGGCTCCCGCACCACGGGCCCGGGCGCCTGACCGTGCTCACCAGTCCCGGCCTGCTCGCCGCGGCCGTCCGCCACGGGATCGTCCCCGCGGCGGACGTCCGCGCCGGACGCGTGCGCGTGCGACCCGTGTCGCGCAGCAACCCGGTCCACGTCGTCGAGAACGCGGGCACACCGGTCGGCTACGTCAAGCAGGCCGGCACCGCGGCCCGGCTCGACGGTGACGACACCGTCGCGGTCGAGGCCGCCCTCCTGGACGCGATCGCGTCCCTCCGTCTCGCACCGACCCCGATCCGACAGGGGGGATCGGGGTCGGTGTGGATGACCGCCCTGCCGGGCGAGGAGCTCGGCGCCGCCATGGACGACGCGATCCGGCGTCCGGCCGCCGTGGACCTCGGCCGCGCCCTCGCGCGCCTGCACCGGCACCCCGCGGCGCCGGAGCTGCCCGAGGCGCCCCGGCCGTGGCCGCTGCTCGACCGGCTCCCCCCGTCGATGGAGGGCGGGACCGAGCGGGCCGACACCCGCCCCGTCCTCGACGCGCTCACCCACCCCGCGGTGGAGCGGGCGCTCACGGCGGCCCGCGCACAGTGGCGCCCGACGCACCTCGTGCACGGCGACGTGGCGGCCGGCAACGTCATCGTGCAGACCTCGCCGTCCGGTGACGTCCGCGTCGGCCTCGTCGACTTCGAGCTCGGTGGCCGGGGCTGTCCCGAGCACGACCTCGCCTCGGCCGCCGCCATGCTCACCGACCTGTCCCGTCCCGGCCTCGACCTCGCGGCGCTCTGCCTCGATGCGTACTGGTCCGCCTGCGGCCCGGCGTCGCTCACGGCTCCGTGGCGCTGCGTGCGAGCCCTCCTCACCGCCTGGCAGATGGCCCTGACCCACGGCGAGGACGGGGCAGCCGACGTGGCCCGTCTCCTCGCTCACGCGGTCCACGCCGCCGAGGAGGTCCCGGCATGAACGACTGGCGACCCGAGCACGCCGCCCAGGTGCGGACGGCATACGACGTCCTCCGGGCCGGGCACGACGGTGCGCCCGCCGACGTCCTCTATCGCCACTGGTATGCCGTCCGCCCACCACGGCGGGACGCGCCCGACCCGTGGGCCGCGCCGGTCGGCTGCTCCGCGAGAGCCGCGCACGACGACGCGGAGGTCTGGGCGCAGGCCGACAGTGAGGTGGTCGGGACCGGGGTCGCGGGAGTCGTCGTCGTCGCCACGGCGACGGGGCGCCGGGCCCTGTGCCGGGGCGAGTACGTGACGACCACCGGGCGGGTCGGGTTCCCGCCGAGGGTGGGCGACCGCGTGCGGGCCGTCCGCCGGCACGGCGCCGTGGTGCAGGACGGCTGGTGGCGCACCTGGGGGAGCGGCTGGAACCCCCGCCCGGACCACGGACCGCTGGTGCGCGTCTACCTGCGCCCGGCCCCGGGGGCGTCAGCCCGCCTGGTGCACGAGGTGACGAGGTCCCTCAGTGGCACGGACGGGTGGCTGCTCAAGATCGCCGCGTCCGCGGAGCACCTCACCCGACCGGACTCGTGCGTCGTCTACCTGGCAGCGCCGTGGGCGGAGAAGGCTCGTGGCGAGATCGCCACCGCGGCGGCCGGGCTGACCGAGGGCGAGCCGCCGCCGCTCACGGAGAGGGTCGCGGACGGCGTCGGGTGGGCCGAGGACCCGGGCACCGGTGCGAGCTTCGGTGAGGTGCGCTGCGCCGCCCTGGCGACGGCCCACGAAGGACTGGGGGGCGCGGCCGTGACCACGCACGAGTGGCTCGCTCTCGTGGCCGACGAGCTGCGGCGCCTCGGCATCGACCCCGCTGCGCCCCACCTCGCAGCGGCGACCACAGGGGAGGACCGATGACGTCGGCCGCGAGGGACCGCGAGGACGCAAGGATGGCCGGTGGGACCGACGTCCGGACCGACCGCGACGACGATCGCGAGCGGGTCCTCGACGCGGCGCACCGCTGCGTCGACGTGCTGGTGCGCACGGCGATCATCGACGGGGCCGGCGCTCCGACGTGGCCGGCCTGGGAGCTGGACCCCGACGGCCACCCGTTCGCGGTCGTCGCGGGTCAGCGCTCCCTCTATGACGGCGATGCCGGGGTCGCGTGGGCGTTGACGCACCTCGGCATCGTCCTGGACCGCCCCGACGCGCTGGACCTCGGCGAGTCGGCCACACGCGCCCTGCTGCGGGCGCGCCCGACCGGGTCGGACGCCCCAGCGGGTCTGCTCGTCGGTGAGGCCGGGGTCGACCTGCTCGTTCGCGTCGGGGGACCGGTCACCACCGGGTGGTCCGACGGCAGCGACCTCACGGACGGTCTCGCCGGCATCCTTCTCGGTCTGGCCCGGTCGCGGCGGCACGGGACGCATGCCGCGGGCATCGTCGCTGAGCTGCGCCACCGCTCGCGGGTCGAGGCCTGGGGTCGCAGCTGGCCCGACGCGAGGCTGGCCGGCGAGTCCGCCAGACCCTTGTGCGGTCTCGCGCACGGTGCGTCCGGCGTGGCGTGGGCCCTCGCCGAGGCCGCCGCGGTCTGGCCCGGTCTCGCGCCGCAGGCCCTCGACCTCGCCCACGAAGCGCTGGCGTGGGAAGCCTCCTGGTCCGACCCAGCGCGAGGGGGATGGCCGGACCTGCGCGACGGTGACGTGACCTGGCCCGACCTCTGGTGCCACGGGGCGGCGGGGGCGGGGGCGGTGCGCCTGCGGCTGCTCGAGCTCGCCGAGGCGGGTCTCGACGTCCCGTGGTCGCTCGACACGACCCGGGCCGAGGCGGAGATGGCCGTCCAGCGCTGCGGCCGGGCGATGACCGAGGCGGCCGGGCTCGCCACGACCCACGGCGCGGGGGCCCTCGCCGCGGGGTGGACGCTCTGTCACGGAGCCGGTGGACCCACCGCCGTGGTGGCCCTCGCGGCCGACGTGTTCGGCGAGGTCGAGCACCGGGACCTGGCGGTGGCCGCCGCTGCGGCCTGGGTGGACGCCGCCGGCGATGCCCCTGAGGCGTGGCCGTGCGGCCTCCGGGGGGCGGACGGCGACGTCTCGCTCGTCAACGGGGTGGCGGGGACGGCGGTGCTGCTCGCCGACCTGGCCCTGCCCGGCGCCATGCCCGCGCTGCCCCTGCTCGGCATGGGCGGGGCCCGGTCCACCCATGCCGCCCGGTCCGCCCGGGCCCCTCAGTCCGCCCGGGCCCCTCAGTCCGCCCGGGCCCGTCGGTCAGCGGCCGGTGGCCTTGGCCCAGGGGTCGTCGCCGGGGGCGCCGGGCGACGGAACCCACTGTCCCTCTCCCGCGGTGCGGTCGGGCCGGTCGCTGACGCGTGACGGGATCGTGCGGGAGGCGCGCAGCTTCTCGCCGGTCGCCTTCGCGGCGTCCGCGACGAAGTCGGCCACGACGGGCGCGGCCCTGGTCCGGGCGCTCTCCGTGACGGCGGACACCTGCTTCTGCACGGGCTTGCTCTGCCAGACCTTGCCGGAGACGGTCTTGATCTGGGCGTAGCGCTGCTTCCCGGCGCGAGCGCCGAGGACGTAGCCGGCGGCGAGGCCGGCGAAGAAACTGAGCTTGGGCATGGGGACCGTCCCTTTCGATGTGAGCATCGACCCTACCTGCAGGGATGCGGACCTCCGGTTCCACGGCCGGGGCGCTCGCGGCATACCCTGTCTGTCGGTCACCGGTTCGCCCGGTGCACCGGGCGGGTTCGCATAGTGGCCTAGTGCAGTCGCCTTGAAAGCGACCAGAGGGAGACCTCTCGTGGGTTCAAATCCCACACCCGCCGCCACCGCCCGACGGACGCCCCGCGCCGAGGGACTCCCGGCTTGACATACCCGCCGGTCGGGCTTCGGATGTCGGCTGACAACGTTGTCATCACCGGGAGACCCACATGCCAGTCATCGCTCGTCCACGCTCGCGTCGCCGCCACGGGGTGGTCCTCATTCTCGTCGCCTTCCTCACGGCGCTCGGGATCGCGCCCGCCGCGGCCGACACGCCCCAGCACCGTCCCGCCTACCACTTCAGCCCCGCGAAGAACTGGATGAACGACCCCAACGGGCTCGTCTTCCACAAGGGCGTCTACCACCTCTTCTTCCAGTACAACCCGCTCGGCGACCGCTGGGGCAACATGTCCTGGGGCCACGCGACGAGCACCGACCTCGTCCACTGGGACGAGCAGCCGGTCGCCATCCCCTTCGACGCGAACGAGGGTGTGTTCTCCGGTTCGGTGGTCGTGGACACGGCGAACAGCTCCGGCTTCGGGACGGCTCAGAACCCGCCCCTGGTGGCCATGTACACCAGCGCCTACACGCCGGCGAGCGGGCGCGACGGCATCCAGGCGCAGTCGCTCGCGTACTCGACCGATGACGGCCAGACCTGGACGAAGTACTCCGGCAACCCCGTTATCGACATCGGCTCGCGTGAGTTCCGCGACCCGAAGGTGTTCTGGTACGCCCCGGCGAACGAGTGGCGGATGGTCGCCGTCGTCGCCAACGAGCACAAGGTCCTCATCTGGCGCTCGACCGACCTCAAGCAGTGGACGCGGCTCTCGGAGTTCGGGCCCCGCAACGCGATCGGTGGGGTCTGGGAGTGCCCGGACCTCTTCCCACTCGCCGTCGACGGGGACCCGGCCAACGTCAAGTGGGTCATGCTCGTCAGCCTCAACCCGGGCGGGATCGCCGGTGGCTCGGGCACCCAGTACTTCGTCGGTGACTTCGACGGGACGACCTTCACCGCTGACGGTCCGGCGACCTACGAGCCGCCCGCCGGCACCCTCCTCCAGGGCTTCGAGAACGGGTATGCCGGGTGGACCCCGGCCGGGACCGCCTTCGGCTCCCAGCCCGCGGCCGGGGCGCTGCCGGGCCAGCAGACCGTCACCGGCTACGTGGGTGAGCGGCTCGTCAACAGCTTCATCGACTTCGACGCCGCCCAGGGTGAGCTGACCTCGCCGAGCTTCACGATCGACCAGCGCCACCTCAACTTCCTCATCGGTGGTGGCCGCCACCCGGCGGTCCCGGGGGCGACCCAGGGCGACCCGGGCGGCGAGGTGTTCACGGACTTCGAGACCCTCGACCCGGCCACCAACCTGCCGTCTGGATGGAGCGCCACCGGTGACTTCGTCGGCTACGGCGCGACGAGCTCCGGCCTGCCTTACCACCAGGGCGACAAGGTGCTCGACACCTGCGTCGTCCCGGACAAGTGCGACCTGGCGGTCGGCACCTTCGTGTCACCGGAGTTCACGGTGACGCGAGACTGGGTCAACCTCCTCATCGCCGGCGGCACCCACCCGCTCGGGACCAGCGGCCCGACCGTGGTCGAGCTGGTCTCGGGTGGCCGCGTCGTCGGGTCCGTGACGGGCAACAGCTCCGGCGACATGGACTGGCGGCACATCGACGCCTCGTCGGTCCGTGGCGAGACGGCCCGCATCGTCGTGCGCGACGAGAACAGCACCGGCGACTGGGGACACCTCATGGTGGACGACATCCGCTTCTCCGACACCGCCGCCGGCCCCCGGGACACCCAGACGACGGTCAACCTCGTCGTCGATGGCGACGTCGTGCGCTCGAGCACGGGCACGGACAGCGAGGCCCTCGACTGGGCCTCGTGGGACCTGGCCGACCTGCAGGGCCGTTCGGCACAGATCCGCATCGTCGACCACAGTTCGGGCGGCTGGGGCCACATCCTCGCCGACCAGTTCATGCTCGCGTCGGCTCCTGCGAAGAACGGGACTGACCGGGCGGACTGGGTCGACTACGGGCGCGACAACTACGCCGGCGTGACCTTCAACGGGCTGCCGGACGAGCAGCGCATCTCCATCGGGTGGATGAACAACTGGCAGTACGCCCAGGACGTCCCGACGAGCCCGTGGCGCGGGCAGATGACGATGCCGCGGACGCTGTCGCTCGTCTCGTCCGCCACCGGGCCGCAGCTGCGGCAGACACCGGTCGCCGGTGTCGACCGGGCACTGGTCAACCGCGACAAGGAGCAGGCCAAGGTGCGCCCCGTGGCGACCGGTGAGCGGGCCACGGGACTCGACGCCACGGTGGCCCGGGTCGAGGTCCGCGTCGCGCTCGGGTCCGCCGCCGAGGCCGGTGTCGTCCTGCGTCGCAGCGCCGACGGCTCGGTCGGCACCAGGGTCGGGGTCCGTCGCGACGGAACGCTCGTGGTCGACCGGACCCGGAGCGGTGACGTGGGCTTCAACGCTCTCTTCCCCAGCGTCGAGGAGGCCCCGGTGACGGTTCGGGACGGTGAGGTGACCTTCACGGCATACCTGGACCGCAGCTCGGTCGAGGTGCTGGCGCAGGGTGGCCAGCGCTCGGTCACCGACCTCATCTACCCGCCGGCCTCGGCCACGGGAGTCGCCACCTACGCGGTCGGCGGCACGGCCAAGGCCGTCGACGTCAAGGTGACGCCGCTGCGTCCCTGACGGCTCCGCCGCCTGACTCCCGGCCGTGCGCCGGGAGTCAGGCGGGTGGGATCTCGCCCGAGCCGCGCACGACCAGCGTGGGGGCGATGACCACCCGGTGCGGCGGTGAGGTGTCACCGTCGATCCTGGCGAGGAGCAGCTCGGCGGTGCGCCGCCCGATCCGGCCCACGTCCTGGCGGATCACCGTGAGTGCGGGGGTGAGCAGGTCCGCGAGGGGGAAGTCGTCGAAGCCCACGACGGCCACCGAGCGGCTCAGTCCCCGCTGTCGCAGGGCCCGGATCGTGCCCTGGGCGAGGTCGTTGCGCCCGGCGAAGACGGCCGTCGGTGGCTGGTCGAGGTCGAGGAGCTGGAGGACCGCCTCCTCGGCGGCGGCAGCGCCTCGCAGGCCCGAGACCATGAGGCGCTCCGGAGGGCGCTGGCCGCGCTCGGTGAAGGCCTGGACGAAGCCGGCCCGCCGCCGCCGCGCGGTCGAGATGTCGGGCAGGTCGGTGAGGCAGGCGATGCGTCGATGCCCCTGTGCGAGAAGGTGTTCGGTGCCCATCTGTGCGCCCTCGAGGTTCTCGACGGTGACGGAGTCTGCGGCCACACCCTGCGGCTCGCGGTCGACGAACACCACCGGCAGCCCGGCCCGCACCTCCGCGGTGAGGTAGTCCTGACGCAGCGTCGACGGCATGATGACGAGGCCGTCGACGCGGCGCGTGACGAGGTCGTGGACGAGGCTGAGCTCGCGGTCGGGCTCCTCGTCCAGGCTGGCCGAGAGGATCGCCGTGCCGCGACTGCGGGCGGCGTCCTCGAGGGAGCGGAGGAGGGCGGCCGAGAAGCTGTTGCTCACGTCCTGGAGCAGGGCCCCGATGAGGCCGCTCCTCGTCGTGCCGCGACGCAGGTTGCTGGCGCCGAGGTGGTGGCGGTAGTCCAGCCGGGCGACGGCCTCCTGCACCCGCTCACGCACCGGGTCGGCCACCCCGACCTCGGCGTTGACGACGCGCGACACCGTCTTGATGCTCACGCCGGCGAGGGCCGCGACGTCGCGCATCGTCGCCCGCCCGCCCCGCTCAGACATGGCCGATTCGTGGACCGGGGACTGACAACGATGTCACGCTCATGTCACGAGTTGTACGGCATCTCTTGACCGGAGCGCAAGGTGGCCCTATACATGTCCTTGACAACGTTGTCATCGGACTCAAAGGAGAGAACCCCATGCGCATCACCCCCCGCGCTCCCCGCGCCACCCGAGGTCTGGTCCTCGCCGTGGCCGCCACGACCGCCCTCGGCCTGGCCGGCTGCAACCGCGGCAGCGACTCCGACACGGCGAGCGGTGACGGCGGCGAGGCCCAGGTCGGCGTCGTGCTCATCACCAAGGACTCGACCAACCCGTTCTTCGTCGCCATGCAGAAGGGCGCCCAGGCCGACGCCGCCAAGAACAACGTCAAGCTGACCGTCGCCTCCGGCAAGCAGGAGGGTGACGACCAGGGTCAGATCACGGCCATCGAGGACGCCATCGCCCGCGGCGACAAGGGCATCCTCATCACCCCGATGAGCACCGGTGTCAACGCCGCGATCAAGAAGGCCCGCGACGCCGGCCTCTACGTCATCGCCCTCGACACCCCGCCCGACCCGGCCGACACCGTCGACATCACCTTCGCCACCGACAACCGCGAGGCCGGCACGCTCATCGGCCAGTGGGCCGCCGGGACGATGGCGGGCAAGCCGGCGACCATCGCCCTGCTCGACCTCTTCAACGACAAGATCGTCTCGGTCGACTACAACCGTGACCAGGGCTTCCTCGAGGGCATGGGCATCGACGTGGCCGACCCGAAGAAGAACGGTGACGAGGCCAAGACGGGCAAGTACACCGCGGCGGGCGGCGGCGACTACACCATCGTCTGCAACGAGGCCGGCAACGGCGCCGAGGACGGTGGCCGCTCCGCGATGGAGAGGTGCCTGTCGCGCAACCCCAACATCAACGTCGTCTACACGATCAACGAGCCGACCGCCGTGGGCGCCAATGCCGCCCTCCAGGCCGCGGGCAAGACGGCCACCATCGTCTCGATCGACGGTGGGTGTGCCGGCGTGGCCTCGGTCAAGAGCGGTGTCATCGGCGCCACCGCCCAGCAGTACCCGCTGAAGATGGCCACCGAGGGCATGGCGGCCATCGCCTCCATCGCCCGCGGCGGGGAGAAGCCGACCCCCGACGAGGGCCTCGACTTCAAGAACACCGGCGTGGCTCTCGTCACGGACAAGCCGGTCGACGGCGTCGAGAGCATCACGTCCGACGAGGCCGCCAAGATCTGCTGGGGCAACTGAGCATGAGTGCCACCGAGGTCTCGTCTGCGTCCGCCGAGTTCGCTCGGCGGCAGCACTCGCCGGTCCAGCGGTTGCAGCACCAGCTCCACGGCAAGCCGTGGCTGAGCCCGCTGTTCCTGTTGTTGGTCGCGTTCCTCGCCTTCTACATCGCGACACCGACCTTCCTCACGGCGAGCTCGATGGGGATCCTGTTCCAGCAGACCGCCGTCGTCGCGGCGCTCGCGGTCGGCCAGACCCTCGTCATCCTCACCGCCGGCATCGACCTCTCCGTCGGCGCCATCATGGTGCTGTCGATGATGGTCATGGCCACGCTGGCCCGTGACGACGGGATGCCCGGAATCGTCGCGCTGCTCATCGGCGTGGCGCTGGCCACCGGCGCGGGTCTGCTCAACGGCCTGCTGGTCACCCGGATCAACCTGCCGCCGTTCATCGTCACGCTCGGCACGCTGAGCATCTTCACGGCGATCGCGCTGCTCTACTCCGGAGGCTCGAGCATCCAGGCCGACCGGCTCCCCGACACGCTCAACTTCCTCGGTGAGGGGTTCGGCATCGGGGAGTTCCGGATCACGTGGGGCATCGTCGTCGTGATCCTGCTCTATGCGGTCATCGGGTTCGTCCTGTCCCAGACCGCGTGGGGTCGATACGTGTATGCCGTCGGCGACGACGCCGAGTCGGCTCGCCTCTCGGGTGTGCCCAGCATGCGGATCCTCCTCGGGGTCTACACCGTGGCGGGGCTCATCTACGGCATCGCCGCCTGGATCCTCATCGGTCGCGCGGGCGCGGCGACACCCAACGCCGCTCCCGACGCCAACCTCGCGAGCATCACCGCGGTGGTCATCGGCGGCACCAGCCTCTTCGGCGGGCGGGGCCGGATCATCGGCACCCTCATCGGGGCGCTCATCGTGCAGACCTTCGCGTTCGGTCTGTCCCAGCTCGGCGTCGACCAGCAGTGGCGCTACCTGGCCACGGGCGTGCTCGTCATCGTCGCCGTCGCCATCGACCAGTGGATCAGGAAGGTGAAGGCATGAGCACCACAACCAGTGAGCTCGAGGTCGCCCACGGCGGTGTCCCCGCCGGCAAGGAGCACGTCTACTCCCAGCAGCCTGTGCTCTCGGCCCGCAACATCGTCATCACCTTCGGCCGCGTCGTCGGTCTCGACGGGGTCGACCTCGACCTCTACCCAGGCGAGGTGCTCGCGGTCATCGGCGACAACGGTGCCGGCAAGTCCACACTCATCAAGTGCCTCACCGGTGCCTACGTCCCCGACTCCGGTGAGATCAAGCTCAACGGTGAGCGGGTCTCGTTCCGCAGGCCGCAGGACGCACGCGACGCCGGCATCGAGACGGTCTACCAGCAGCTGGCCGTCATCCCCGCGCTCGACATCGCGAGCAACCTGTACCTCGGTCGTGAGGACCGACGCAAGGGACCCCTGGGCTCGGTGCTCCGGATGCTCGACAAGAAGGGCATGGAGAAGCGGGCCGGCGAGTCGGTGCGCAACCTCGGCATCCAGACGATCCAGAACATGGGTCAGGCGGTGGAGACCCTCTCGGGTGGCCAGCGCCAGGCGGTGGCGGTCGCGCGCGCCGCGGCGTTCGGCAGCAAGGTCATCGTCCTCGACGAGCCCACCGCTGCCCTGGGCGTCAAGGAGTCGGGCATGGTCCTCGACATGGTCAAGCAGCTGCGTGACAAGGGGCTGTCGGTCATCCTCATCTCGCACAACATGCCTCAGGTGTGGGACGTCGCGGACCGCATCCACATCCAGCGGCTCGGAGGCCGGGCCGGGGTCATCACCCCCGAGACCCACGACATGGGTGAGGGCGTCGCCATCATGACGGGCGCCACGAAGCTCAGTGAGGACGCACCATGACCATCGTCGTCGGCTACATCCCGAGCCCCCCGGGGCTCGCTGCGGTGGACGCGGCCATCGAGGAGGCGCAGAGGAGAGGCTCGAGGCTGGTCGTCGTCAACTCCGGCGTCATGGGCGACTACTCGGGGCCGAGCTTCGCCGACCCGCAGGACCTCGATGCCCTCGATGCCCAGCTCACCGAGAAGGGGATCGACCACGAGGTCCGGCAGACGACGCGCGGCCTCGCACCCGCCGAGGAGATCCTCTCCGTGGCGGCCGAGGTCGACGCCGACCTCATCGTCATCGGGGTCCGTCGCCGCTCGCCCCTGGGCAAGCTCGTGACGGGCAGTACGGCGCAGCAGGTGCTCCTCGACGCAACGTGCGCGGTGCTCGCCGTCAAGGCCTGACCCTCCGGTTGGCTGCGTCTGCGCGGATGGTGAGCTTTCCGACCATCCGCGCAGACGCAGACGTGGCAGCAGACGCAGACGTGGCACAGGAGGCGTTCAGGCTGGCGTCCTAGAATCGACGGCGCGCGGGGTCGGACCGGGATCTGCACACCGCACCACGACCCCGGACGAAGAGGACTCTGTGCAGCAGGACGAAGACGAGCTGAGGAGGCGAGCCGACGTGCGCGTCCAGCGCGAGGCCCACCACCACCACCACCGTCGTCGCCGCCGTGGCCTCGTCATCGCCGGCGTCGTCGCCTCCGTGCTCGTCGTCGGTCTCGTCGCGGTCTACCTCAGGCTCAACGGCAACATCGACCGCATCGACGTCTCGGACATGCTCGGTGACGACCGCCCGACCGCGGCAGGCAACGTCGCCACGGGGCCGCTCAACATCCTGCTCGTCGGGTCGGACGCTCGTGAGGGTGAGGGCAACGAGGGTTACGGCAGCGGCGACTGGGAGCCCGGCCAGCACTCGGACACCAACCTGCTCATGCACATCTCCGCGGACCGCTCGTCCGTGACGGTGGTCTCCATCCCGCGCGACTCGATGGTCCCGGCGCCGGTCGACTGCGACGCCAGCGCCCCCGAGGCGCAGTGGCAGGTCCGGCAGTGGAACCAGAACTTCAACACCGGCGGACCCGGCTGCCTCATCCGGACCATCGAGGGCAACACCGACATCTTCGTCAACCACTTCGCCGTCGTGGACTTCGGCGGGTTCAAGGACATGGTCAACGCCCTCGGCGGCGTCCCGGTCTGCACCCCGATCGCCATCGACGACCCCAAGGCCAAGCTCACGCTGTCGGCCGGTCGGCACCGTCTCGACGGCGAGCAGGCGCTCGGCTACGTCCGCACCCGATACACCGTCGGCGACGGCTCCGACATCGGTCGGATCAAGCGCCAGCAGGCCTTCATGTCGTCGGTGGCCCAGGAGGCCACGCGGTCGTCGCTGCTCCTGCGCCCCGACCGGCTGTTGCGCTTCCTCGACGCGGCCACGCAGTCGCTCACCACCGACCCCGACTTCGGGATCGGCGAGATGCGGGAGGTCGCCGAGAGCGTCAAGGGGATCGGCGTGGACAAGATCCAGTTCGTCACCGTGCCGACCGAGCCGTATGCACCGGACGCCAACCGGGTCCAGTGGGCGCCCTCGGCCGCGACGCTGTGGGAGGCGATCCGCACCGACCGCGACCTCGGCGCTCCCAGCCCGACCCCGAGTCCCACCGACACGAGACCGCTGACGGTCACGCCCGACAGGATCGCGGTCCAGGTGGTCAACGCCTCCGGCACGATCGGCCTCGCCAAGCAGGCCGTCGCGTCGCTGCTGGCGCAGGGCTTCGCCAACCCGACCTCGGTCAACTCCGACGTGCCGGCCACGGGCGTGACGGTCGAGTACTCCGGCCAGGGACTGGAGTCGGCGCGCACCGTCGCCGCGGCCTTCCCCGGCGCGGTCGTCAAGTCCGCCACCACGGACCTCGGCGGCGTGGTCCGGGTCACCCTCGGTGCCGGCGCCCCGGACGTCGTCGCGGTGCCCAACCGTCTCGGGACCGGGCCGCTGCCCGCACCCACCGTCTCCGCCACGCCGAGCCCGTCGCAGATCGAGACCCGCACGGCCGACGAGGACATCTGCTCCTGACCCGCTGGCGACCACCCGCTCAGGGCCGCTCAGAACAGCCGCGTCGCCGCCACCTCCGCCGGCTCCTCGAGCGCGAGGAGCCGGGCCTTGCGGTCCAGCCCACCGGCATACCCCGTCAGGGAGCCATCGGCACCGACGACGCGGTGGCACGGGATGAGGATGCTCACCGGGTTGCGCCCCACCGCCTGGCCGACGCGCTGCGCCAGGCCCGGGCCGCCGAGCTCACGCGCGATCGCGCCGTAGGTGGTCGTCGCGCCGTAGGGGATCCTCGCCAGGTGGTCCCAGACGCGTTCCGAGAAGGCGTCACCGTGGGTCGCCGTGGGCACGGTGAAGGCCGTGCGGTCGCCGCGGAGGTACTCCGCGAGCTGTGTCCGGGTCGCCTCGAAGACGGGATCGTCGGTGCCCGGGACCTCGGCCCCGGTCGTGCCTGTCTTGGGCGGGTGCCAGTGGCTCGGGAAGTACAGCCCGACGAGCGCGTCACCCTCGGCGACGGCGAGGAGGTCACCGAGGTCGCTGGCCACCGTCGCGTGGCGGCGGGGCAGAGCGGTGGTCGTGGTCATGATGCCCATTCAACGCCGTGGGGCACACCGGTGTGAGTCCACCGCGCCCGCTGCGTCGGGACACGGAGAGGGCCCCGGGAAGCAGAGCTCCCCGGGGCCGTTCCGTGCGCGGAGGCGGAGGGATTTGAACCCTCGATGGGCGGTTAGCCCAAACCGCATTAGCAGTGCGGCGCCATAGACCGGACTAGGCGACGCCTCCTCAGCCGGATCAGGGTAACCGTCCGGCCCGGCGCCGAGCAAAGCGGCCGCGTCGTGAAGGGCCGGCAGGTTCCTCGCGACGCTGTACTGAGCTCCCTTAGGCCGGCAGCAGGACGCTGAACTCGGTGCGCCCGGGCGAGGAGGTGAGCTCGACGCGGCCACCGTGCGACGTGGCGACGGCGGCGACGATCGACAGACCGAGCCCGGTCGAACCCTGGGCCCGGTTGCGGGACTCGTCGCCCCGGGTGAACCGGTCGAAGACGTTCTCCTGCAGCTCCTCCGGCACACCGGGCCCGTCGTCGACCACGCTGAGCCGGACCCACTGCTCCTCCCGGCGCAGCGAGGTCACGACCCGGGTTCCGGCGGGGGTGTGGGTCCGGGCGTTGGCGAGGAGGTTGGCGACGACCTGGTGCAGCCGCGCCCGGTCGCCGGTCACCTCGACCGGCTCGTCCGGCAGGTCGAGCTCGAAGCGGTGCGAGGACGACGCCGCATGGGCGTCCGAGACGACGTCCATCGCGAGCAGGGTGAGGTCGACCGGCTCGCGGTCGAGGGGGCGCCCCGCGTCGAGACGGGCCAGGAGCAGGAGGTCCTCGACGAGGCCCTGCATGCGCAGCGACTCGGACTCGACGCGGGTCAGCGCGTGGGCGACCGTCGGGGGCACAGGGTCGGTCTCGCGACGGGACAGTTCGGCATACCCCCGGATGGACGCCAGCGGGGTGCGCAGCTCGTGCGAGGCGTCGGCGACGAACTGGCGCACCCGCGTCTCGGACTCGTGCCGTGACCGGAGCGCCCCCTCCACGTTGTCGAGCAGGTTGTTGAGGGCGAGACCCACCTGACCCACCTCCGTGCGCGGGTCCGTGTCGGCGACGGGCACCCGCTGGGCGAGGGCGACGTCACCCGAGTCCAGCCGGAGGCGGCTCACCTGGGTGGCGGTCTGGGCGACGCGGTGCAACGGCTGCAGGCCGCGTCGGATGAGCCACTGCCCGCCGAGTGTGACGAGGGCGAGCCCGACGATGGTGGTGCTGACGACGAGACCGAGGACCGCGTCGAGGATGCGGCTGATCCCGCTCATCGGCAGTCCCGCCACGACGACCCTGTCGCCATCCGCGTCCCGGGCGGCGGCCACGCGGTACTCGCCGAGTCCCTCGATCTCCACCGTCCTCGGTGACGCCCCGAGGTCGTCCCCGCGCAGCGACGTGAGCTGGGCCGCGGTGAGCTCGCCGGAGGTGCGGTCGTACTCCACGCGGTTGGCGACGACCTCGCCGTCACGCAGCACGACGAGGAGGGACTCGCCGCCGCCACCGGGGATCGGCCCGCCCCCGCCCCCGCCCCCCGGACCCGACCCCCGCGGCCCGCCGGCGCGGGCGAGCAGCGAGGTGACGTCCTGGTCCATCTGGTCGACGAGGTGGTCGCGCAGGGAGAGCACCGTGAAGGTCGACGTCGAGACGGTGATGACGAGGAAGAGCCCGACGACCGCGGCCACCAGCTTGCTGCTCAGGGACCAGCCGGTCGGGTCCAGGCGCGAGCGGAGGGAGGGGTCCGTCGTCGGCGTGCTCACGGAGCCGGCTTGAGGACGTACCCGACGCCGCGCATCGTGTGGATCATCGGGGTGCGGCCGACGTCGATCTTCTTGCGGAGGTAGGAGATGTAGAGCTCGACGACGTTGGCCTGGCCGCCGAAGTCGTAGTTCCACACCCGGTCGAGGATCTGCGACTTGGACAGGACCCGCTTCGGGTTGCGCATGAGGTAGCGCAGCAGCTCGAACTCGGTCGCGGTGAGGTGGATCTCGTCGCCGCCCCGCGTGACCTCGTGGCTGTCCTCGTCCATCGTCAGGTCGCCGACGACGAGGAGCGAGGACGACGCGTCGGTGACGACCGTCGTGCGGCGCATGAGCGCACGCAGCCGCGCAACGACCTCCTCGAGGCTGAACGGCTTGGTGACGTAGTCGTCGCCTCCCGCGGTGAGCCCGGCCACCCGGTCCTCGACGGCGTCCCGCGCGGTGAGGAAGAGCACGGGGACCGCGCCGTCGTCGGAGCGCATCCGGCGCAGGACCTCGAGGCCGTCGAGGTCCGGCAGCATCATGTCCAGCACGACCGCGTCCGGCTGGAACTCACGTGCGGCCTTGACCGCCCTCGTCCCGGTCCCTGCCGAGCGAACCTCCCAGCCCTCGTAGCGCAGGGCCATCGACAGCAGCTCGGTGAGGTTGGACTCGTCGTCGACGACGAGCACCCGGACGGGGCTGCCGTCGGGACGCCGGAGCTTCGCGGAGGAGGTCGGTGTCGTGCCCATGCAACCAGTGAACCGCTCCGGCTTCAGTGTTGACCTTGTGCCGGCTGTGCGCTCCCTGTGAACGACACCGCGACGAGCGGGATGTCGCGCTCCCTCGCCCACCGCTGCCACTCGGTGGCGCTGCGCGCCGCGAACACCCGGGCGAGGTGCTCGCCGGTGAGGTCCTCCTCGCCGATCTCGAGGGCGGTGAGCAGCCGCTGCGCGAAATGGGCCTCGAGGGCCGCCAGGGCGACGTGACCGTCGGCCGCGGCGTACACGGCATACACCGGCAGGCTCCCCCCGAGCAGGCCGTGCGCCCCGGTGAGCCCGTGCGCCAGCGGCCGGGCCAGCGCGTCGGCGACGTCCGACAGGGCGACCTCGCGCCGGCTTCCCCGGCCGGTCCGGGCCCGTTCGACGAGGGCCGCGGCGGCCTCGCCCGCGGCGCGTTCGGCGGCCGCGAGGTCGACGACGGTCGTCGCCGGCATCCGCCCGTCCGGGATGAGCCCCGCGCCGGCCTGGTAGGTGAGGTCGTGGCCGGGCACCTCGGCTCCCTCGCCGGGGTGGCCGACGATGTCGACCTGGCAGACCCCGGTATGCCGGATGCGCACGTTCTCGTGGTCCAGCCCGAGTCGTCGCAGCGCGGACGGGCGCGAGCTCGTCACGAGGACGTCGGCGTCAGCGAGCAGCTCCTCGAGCCGCGCCCGGCCGACGGGGTCCTTGAGGTCGAGGCGGAGGACCTCCTGCCCGGCGTGCAGCTCGTCGAAGTAGGCGCCGGCGAACTCCTGCAACGGGTCGCCGGCCGGAGGCAGGACGGACGTGACGTCCGCCCCCAGCGAGGTCAGGCGCGCCACGGCAGCCGGACCGGGCAGGTTGACGGCGACGGAGACGACGCGCACGCCCGCGAGTGGGCCGGTCACGGGCGCCGGCACTCGAGGTCGCGCAGGTCGACGGCGGCCGCCATCGCGGCGTAGCCGGTGTCGCCGGGGTGCAGGTGGTCACCGCTGTCGTGGGCCGGCAGCATCCGCGACGGCCGCTGCTGGTCGCGGACGGCGGCGTCGAAGTCGACCACGGCGTCGAACTCCCCGCTCGTGCGGATCCACGCGTTGACCGCCTCGCGAATCTCGTCCTTGGCCGGCGACCACCGGCTGCCGCCCTCCCACGGGGTGATCGTGCCGCCGACGACGCAGACGCCCCGGGCGTGGCCGCGCGCGACGAGCTGGCGGTACGCGGTGATGAGGTCCGCCGGCGTGGTCGCGATCTCCCAGCGCAGGTCGTTGACGCCCTCCATGACCACGGCGGTGCGCACGTCCGGCTGGGCGAGGACGTCGCGGTCGAAGCGGGCCTGCGCGCTCTGGCCGGACCCGTCGTTCAGGAGGCGGTTGCCGGAGATGCCTGCGTTCATCACGCCGAGGTGCGTCGGGGCGGGCTGCTGCAGGATGCGCTCGGCGAGGAGGTCGGGCCAGCGGCGGTTGGCGCCCGTCGTCGACCGGTCGCCGTCGGTGATCGAGTCGCCGAACGCCACGACGGTGTCGACCTGCTCCGGCGCCTCGACGACGAGGGCCTCCACCCACGCGGAGCTCGTCGTCGGTGTCGCGTATGCCGTCCCGCTCTCGTCCTGCGCGTGGTCGCCGGGTGTCGAGACCCAGCTCGTCTGGTGGGCCAGCCGGTGGCCGCTCACGGTGCCGGCGTCACCGACGACGTGGATGCTCACGGCGAGGGTCGAGAGTGCGGGGACCTCGCCGGGAAGAGGGTCGCTGAGGACCTCGGCGCCCGGCGGCACCGTCACCGACGTGCTCCCGCTGAAGGTCACGCGGCGGTTGGTCCCGGCGACGACAGCCGCCCCGGCGCCTGCCGTGCCGGCCCAGACGGAGTCGAACGTGACCGCCCGCGACCCGAACGCGTTCGACAGCGAGACCCGCAGGTTGGTCCCGCCGACGCTCGTGCGGACGATGTTGCGCACCGTCTGGTCGGCCAGCGCGAGGCTCGTCGCGTCGGCTGCCGTGCCCCAGGTGCCGACCTGGTCGGTCGCTGCGCCCGGGCTCGAGGTCGCGTCCTGGGGGAGGAGCGTGAGCGCGACGACGAGGACCCCAGCCGCCGCGGCGACGAGCGAGGTTCGCAGGAGCGGTCGGGAGGTCATGCCGTCAGTCAAACCCCACTGCCCCCCGCTCGCCACCCGAACGCCCGATCCCGGCCGGCGTCCGCGGGGGACGCCGAAGGCGCCGCCCCCAAGGGGAGCGGCGCCTCCGGTCACGACTCGGGCGCGCTCTGGGTCAGCGGCGCATCACCTGAACCTCGGTGACGGCGATCTTCTGCGCGCCCGCGTAGGCGGTCGTGCAGTCGGTCGCGTTGGCCGGGTCGTCGTCCTGCTCGCCCTGGAACTTCGGGCCACCCTGGCACTGGTTCGTCACGAGCTCGACCCGCAGGTGCGTCGCAGCCGTCTGCGGGATGTCGAACGACCGCATCTTCAGCTCGGGAGCCACCGGCCGCGGCGCGTCGCCGGGGAAGGCGTCGGCCGCGGAGGTGAAGACCTGGCGGAAGTCGGCGTCCTGGTCACAGAGGACCAGGCCCTTGGCGTCGCAGGCCCAGACGCGGAACTGCCGGACGTTCTGGAACCGGCCGGCCACTCCCGGCTCGGGGAGTGCGCTGAGCTGGACCCTGCGGACCACCTGGCGACCGCCGGCGAGGTCGATGGTGAACTGCTTCTGCGCGGCCGTGGGCTGGTCCGCCGTCGTCGCGGTCGAGCCCTCGTCGCCGTCGACCATGGCCGGGACGTCGACGCCCTGGCCGGTGATCGTGGCGCCGGCCTGGGTGCTGGCGAGGTTGGTCACCAGCGAGACGGGGAAGTCGCGCACCTGGCCCGGCTTCGCGGTGAGGCTCACCGACGCCTGGGCCATCCCCGGTGCGGTGACCGTGTAGGTCGTCGCGCCCGGCATCATCCGGAACTGGTCGGACAGCGGCGTCGCCGGGTCGCTGTCCGCGACCGGTGTGGACCGGGCGGTGTACTCGCCGACGTAGAGCCTGGCGCCGGTGAGCGGGCGGTCGTCGTCACCGGACGGCGAGAACCGCAGGGTGGCGGTGTTGCCGAACGCCGAGGCGAACGACGGGGTCGGCTCGTTGTCGTTGCTGCTGGCCGAGGACGCGTCCGTGCCGAGGCCCCGAGTTGCGAAGCCGTTCCACAGCAGGTCCTGGTTGGCCCCACCGAAGCGCAGG
Source organism: Knoellia aerolata DSM 18566 (assembly GCF_000768695.1). Classification (GTDB taxonomy): domain Bacteria; phylum Actinomycetota; class Actinomycetes; order Actinomycetales; family Dermatophilaceae; genus Knoellia; species Knoellia aerolata. The sequence continues at coordinate 24,256 of NZ_AVPL01000052.1, forward strand.
AGGTCCGCCGCCAGCATGGCGTTGCGGGCGTCGACCATGCTCACCGCGCCGCTCGGCATGAGCAGCCAGGCGTCGAAGACGAGCTGCATCCAGCGCCGGTTGCCCGGGCAGGCAGTGACGGCGGTCGCCCCGGTGGCGCAGCTGCGCTGCGCGGTGGCGTCGCCGGCGCCGTAGCGGGCGAGGAACGCGTTGCGGATGTCGCCCTGCGTGGCCGACCAGATCTCGCCGTCCGCGTGGACCTGCGGTCCCGTGAGGTCGTAGCCGACGTTGCCGTAGTTGAGCGGGCTCTTGCTGAAGTTGTAGTTGCGGATGCCGCGGTTCTCGTTGCCCGTGACGTAGGCGCCCATGGGCGTCGCCGTCGGGCTCACCGGGACGTAGCCGAACTCCTGCAGGTACTCGGTGGCCATGAGGTCGGACCAGCTCTCGCCCATCCCCCCGGCCTGGAGGCCCGAGAGGCCCCGGTCCGGTCCACCCGCCATGCGGTTGCTGATGGCGTGGCCGTACTCGTGGCCGATGACCGACATGTCGTAGTCGCCGTCGACGCACGGGGCGTAGAAGGAGCCCGCGAGCGGCTGCCAGAGGTACATGTTGCTGTAGCCGCTCACGCCGTCGGGCGGGGTGCCCTGGTTGGCGTTGTTGCGCGCACCGGACTTGGCGCCGGACTGGGCGTAACCGAGCTCCGGGTCGTTGCCGAGTCCGCCCTTGCCGGCGTTGTCGCGCTGCATGTTCCAGGCCGACTCGGTGAACCCGAGGTTGTAGGACCAGTCGTGCATGCGGTTGTGCATGGCGAAGAGGTTGGCCGTCGCGGCGTCGATGTCGTTGCGCTCGGGGCTCGCGTAGTTGGCCGGGTCGCACCTGTTGGCCGACCACTGGTTGGTCCACGGGTAGACGTAGTTGCGGTCGCTCTTGAGGGGCGCGGGCGTGACCGTGCCGAAGCCGAGCCAGCGCTCGCCGGAGAAGGCGTTGTTGCCGCTGGTCGTCGAGGTGCTCAGCCCGGTCACCGGGTCGACGTCCCAGGCGCGCGGGGAGGCGGGGTTGGCCACGGTCTCGGTGCAGCCGGCGGCCGTCGTCCAGCACCACTCGACGCGGGTGTCGGTGGAGCTGTGGTCGGTCGCCGGGGTGCCGGTAAAGACCTTCCAGCGCGGGTTGTCGGAGTCGAAGTCGACGAGCGACTCGCGCGCGAGGACCTCACCCGTGGCCGCGTCGACGTAAACGGAGTAGCCGCTGTCGACGTCGTCGCGCAGGACGACGTGGTAGGCCGTGCGGGCGGCGTCACCGGGGACCGGGACGGCGACCTGCTTGGCGTACTGGTCGCCGGTGAGGCCCCCCGCCTTGAGGGTCGTCCAGCCGGCGGCCCGGCTGCGGGCGGTCGAGGTGCCACGGGTGATCTTCGAGGCGGCGGCGCCGACGTTGCCGGCGGCCTTCTGCAGCGCCTTCTCGGGCGTCACCGCGGGGGCTGCCCGGCGCTGGCCGCTGGCTCCGCGCAGTGGCGCCATGGAGGAGCTGAGGTAGCGGGCGCTGCCCTTCTCGACGGCCACGACGACGAGCCCGTCGAGCCCGGCGGGGACCCCGCCGAGGGTCTGGCGGAGCATGACGACCTGGGCGGCGCCGACGGTGTTGGTGCTCACGTGCTCCATCGCGGCGATGTCCGCGGCGGTCACGCCGATCGCCTCGGCGTTCTGCCCGAGGTAGGCGCGGGCCGCGGCGACGGGCTCGGCGCCGAGGCCGGTGGCGAGCGGCGCCGTGCCGGTCGGCGCGATCGCACCGACCGAGCCGAAGCGGTTCCACGTCACCGACGCGGCCGCGCTGCCGCGCTGGTTCGCCTTGGTGACCTT
>NZ_AVPL01000042.1 GCF_000768695.1 Knoellia aerolata DSM 18566
GGCCTTGATGACGCTGCTGAGCCGGGCCGACTCGGCCGTCATCTGGCCCAGGCTCGCGGCCTCGGCGGCGGACTTGGCCTTGACCGTGGAGGCCTGGGCGGCCTGCTGCGCGGCGAGCGCGTCGAGGGCCGCCTTGGCGGCGGTGGCGCGGTCGCGGGCCCGGGTGGCGGCGGCGAGGGTGGCCTCGGCCTTGCGCTTGGCCTTCTCGGAGTCCGCGCGGAGGGCGGAGAGGTGGTCCTCCTGCGCGGTCTGGCTGGCCTTGGCGGTGGCGAGGGCGACCATGGACTGGCTCTGCAGGTCGATGACGGTGCCGATGAGGGCGATCCGGTCGGCGAACTGCTGCGGCGACGTGGACGTCATCGCCATGTCGAACTCGCCGAAGCCCTGCTCCTGGTAGATCTGGGCGGCGAACTGGGCGACCTCGGTGCGGCTCTCGACGATCTCGGTGCTCGTCGCGGCGAGGTCCTCCTGGGCCTTGCTCTCGTTGGCCTCGGCGACCTCGAGCTCCTGTGCGGCCATGGCGTTGGCGGTCTCGGCGCGACCGGCGGCGGCCCGCGCCTCGGTCAGCGCGGACTGCGCACCCGGCAGCCTGGACTGGGTGGTGCGCAACGCGATGTAGGCCTCGGCGAGGTCGGCGTTGGTCTCGTGGAGGTCCTCACGCAGCTGCTCGATCTGCGCGTCCACCCGCTGCTTCTGCCGTCCCGGGTCCGGCTCGGCGTGCACGGCCGGCGAGTGGCTGACGAGCGCGAGGGAGCACAGCAGAGCCACCGAGATGCCGGCAGTGCGGCGCGCAGGGGCTCGTCGGGGCGCAGGGGTTCGCCACATGGTCATCATTGGTAACACGAGTCACCGCCTCTTGGGAACAGCCCACGCCGAGAAGTTCTCTGGGAATCCGGGCGGCTGCGTCCGCAAGGATGGTCGAAACCTCGACCATCGTTGCGGACGCAGGGGGTCTGACGGGGGCGTTCGGGCGAACGGGGGGCCGGCCTCACACGCGCAGGTAGCGGCGCAGCGTGACGACGCTCGTCAGCACGGCGATGACGATGACGCCCCCGAACAGCCACGGCGTGAGCGACCAGACGTCGTTCGCGCCGATGAGCGCCTTGTTGAGGATCACCTGGTTGAAGCCGAGGTTGAAGATGAGCCGCAGCCCGAGCCACAGCATGCCCACCGCGAGGCCGACACCGAGGGCGGCCACGACGAGCATCTCGATGATGAACGGCATCCGGATCGTCCAGTTGGACGCCCCGACGAGGCGCATGATCCCGATCTCCCGCCGCCGGATGAACGCCGCCTGCCGGATCGTCGTCGCCATGAGCAGGGTCGCGCAGATGACCATGAGCGTGGCGAGGAAGACCGAGAAGGCCGTGATCCAGTTGATGATCTGGAAGAACCGTTTGAGGACCTTCTCCTGGTCCTGGACGCTCGCCACCCCCGGCGCCCGTTCGAACTGGCTCGTGACGACGGCGTACTTCGTCGGGTCGCTGAGCTGGACGCGGAAGCTCTGCGGGATGTCGCCGAGCTGGACGTTGCCGGTGATGGGGCTGTTGCGGAACTGCTCCTTGAAGCGCTCGAACGCCTCCGCCTCGGTCTCCTGGAAGACCTCCTTGACCTCGGGCATCGCCCGGAGCTGGCTCTCGATGCTCTGCTCCTGGGCCTCGGTCGCGGCCTGGCCCTGGCAGTTCGGCTGGAGCGAGTTGTCGGTGCAGAGGTAGATCGAGACCTGGATCCGGTCGTACCAGTAGCCCTTCATCGTGTCCGCCTGGCGTTGCGCGAGCAGGCCGAGGCCGAGCAGGAACATCGACACCATCGTCACGAGGATGACCGAGAGGGCCATCGAGAGGTTGCGCCGCAGGCCGGACCACACCTCGCCGGCGATGAACCCGGGCTTCATCGCCCCTCCTCCGCACCGAAGCGCTCGGGATCGAGGTCACCGATGTCGTCGATGCCCTCGACGTCCTCGACCGCGTCGGGGTCCTCGAGCAGCGTCGGCGACTCGGACGGCGTGGTGGCGGCGAGATAGGTCGCGTGCTCCGCGTCGCGCACGACGACGCCCTCCTCGAGCTGGACCACCCGTCGGCGCATCGCGTTGACCGTGTCGGCGTCGTGCGTGGCCATGAGCACCGTCGTCCCGGCGCGGTTGATCCGGTCGAGCAGACGGACGATGTCGAGGCTGATCTTGGGGTCGAGGTTCCCGGTCGGCTCGTCGCACAGCAGGATCTGCGGCTTGTTGACGACGGCGCGAGCGATCGCGACCCGCTGCTGCTCACCACCGGAGAGCTGGTGCGGCAGGCGCTTGCCCTTGCCCTCGAGCCCGACCATCTCCAGGGTCTCGGGCACGAGCTGGCGGATCGCCGAGGACGGCTTGCCGATGACCTGGAGCGCGAAGGCGACGTTCTGGTCCACGGTCTTGCCCGGGAGCAGGCGGAAGTCCTGGAAGACCGCGCCGATCTGCCGGCGGAAGCGGGGCACCTTGCGCGAGGACATCGAGTTGAGGTCCTGCCCGGCGACGAGCACGGTGCCGCCCGTCGCCCGCTCCTCGCGCAGCGCGAGGCGGAGCAGGGTGGACTTGCCCGAGCCCGAGGGACCCACGACGAAGACGAACTCGCCGCGCTCGACGTTGACGTTGACGTCGGCGAGCGCGGGGCGGGTCGACCTCGGATAGACCTTGGTGACGTTGTCGAAGCGGATCATGCGCGCAGACGGGCCTTCGCGATCGGGGGCGGATGCGTCACGAGCATAGGTTCCGCAACTGGGTGCCGGACGCTTCCCCCCAGATGCGGCGTGTGAGGTGCCGGACTGCTGCAGGGGGCCCGCACGCCGAACCGGCGCCGGGCCGCGGGAGGTTCCGCGGCACGGCGCCGGACGTGGTCCCGGGGCGTGGGCTCAGCCCAGGGCGCAGGTGTGGAGCAGGTCGCCGGAGGTCGGCCGCGCCACCGTGGCGTCGGCCGGCGGGGTGGTCCCGTCCTCGACCCACGAGGTGAGCGCGTCGAAGCCGCTCCGGGCGCACGGCAGCAGGGGCCGCAGCCGGTCCGGGAAGGCCGGCACGAGCGCGTCGGTGTGCGTGCCGTCCTCGACCCGGTAGTAGCGGTGGCTCGCACCCTGGCCGGCGTCGTCGACGAGCTGCGCGTAGACGTCGGAGTCGGTGCCGATCGGCAGCAGCGTGTCCATGTCGCCGTGGACCGTGATGAGCGGCTTGCCGATCCTGCCGGTCAGCTCCACCGACCGCATGGCCTCCTTCACCGAGGCCGGGCGGGCGAAGTAGTCGTAGTCGGCGTCGCACTGGGGCGCGCCGCTGGCGCAGTACGGCGTTCCCGCCTCGGTCGCCCCGTCGAATCCGGGGTCGAACTCCTCGCGGTAGATCTGCTGGGTGAGGTCCCAGTACACGGTGTGGTGGAACGGCCAGAGGAACTCGCTGCCCGGCTCGAAGCCGGCCGCGATCATCGCGTCGTGCGCGGCGGGGCTGCCGGTCGCGGCATACGCGGGGTAGTGCTTGAGCGCGGTGGGGAGGTAGGTGAGCAGGTTCGGGCCGTCGGCGCGCAGGAGGGTGCCCTCCCAGTCGAGCCCGCCGTCGTAGAGGTCCGGTCGGTTCTCGAGCTGCCAGCGGACGAGGTAGCCGCCGTTGGAGATGCCGGCCATCCAGGTGCGCTGCGGCGCCTTGGCGCGGACCTGCTTGACGACCCGCTTGGCCGCCAGCGTGAGCTCGGTGACGCGCGAGTTCCACTCGCGCACACTGCCGCCGGGCGACGACCCGTCGTCGTAGAACTTCGTGCCCATGTTGCCCTTGTCGGTGCTCGCGAAGGCGAAGCCCTGGGCCAGGACGTAGTCGGACCAGACGAAGTCGTTGGCGTACTGGCTGCGGTTGCCGGGGGCACCGGTGACGACGAGCCCGCCGTTCCAGTCGTCGGGGATGCGGATGACGAACTGGCTGTCGTGGTTCCAGCCGTTGTTGGTGTTCGTCGTCGAGGTGTCGGGGAAGTACCCGTCGACCTGTATGCCGGGCACGCCCGTCGGGTTGACCGTGCCGGGCGTGTGCAGACCGGCGAAGTCGGCGGCGCGCGTGTGACCGGAGGCCACGGTGCCCGCGGTGGTGAGGTCGTCGAGGCAGGCAACCTTCTGCTGCTCGGCGCCGGGAACGGCCACCTTGGACTGGCGGGCACAGTGACCGCCACCGGGCTTGTCGGCGACCGCTGCTGGCGCGGCGGCGGCGAGCGCGACGGTCGTGGTGAGGGCGGCCAGGGCCGCGAGGAGGGTGCGAGGAGACGTCATTGTCGGGCGCATGCCGGTCAGCGTGCCGGGTGTGATCGGCCGTGCCCATGGTGCTCGGCGCCACTTCGGCGCGCGCGCCATGTGGCGCTGACCCTCTCAGGCGGTGCGCAGGACCCGCACCGGGTCGCGGAGGCCGGCGAGCACCGCCGAGGGGAGCTGGGCGGTCACGGCGAGCATGACCGTCGCGACCACGACGGAGGCCTGGAGCGACGGGTCGACGACCTGCGCCCAGAGCGCCGCCCCGGCCACCGACCCGAGCAGGGCGCCGACGACGGCGCCGCACGAGATGACGAGGACGCCCTGGGCCACGACGAGGCCGATGACGGCCCCGCGGCCGGCACCCAGGGCCCGACGCCTGCCGAACTCCTGGCGGCGGGTGTGCACCATGAGCAGCGACAGCAGGCCGAGCACGAGCACCCCGGCCCCCATGACGGTGGCGACGATGACGACGGCATACCGCTCGATCGTCGACGTGACGTCACCACCCAGCGCCGCCGCGTCGTCCGACCGCTCGACCGTGAGGTCGCCGGGGCCGCTGACGTCCGCAAGCCCGGCAGCCGCCCGGGTGACGGCGTCGACGTCGCTCATCGACGCCGCCACGACCGTGACCTGGCGCACCGGGGTCGGGGCCTGCCACGGCACGATCACGGACCGGGGCGCCCGGTCGTGGTCCGGCCGGAAGGTGCCGACGATGCTCCAGGCCCGTCCGGTGGCGTCCTCCACCCAGCCCCCGGTCTCGTCGACGCCGAGAGCGGTCGCGCTGCCGTCCTCGGCCAGGACCTCCCCCGGACCCGCGGGCAGCCGACCGGTGGTGAGGGTCAGCGGCAGCCGGTCCCACCGGGCGTCGACCATCTGCGCGGACACCCGGGCGCCGTCGGCGAGCGCGCCGTTCCACACCTCGAACGACTCCGACGAGGACCAGGCGCGCGTCACCGTCGAGAGCGACCCGACGCGGGCGTGCATGGTCGCGGGCAGGACGCCCTTGTCGTGGCTGTCCACGAGCGACACCGTGCGGAACCGCTCCTGCTCGAAGGCGGCACGCACCGACTCACGCTGCGCCTCGACCTGAGCGGTGAGCATCGTGATGGCGAGGACGACGGCGGCCGTGAGCCCGGCGAAGAGCACGGAGAAGGCGCGGGACGACAGGGCCGTCCGCCACGCCTCGAGCAGGACGGCGCGCGACCTCACGCGAGCCTCACGTGCGACGTGCACCGCTCGACGACCCGGTCGTCGTGCGTCGCGATGACGACGACGGCGCCCCCTCGCGCAGCACCCTCGAGGGCGGCGAGGACCACCTCGGTCGAGTCGTGGTCGAGGTTGCCGGTCGGCTCGTCGGCGAAGACGACGCTGGGCCCGAGCAGCAGGGCTCGGCACAGCCCGACGCGTTGCGCCTGGCCGCCGGAGACCTCGCCGGGACGGGAGTCCGCCTGCAGGGCCACGCCCATCGCCGCGAGCAGCTCGAGCGCCCTGGGACGCCACCGCTCGGGTGACTCACCGGCATACAGGGCGGGTTCGAGGACGGAGTCGATGACCCGGCGGCGCGGGTCGAGCACGACGTCCTGGAAGACGAAGCCGCACGTCCTCGCCCGGGTCAGCGACCGGTGGCGGTCGTCGAGCCGGGCGAGCTCCACACCGTCGATGCGCACCGTCCCGGACCAGGGCCGCAACAGCCCCGCGAGGAGGTACAGCAGCGTGCTCTTGCCCCGTCCGGAGGGGCCGGTCAGCGCCACGACCGAGCCGGGGTGGAGCGCCACGTCCACCTCGTCGAGCACCCGGACCCCACGGCGGTAGCCGTAGCTCAGCCGCTCGGCGACGACGCGGGGGCGGGTGCCCGCTCCCGGGTCGGCGAGGCCCAGGGCGAGGGCGTCAGCCACGGGGCTGCTCGTTGACGAGGATGCGGTCCCCCACCGCGAGCCCGTCCACGATCGTCAGGCCGCCGGCGGTCGCCGTGACCTCGACACCCGCCCGGGTGCCGTCGGCGCGGCGCACATAGGTGGCGCCGTCCGCCCCGGTGAGGACGGAGCGCGCGGGGACTCCGGTGCCGGTCAGGCTGGGGACGACGTCGACGGCCACCTCGACGGTCCGGGTGAGGGACCGCCCGAGGAGCGTGGTGCAGGGCCCGGTCGTCGTGCACAGCGGTGCGCGCCCGTCGGGGCCGGCGACGTCGAGCATCATCGCCCGGTCCGCCTCGTCACCGTCGGCTCCCGACGACGGGGCCGGGGACGCCCCGGTGACCCGACCCGTGACCTTGTGGAACGACACGGGTGCGCCGGCGGGGACCAGCGCCGCCTGGGCGGCGGTGAGCCGGACCTCGAGTCGCGGGGCACCGGAGGCCGTGAGGACGGGCCGGTCGTCGGCCGTGACGCGGTTGCCGACCGCCGCGGTGGCGGCCGGGCGCACGAGGGCAGGCAGGCGCGGGAGCCACATGATGTCGGAGGGCTGGACGGTGCCGGTCTGCGTGACACCGAGGGCCTTCTGCCAGCGCGTGACGGCGGCACGCACGCTCGACGTGAACCGCTCGTCGGCCGCGCACGCCGTGAGGACCTTCTCGGCGCAGAGGAACGTCCGCAGCTGGGCGACGTCGGGTCCCGCGGCGCCCACCTGCAGTGCCCGGAACGCCGGCACGCTCCCCTGCCCGGCGACGATCGGCCGCAGGTCCACGGCCGCGACGACGTCCCCGGAGCGGACGGTCCGGCCCTCGGTCGGCGGCAGGGTCGTGAGCATCCCCGCCACACCGACGAGCGGCCCGGGGGTGTCGACGATGCGCAACGTCCCCGGCAGGCGCAGGGTGCGGCCGATCCGCTCCTCCCTGACCGTCCACTCGACGGTGGTGGCGACCGGTGCCCGTCCGGCGCTGGCCTCCTGCACGCCCGCGAGGCTGGTACGGCCGGCGACGAACGCCGTGCCGGGGATGAGCAGCAGCGCCACCGCGGCCGCGCCCCGGCGACCCATGAGGGCGAGCGCGCCCATCAGAGGCCGCCGAGCGCCGTGACCTCGTCGGGACACAGCGTCTGGGCCTGCTCGAGCGTCAGCTGCTCAGTCGCCGACAGGACGTTGAACGCCCCGTCCTTCTCGACGAAGACGGCCTCGGTGGGCCAGGGCTCCATGCCGAGGCCGCGGGCGGTGAGGCACGCGTGGAGGCGGGACATCGCGGCATACTCCGTGCGGAGCGAGTCCGAGCCCTGCACGACGACGGTGCCGTCGGACTCGAGGCCGCGCAGGCAGTCGGCGCGCGCCGCGGAGTAGGTGTCGGCCTGGGCGTCCTCGGGGTCCTTGAACTCGATGGCCCCGGCCTCGCCCCTCGTCACCGCGAAGCCCTTGTCCATGAGGCAGCGGTAGAGGCTGTCGTTGGCGGCTGCGTCGTCCGTCGTGCGCGTCGCCTGGGGTGGGGCTGGCGGCTCCGACCCCGTGCACGCGCTGAGGCCGCCTGCCGCCAGGAGCGCGGTGAGGAGCAGCATCGACGGTCGCGACGGAGCGCGTCGGGGCATCGTCATCGGAACACCTCTGTCTTCTCGATGGAGCAGGTCTGCTCCTCGTCGGGGCGGGAGTCGGTGATGGTGGCGGAGGCGCCGGGTGCGACCTCGTCGGAGGAGTAGGACTCGCGTTCGGTGTCACCGGCACGGACGAACGCCACCGACACGGTGTAGCGCTGCGCGACGTCCGACCGGTTCGTCACGGTGATCGCCACCTCACCCGGCGGGCACACGACGGCGGCCTCCGGAGGAGGTCCGTCGTCGCCCCCGCACCCGGTGAGGGCGAGCAGGGCGGCGAGGCACCCGGTGGTGGCCAGTCGGCGCGCGATCATGACGTCGTCGTTGTCTGTGTGGTGAGGTCGAGGGCGGCCAGCGAGTCGTCGACGTTGCAGACGGCCCTGTCGGTGCCGGACTCGCGGAGGTAGCCGTCGAAGTCCCCGCGACAGCCGCCCCACCGCGACTCCACGGCCTGCGAGACCTCGTGCTGCGGGAGCAGCCAGGTGCCCTCGATCTCGTGCAGTGCCAGGGAGGCGGTGACGAGGATGGAGCTCTCGATGTCGGCGGGCGCACGACCGGTCAGGGCCGAGCGCAGCACCGGCAGCAGCTCGCGCACCTGGGGGTCCGTCCTCCCGGCCGTTCCGCGCGCACGCAGGAACCGGCTCAGCGTCGGTGCCGCCACCGACGGCGAGGCCTCCTGCCAGCGGGCGACCGTCTCCGGGGTGAGCCCGCGGTAGGGCATCGGGACCTCCATGGCTCCGGCGTACTCCGCGAGCTGGGTCCACGCGACCGCCTGCTCGAGGGTCATCGGCCCGTCGTCGGGGATGAGCTCGGTCGCGGCGGCCTCGACGGCGGTGGCGCGCTCCACAACGGGCACCGACGACGGGTCGAGGACGGTCAGGGTCGCCGTCACCGCGAGGGCGTGGAGGGTGTCGACGCCCCGCTGGGTGGTCAGGGTGCCGACCAGCTCGGCGCGACCACCCGTCCCGAGGAACCCGTCGAGGTCGCCACGGCTCGCGTGGTAGCGCACCATCCGGAAGGTCGAGCCGACCGAACCGTTGAACGCCGGCACCTCGAGCACGGTCCCACCGGGGAGCAGACGTCGGGTGTCGAAGGCGGCCACCACGCTCCGGGCCCGCTCGAGGTCGCGCACCGCGGCATGGGCGCGGGTGAGGTAGTAGAGGATCCAGTCGTCGGTCCGGGCGGCCTGCAGGAGGCTCGGGACGAGCCCGCCGTTGCGGGTGTCGGGGTGCTCGCCTGCGATCGCTCGCAGCATGAGCAGGAGTGCGGCCTCGCGCGGGCTCCCCGTTCGGGCCCGGTCGGGCAGCGGTGGCAGCGCGTGGGTCGACGCACCGGCGGCACGCGCGAGCACCGCGGCCGAGACGTGCTGGCCGAGGACGTCGTCACCCGCACGGCCCGCCTCGAGCCGGCGCCGGTCGTCGGCGCCGAGGGCGACCTCACCAGCACCGGAGGCGCGGGCGACGTCGTCGGCCATCCACACCTCGAGCCACTCGCCCCGCGAGAGTGCCTGGGTCATCGAGCCGGTGACGGTGGGCGGCGGGGTGGCCCCACGGGGGCCCTGGGCCAGCAGCCAGGCGGCCTCCAGGGGTGAGGACTCGTCGGCCAGGAGAGCAGGGGTGTCCGTCGCCGACCAGGCGGCTGAGTCGAGCGGCTGACCGAGCTGGGCAGCGGCGAGCGCCCGGAGCATCTGCGCCTCGCGGGAGGCACCGACCGCGCTCCACAGCTCGGGCGGGAAGATCAGGCCGTTCGAGGACCGGAAGCCCACGGTCTGTGCCGTGTCGGCGCTCGGGCCCGGCCGAGCGGTGCCACCGGCGTCGCCGCGGCACCCCGACAGCGCCGTCGCCGCGAGGGCGGCGACGAGAAGGGCGCAGGCCAGTCGGTGCCCACCGGCTGGCCGTAGGGTTGCTGAGGGCCGGGCCCCCTCCATAGCGGGGAGGGGGCCCGGTGTGAAGCTCATCGTCACCAAGTGGTCCAGCCGGAGCTGGGGTCGGCGGCCGCCGTGTCCAGACGCGAACGAGCCGCGACGGAGATGGAGAACACGCTCGGCCGGGCGACGCCGGACATGTAGTTGTAGCGCCCGTAGCCCGACTCCTTGGCCGTGGCCAGCGAGGTCGAGTTCCCGGTGATCCCGGCGCCGGAGTCGGCGGAGATCGTGAGCGAGACGCTGATGCCGTTGGCCTTGACGTCGCCACGGTGGACGAAGTTCTTGGAGTTCGACATCGACGTCTCCGCGTTCCAGCTGCACGAGCTCCAGTAGCTGTTGCAGGAGTACGCCTTGACGTAGTAGTTCGTCCCTCCGACGTAGACCGAGCTGCTCGACGTGAACGCCTGGGCGGGCGACGTGAGCATGGTCCCACCCACCAGTGCCGTGCTCGCCGCGGCGAGCAGCGACCGGCGGACCAATGTGTTCATACGTTCCCCTAACCTGATTCCCCTGCCTGGTGCAGCGGGAGTGGCTGCAACGTATGGGTGCATCGATCGGTGACACAAGGGATTCGACCGGGAGTGTCGGGCGGGCCACGTGGTCCGAAGGGGACATCTGGCGAAAAGCGTTGGTGCACAAGGCTGTTCGCTGGCAAGCGTAACAGTCCCGGACCCTGTCAACTACCGGTCATGGCCCTTTGGGGACGGCCTTCGGGTCAGCTTTTGGCGGCACCGAGGACGTCGCGCACGGTGCGCGTCACGAGGTCGGCCGCCGCGCCCGCCTCGGCCTTCGGGAGGTATGCCGCGTGCGTCACGTCGTCGGGGAACCAGCGGGTCCAGATCCGGTCGACGATGAGGTCGCTGCCGGGTCGGCGCCAGCCCAGCTCGTCGAGCCGGCGCTCCTCGTCTGCGGAGAGGAGGAAGTCGCCGCCGAAGCTCTCGCTGCCCACCAGCTCCGCGACGGCGTGGTCCTCGTCGCGCCGGACGCGGACCCACGGCGAGGTGTCGGTGTACTGCGCCGGGATGAGCCCGAACAGCCGGGCCTTCCGGGTGAGGTGCGGCCGGGCCAGGCCGGGCACGTCGATGACCACGTCCTCGTCCTTGCCGAGCCGGCGGATGCGGACGGTGAGGTCGGCCTGCCACGCCGACCAGTCGGCCGGTCCGCCCGGGAGGAGCTGCACGGCATACGTCATCGTTCGTCCTCGATCTCAGTGTCCCGCAGCGGGATCAGGCGTCTGCCTTGCGCTGGGCGATCTGCCAGCGGATGCCGGCCTCGATGAAGCCGTCGATGTCACCGTCGAAGACCGCGGTCGGGTTGCCGGTCTCGTAGTCGGTGCGCAGGTCCTTGACCATCTGGTAGGGGTTGAGGACGTAGGAGCGCATCTGGTCGCCCCAGCTCGCCTTGACGTCACCGGCCATCTCCTTCTTGACGGCGGCCTCCTCGGCGCGCTTGAGCAGGAGGAGGCGCGACTGCATGACGCGCAGCGCGGCGGCACGGTTCTGGATCTGCGACTTCTCGTTCTGCATCGAGACGACGGTCCCGGTCGGGAGGTGCGTCATGCGCACCGCGGAGTCGGTCGTGTTGACCGACTGCCCGCCCGGGCCGGAGGAGCGGAAGACGTCGATCTTGAGGTCGTTGTCGGGGATCTCGATGCTGTCGGTGCCCTCGATGAGCGGGATGACCTCGACGGCGACGAAGCTCGTCTGGCGGCGGCCCTGGTTGTCGAACGGGCTGATCCGCACGAGGCGGTGGGTGCCGCCCTCGACGGAGAGGTTGCCGAACGCGTAGGGGACGCTGACCTCGAAGGTCGCGGACTTGATGCCCGCCTCCTCCGCGTAGGACGTGTCCATGACCTTGGTCGGGTAGCCGTGGCGCTCGGCCCAGCGCAGGTACATGCGCATGAGCATCTCGGCGAAGTCGGCGGCGTCGACGCCACCGGCGCCGGCGCGGATGGTGACGACGGCCGCGCGCTCGTCCCACTCACCACTGAGCAGGGTGCGGACCTCGAGCTCGCCGACGGCCTTCTTGACCTTGACGAGCTCCTTCTCGGCCTCGGCCAGGGTCTCGGCGTCGTTCTCCTCCTGGCCCATCTCGACGAGCGCCTCGAGGTCGTCGACGAGGGTGTCCATCCCGGTGACCCGCTCGTACTCGGACTTGGCCCGGGACAGGGCGGAGGTGACGGCCTGCGCCTTCTCCTGGTCGTCCCAGAGGTCGGGCGCCGCCACCTGCTCCTCGAGGTCGGCGATCGTCGCCTGGAGCGCGGTCAGGTCGGTGACGTCACGCACGGACGTCATCGTCGTGCGCAGGTCCTTGATCTCTTGCTGGAAGTCGGTGGCCACAAGAGCCAAGAGTACGTGCCGGTATGCCGCCCGCCCACCACCCGTGGGCCGAGCGGGCGCGCTCTGGGACGACGAAGGACGGGTGGCCGTCCCTGCACGGCCACCCGCCACGCTTTCGTCAGAACGCGACCCCGCAGGCGGCGTAGGAGCCGAAGATGGCGTCGCCGTACGCCACGAAGGCGTGGTCGATGCCCTTGCCGTTCATGAGGATCTCGTGGTTGGTGACGCCTCCGGCGAGGAGGCCGTCCTTGCCTCCGACGACCTTGATGGTGAAGGACGCCGGAGCCCCGGTGGCCGCGTAGGCCCCGGTGATGCAGGCGGCCTGCTGCGGGGTGATGAGACCGGACTCGGCGTCGCCGGCGATCGCGTCGGCCACGACGAGGGTGAACCAGGTGTTCGACTGCGTCCCGGCCTTGAGGTTGCCCTGGGCGGAGCGGCTGGCGTTGTAGCACTCGTGGGCGGCCGCGGTGGTGGCGGTGGCCAGACCCAGGGCTGCGGTCAGCGCGACGGCTTTGCCGAGACGCGAGGCGAGGCGGTGCATGACGACCCCTTCCGGAGTCCCATCGCGGCGTCGGGAGGATCGCTGCTTCGCGACAGAGCCCCTGTCAGCCCGAGTGTTCCGCTCACACCCGATGGTCGTCCGGGGAACGGGGAAAAGAGGCGCCACCCCTCCGGGTCATCTTTGCGGACCCGAAAGGGTCAGGTTGTTCGCCGGGGAGCCGCCGATCCAGCCGGATGGCCCCCTCGGTGAGCGCCACGAGCAGCACCGCCACTCCCACGCAGGCAAGCAGCGCCCGCGGGTAGCCGTGCAGACCGACATCGAGGAACGGGTACGGGTACCAACCGGCGACTGCGCCGTGCACGAGGGTGTAGGCCAGCCACCCGAGCGGGTAGACGAGCGAGGGCACCAGCAGCCCGCGGTCGGCCCGGCCGCGGGGACCGAAGACGAGCCAGCCGACGACGGCGAGCAGCGGGCCCACGACGTGGAGCAGCGTGTCCGCGAACCGGTCGGCGCCGCTCAGGTCCAGCAGCGGCCGCAGCAGGAACCAGTGGACGAGGCCGGTGACGGCGATGCCGACGACCGCGTTGAGCCGCAGCACCCTCCACCACCGGGGGAACCTGTCCTGTCCCAGGGCGAGCGTCGTCGTCGTGACGGCGACGAGGAGGTTGGTGAGGACGGTGAAGTAGGAGATGAAGCGGACGAGCCGCGTCCCGAGGGCGGGTGGCGTCACCTCGTCGAGGACCACCCCACCGCGGATGACGAGCACGAGCTGGAGGAGCAGGGCCGCCCACGTGACGACGGCGGTGAGCGCGTGCCAGGGGCGGGCGGGTCGCGTCGGGTCCACGCACACATCATGGCCGCGTTCGACCGCACCGGGTGCGCTTCGGGCGATGTCCCGTCCGGGGCGTGTCGCGGGACGGGGCAGGCTGTGGAGAAGTCGACGGCCGCCCGTCGAGTCCGTCCTAGCGTGCCGGTCATGGCGTGCCCGATCGAGCTGGACCTCACGCTGCGACTCCCGCGACGACGGGCGAGCGGGGTCGACGTGCGTGTCACCGCTCCGGCCGGGTCGACCTGGGCGGACCTCGTCCCCCTGGTGGAGCAGCTGCTCGACGTCTCGCCGACGGTGCCGCCTCTGGTCGCGTCGTGCGGCGGGGTCGTCGTGGGCGCCGAGGCCCGCGTCGGGGTGCCGCCCCTGGTGCACGGCGCGACCGTGGTGGTCGGCGGTGGCCGGGTCGGGCGCCCCGCGGTCACGGCCCCCGTGGACCTCGTCGTCGTGGCCGGACCGGACGCGGGACGACGCGTGCCGGTCACGTCCCAAGGCGTCGTCGTGGGACGGGCCGCCGGCTCGGGGCTCAGCCTCGCGGACCCTCGCCTCAGCCGTCGGCACGTCCTGGTCGAGCCGACCGACCACGGCGTCCGCGTCACCGACCTCTCCTCGACCAACGGCACGCGGTGCGGGGACGTCGTGCTGGAGCCCGGCGGGTGGATCGACGTGGACGGGTCGGGGCTCATCGCGGCCGGTGACTCGCTGCTGCGCCTGGTGCGTGGGTCGGGGGCGACCGCTCCGACCCGCGTGCGCGGCGACGGCAGGGTCGCCGTCAACCGCTCACCGCGCGCGAGGACGCCGGAGGTCCGCGCCACGGTCACCGCGCCCACCCCGCCGACGCCACCGCACCGGGGTCGCGTCCCGTGGGTGGCCGCCGCCCTCCCCCTGCCCTTCGCGGGGCTGCTCGCCGTCCTCTTCGGCCCGCAGCTGCTCGCCTTCGCCCTGCTCTCCCCGCTGATGCTCGTCGGCACGGTCGTCGGCGACCGGTGGGGCGGGAGACGTGAGCACACCCGCGCCCTCGCCCTCCACGGCGAGGAGCTGGAGCAGCGGCGGGCCGAGCTCGCGACGTGGCACGACCTCGAACGCGAGGCGCGGTGGCACGACGCCCCGGACCCGGCCACCGTGCTCGCCGTCGCGACCGGTCCGGGCACCCGGATCTGGGAGCGCCGACCCGGCGGTGCGGACGTCGGCAGGGTCCGACTCGGTGTCGGCGCCCTGCCCTCGCGCACCGGGTGGGTGACGTCCGCGGGCAGCGCCGAGCACGCCACGCTCGGCGACCTCCCGGTCGAGGTGGACCTGGGTGCGGTGCGGGGGCTCGGTGTGGCCGGACCCCTCGCCGACGTCGAGGAGGTCCTCGCCCACGTCCTCGGGCAGGTCGCGACGCTGCACTCCCCTCGAGACGTCCGGCTCGTCGTCGTGGCCGCTGCGGGCGCGGCGTCGGGGCCGGCATCGGAGTCCGAGGACGGCACCGGTGGGGCGCTCGGGTGGGCGCGCTGGCTGCCGCACACGACGGCATACGGATCGTGGGAGGCGTGTCTCGAGGCGCTCCGCCGCGTCGTCACCACGCGCGAGGCCGCGCGTGCGCGAGGAGCCCCGTGCGACCCCGCGCTGGTCCTCGTCGTCCTGCCCGACGGGGGCGGCCTCGGCGCGAGCGGCGTCGGCGTCGGCGTCGGCGCGAGCGACCTCGTCGACCTGCTCGAGCGCGGTCGGGACCTCGGCGTGTGGTGCCTCGCGGGTGCCCGGACGGCTGCCGGCCTCCCCGCGTCCTGCGGCGCCGTCCTCGACCTCGCTCGGGGCGGACGCGCAGGATCGGCGCGACTCGACGTCGACGGCGCCGACCCGGTCGCGACCTTCACGCCCGACCGGGTGCAGTGGTGGTGGGGTGAGCGGCTCGCTCGCTCGCTGGCAGCGCTCGTCGACGCGTCCGGCGATGCCGACCGGGTCCCCGCCACGGTCGACCTGCTCGACCTCCTGCCGTGGCTGGGCACTCCGACGGCACCGTCCGGCCCGGCGCTGGCGAGGCACTGGCGGGAGGGCACCGGTCGGCCGGTCGCGCGCCTCGGCCGGGTCGCCGGCGACGACTGGGTGGTCGACCTCGCCGCCGACGGACCGCACGTGCTCATCGGCGGGACCACCGGGTCGGGGAAGTCCGAGCTGCTTCGCACCCTCGTCACCTCCCTGGCCCTGGAGTGCTCACCGGCCGACCTGACCTTCGTGCTCATCGACTACAAGGGCGGGGCGGCGTTCGGCGGCTGCGCCGGGCTCCCCCACACGGTCGGGATGGTGACCAACCTCGACGACGGGCTGTCGCGGCGTGCCCTCACGAGCCTCCGGGCCGAGATCACCCGTCGGGAGCGCCTGCTCGCCGCGTCGGGGGCCCGCGACTACGACGACCACCGCCGTCGAGCGGGCGGGCTGGCCCGTCTCGTCATCGTCATCGACGAGTTCCGCCAGCTCGCCGACGAGCTGCCGGACTTCGTCCACGGCGTCGTGTCCCTCGCGGCGGTGGGGCGCTCCCTGGGGGTGCACCTCGTCCTCGCGACCCAGCGGCCGGCCGGCGCCGTGACCTCCGACATCCAGGCCAACGTCAACCTCCGGATCGCGATGCGCGTGCGGGACGTCGCCGACTCGACCGACGTCATCGACGCCCCCGACGCGGCGCACGTCCGCGTCGACCGCCCGGGGCGCGGCTTCGCCCGCGGTGGCGACGGCGACCTCGACGAGTTCCAGGCCGCCCGCGTCGGGCAGGGCGCCGAGCGTTTCACGACCCGGCTCGAGGTCGTGGCCCCCGACGGGACCCCCACCGGGGTCGCGGTGTCGTCCCGCCGGGTGAGCGTCGGTGCCGCCGACGGCGACGCCGCCCCGGACTCCCTCGCCGCGATCGCGGAGGGGGCACAGGAGGCGTTGCGGCTCAGCGGCTTTCGCGCCCCTCATCGGCCGTGGCTCCCGCCGCTGCCCGAGTCGGTCGGGGTGGACGCCGTGGGCGTCGACGGGGTCGGCCTCGTCGACGTGCCGGGTGAGCAGCGCCAGCACGCCCTCGTCCACCGCGACACCGGCGGTCACTGGCTCGTGGCGGGTGGCCCACGGTCGGGGCGCACCGCGTGCCTGCGCACCGTCCTCGCCTCGTACGTCGCCGTCCCCGGTTCCGACGTCCACCTCCACGCCATCGACACCAGTGGCGAGCTCGCCGACCTCGAGTCGCTGCCCCACGTCGGAGCAGTCGTGGCGGCGGACGACGTCTCGCGGGTCCGCCGCCTCCTCGCCCGGCTGCGGCAGCTCGGCGAGCCCACGACCACCGGCCGCGGGCCGACCACCGTGCTGCTCGTCGACGGGTGGGACCGGCTCGAGCCCGACGGAGACCCCGACGCCGGGGGCCTGCGCGACGAGCTGCTCGACCTGCTCCGGTCGAGCGGCGGCACGCTGCGCGCCGTCGTCACCGGCGACCGCAGCCTGCTCACCGGCCGCGTGGGCTCCGTCGCCGGCGAGACCTTCCTCCTCGCGCTGTCCGACCCCTCGGACGCGACGTATGCCGGCCTGTCACCTCGCGACCTCCCCTCCAGCCGCGCGCCCGGGAGGGCGGTCCGGCTGGGCGACCGGCTCGAGGTGCAGTTCGCCCGGCGCGACCCGGCGGCCGAGGCCTCACCGCCCGACCCGGGGGCCCCACGGCCTCCCCCGGTGCCGCGCCTTCCCACCCACGTCGACCTCCACGCCCTCCTTCGGGAGCACCGCGGCACCGTCCGCACCTGTTCCTCGCTCCTCGTCGTCGGGGTGTCGGCGGAGACCGGAGGAGTCGCGTGGGTGGACCTCGAGCTCGGACGCCGCATCCTCGTGGCCGGTCACGCCGGATCCGGGCGGTCGACCACCCTGGCGACCCTCGGAGCGTCCGCCGCCGACGCCGGGTGGACCGTCGCGGTGGTCGAGTCCGCGCGCGGTCTCGTCGGCGCCACCGTCGAGGGCGCGGTCGTCGTCGACCCGTGGGAACCCCGGGCTCTCCTCGACGCGCGGCGCGCCCACCCCGACCTCGTCGTCCTCGTCGACGACGCCGAACGTCTCGAGGGGACGCCGGTCGAGCCGGTCCTGCACGAGATCGCGGCCCTGGTCGACCGCGACGGTGGTGCGCTCGTGGTCGCCACGACGCCTCCGGAGGTCGTCACCCGGTTCCGCGGGGTCGTGCCGGACGTGGCCCGCGCCCAGCGCGGCGTGCTGCTCGGGCCGCGGGTGCCGAGCGACGGCGAGCCCTTCGGGATCCGCGCGCCGCGCGGGGTGGCGGCGGTCCCCGGGCGGGCCCTGTGGGTCAGCGGGCGGCGCCACGTCGAGGTCCAGGTCGCTCGCGTCGTCGGGGCCCCGGCGCCCGGGCGCGGGCCAGGACCATGGGATGGGGCTGGCGGAACACCCTCGTGACATGGGACGTTGACGGTGCGGGACCTCCGTTCGGCCCAGGTGTGCGTCCTCCGGTCACCTCCGGCGGCGCCCACGAACTCCTACCACTCAACCCGTGCTTAATTGGGTCCAGGGGTCTAGACTGAAGGATCGGACGTCTGTGTGTCACGTCCGATGTGGTTTGCAAGGACGCAAGCTCTCCTGGTCCTTGCCCACGCCGGCAAGCGGCCAGCCCACCTGAACTCCACTGACAGGAGCACCACCCATGGATTGGCGCGACCGCGCTGCCTGCCTCGATGAGGATCCCGAGCTGTTCTTCCCGATTGGGAACACCGGCCCGGCGATCATGCAGATCGAGGAGGCCAAGGCCGTCTGCCGCCGCTGCGACGTCGTCGACACCTGCCTCAAGTGGGCATTGGAGTCCGGACAGGACGCCGGTGTCTGGGGCGGACTCTCCGAGGACGAGCGCCGCGCGCTCAAGCGACGCAACGCTCGCGCTCGACGCGCCGGCTGACCCAACGCACGACAGCTCGACGGCCTCGCCATTGCGGCGAGGCCGTACTTGTGTGCCCGGCGGGCGCGGCGGTCAGCGTGAGAGCGGGCGGAGCCGCGCGGTGAACTCGACCCGGGTGCCCCGCGGCGTCGCGGGCTCCCACCGGATCCGGCCCTGCAGGTCCTGGACGAGCGAGGTGACGATCCGCGTCCCGAGCCCGGCCCGGACCGGCCGGAAGCCCGCCGGCAGCCCGGTGCCGTCGTCGGTGATCGAGACGGTGAGACCCTCGACACCGGGCTCGACCTCGGCCCGCTCGACCTCCACCGTGATCGTGCCGCCGGCGGTGAGCCCGTGCTCGACCGCGTTCTGCACGATCTCGGAGACGATCATCGCGAGCGAGGTGGCGTCCTCGGCCCGCATCCGTCCGAACGACCCCCGGACGGTGGACTCGACCGGGTGCTCCGTGACCGCGACGTCGACGACGGCCCGCAGGCCCCGCACCGCGATCTCGTCGAAGTCGACGGTCTCGTCGATGCCCCGGCTGAGGGTCTCGTGGACGAGCGCGATCGTCCCGACCCGACGCACGGCCTCGTCGAGCGCGTTGCGCGCGGCCTCGTCGGGCAGTCGGCGGGACTGGAGCCGCAGCAGAGCGGCCACCGTCTGGAGGTTGTTCTTCACCCGGTGGTGGATCTCGCGGATCGTCGCGTCCTTGGTGATGAGCTCCTGCTCGCGCCGCCGCAGCTCGGACACGTCTCGCAGCAGGAGCATCGCCCCGTCGCGCTGACCGCCGTCGGTGAGCGGGATGGCACGCATGGTCACGCTGGCCGACGTCGTCGACACCTCGGTCCACCACGGCGCGCGCCCGGTGGTCACGACCGCCAGGGACTCATCGACGGTCGAGCCGGAGGTCTGCAGCAGGTCGGCGACCACGGTCGCGAGGACCTCGCCGATGACGTCGCCTCGGTGCCCCAGTCGGTGGATGGCACTGATGGCGTTGGGGCTCGCGTAGAGCACGGCGCCCTCGATGTCGAGGTGGACGACCCCGTCACCGACCCTGGGCGCGCCGCGCCGGGCGCCCGTCGGCGCGGACGGGCTGGGGAACTCCCCCGCGGCGATCATCCGGGTGAGCGACCCGGCGAGCTGTCGGTAGGTCAGCTCGAGACGGCTCGGGGTGCGGCCGCCCAGCACGTTGGTGTGCTGGGTCATCACCGCGAGCGAGCGCCCCTGGCGCACGACCGGGACGGCCCGTTCCCGTACCGCCATCTCGTCCTGGCGCTCCGGCTCGCGACCGTCGACGATCCGCTGGTGCCGGAAGGCCTCGGAGAGCATCGGGTCGCGCGCGCTGCCGGAGCTCCGCCCCACGACGTCGTCGTAGAAGACCATCGGGCCGGTGTTGGGCCGCACGTGCGCCACCGCCCGCCAGCCGTCGAGGCCCGAGGGGACCCAGAGCACGAGGTCGGCGAAGGACAGGTCGGCGATGAGCTGCCAGTCCCCGACGACGAGGTGCACCCACTCGATCTCGTGGTCCTCGAGCGTCGTCGAGGACCGGAGGGAGTCGGCGAGGGTGCTCACGCGCCGAGCCTAGGTCCTGCCCGGTCAGCTCCCCGTCCGGACCACCGAGCGCAGCGAGCGGAGCGCGACCGACAGGGCGGCGATCGTCGGCTTCTCCAGCCCGAGGATGCCGGTGAGCTGGCTCTCGGCCCGAGCGACGCCGTCCTTGTTGGACCGGCACCACGACTCGATCCGCTCGTCGGCGCTGACCACGCCGTCACCGTCGAGGTCGACCTCGGCCTCGGCCTCGAAGGCGTTGCGGGTGTAGGCCTCGAGGACGGCATACAGGTCGTCGCGCAGGGCGCCACGGGCGAGCGCGTCCCACCGGTCGTCGCGCGCGAGCTGCGCCACGCGGTTGAGCATCCCGTCGATCCCGAAGCGCTCCGACATCTTGAAGTACACCTCGGCCACGTCCCCCGGGGTGCGGTCGAGGTCGGAGGCGATCTCGACGACGTCGAGCAGCGAGTAGCTGTCGAGCAGGGTCGCGGCCCGTGCGGCGAGGTCCTCGGGGACCCCGTCGTCCTCCCAGCCCGTCGTCTGGGCGATGACGCGCTCGCGCTCGCTGCCCTGGAGCAGGTCGGGGATCCGCGGCGCGAGCTCGGCCACCACGGGCCCGAGTCGCGTCACCTCGGTCGTGATGTCGAGGGTCCCGGGTCGGGCGGCGAGCAGCCACCGGACCGACCGGTCGAGCAGCCGGCGGAACTCGAGGTAGAGCCTGGTCTGCACGGCCGTCGGCAGGACGTTGTCGAGCCCTTCGACCTGCTCGACGTAGGCACGCAGGCCGAAGACCTCGCGCGCCACGATGAAGGCTCGCGCCACCTGCTCGGGGCTGCCGGCCGCCTCCTCCTGGGTCCGGAAGACGAAGGTGATGCCGCCCCGGTTGACCATGGAGTTGACGACCGAGTTGGTGATGATCTCGCGCTTGAGGGGGTGGCGGCCGAGCTCGTCGGCATACGTCTCCCGCAGTGCCTGCGGGAAGTAGTCGGCCAGGGTCGCCGCGAAGTACGGGTCGTCCGGGAGGTCGCTCTCGAGGATGTCCTTCTTGAGCGCCAGCTTCGCGTAGGCGACGAGCACCGAGAACTCGGGTGACTTCAGGCCCACGCCCTCCGACACCCGCTTGGCGATCTCGGCGTCGCTCGGGAGGAACTCGAGCGAACGGTCGAGCTCACCGCGCTTCTCGAGCCAGCGCATGAGCCGCACGTGCACCGGCACCATCGACAGCTCCTGGGCGCGCGCGTTGCCGAGGAGCACGTTCTGCTCGTAGTTGTCGCGCAGCACGTGCTCGGCGACGTCGTCGGTCATCGAGGCGAGCAGCGTGTTGCGCTCCTCGATGGTCAGGTCGCCGCGGCGCACGACGTCGCCGAGGAGGATCTTGATGTTGACCTCGTGGTCGGACGTGTCGACGCCGGCGCTGTTGTCGATGGCGTCGGTGTTGACCCGCACCCCGGAGAGGGCGGCCTCGATGCGGCCGAGCTGGGAGAGCCCGAGGTTGCCGCCCTCACCGACGACCTGGACGCGCAGCTGCCTGCCGTCGACGCGGATGGCGTCGTTGGCGCGGTCGCCGATCGAGAGGTGGTCCTCGGAGGACGCCTTGACGTAGGTGCCGATCCCGCCGTTCCACAGCAGGTCGACCTCGGCGAGCAGCACCGCGTGGATGAGCTCGGTGGGGGTCATGGTCGCGACGTCGTCGGCCAGCCCGAGGGCTGCGCGCATCTGGGGCGTGATCTCGATGGCCTTGAGGGAGCGCGAGAACACGCCGCCACCCTCGGAGATCAGCGACCTGTCGTAGTCGTCCCACGACGAGCGCGGCAGCTCGAAGAGCCTCTTGCGCTCCGGGAACGACTGCGCGGCAACGGGTTCGGGGTCGATGAAGACGTGGCGGTGGTCGAACGCCGCAACGAGGCGGATGTGCTCGGAGAGGAGCATGCCGTTGCCGAAGACGTCGCCGCTCATGTCGCCGATGCCGACGACGGTGAAGTCCTCGGACTGCGTGTCGACGCCCATCTCGCGGAAGTGCCGCTTGACCGACTCCCACGCGCCTCGGGCGGTGATGCCCATGGCCTTGTGGTCGTAGCCGGCCGAGCCACCGGAGGCGAACGCGTCGTCGAGCCAGAAGCCGTAGGACTGCGCGACGCCGTTGGCCAGGTCGGAGAACGTCGCCGTGCCCTTGTCGGCGGCGACGACGAGGTAGGAGTCGTCGCCGTCGTGCCGGACCACCCGCTCGGGCGGCACGATGTCGGTGCCGTCGCGGTTGTCGGTGACGTCGAGCAGCGCGGAGATGAAGGTGCGGTAGGCGGACTTCCCCGCCTCCAGCCAGGCCTCGCGTGACACCGTCGGGTCGGGAAGCTTTTTCGCGTAGAAGCCGCCCTTCGAGCCGGTGGGGACGATGACGGCGTTCTTGACCATCTGCGCCTTGACCAGCCCGAGGATCTCGGTGCGGAAGTCCTCGCGGCGGTCGCTCCACCGCAGGCCTCCGCGCGCGACCGAGCCGAACCGCAGGTGCACGCCCTCGACCTGGGGGCTGTAGACCCAGATCTCGAAGGCCGGCCGCGGGGCCGGGAGGTCGGGGATGGCCGTGGGGTCGAGCTTGAGCGAGACGTAGGGCTTGGGTCCGCCCGACACGACCTGGAAGAAGTTCGTGCGCAGCGTGCCGCGCATGACGGCGAGGAAGGACCGGATGATGCGGTCCTCGTCGAGCGAGCTGACGTTGTCGAGGGCGCCGATGACCCGCTCGGCGATCTCACCCTCCTCCGCGGCCCGGGCGTCGACGTCGCCCTCGCGGTCGGGGTCGAAGCGTGCCTCGAAGAAGGCGACGAGGTCGGCGGCGATGGCCGGGTTCGAGACGAGGGCGTCCTCGAAGTAGGACTGGCTGAAGGTGGCCTGGGTCTGGCGGAGGTACTTGGCGACCGTGCGGAGCACGACGACCTGGCGCCAGGTCAGCCGGGCGGCCAGGACGAGCTGGTTGAACCCGTCGGACTCGGCGCGTCCGTCCCAGACGGCGAGGACGGCGCTCTCGAAGAGGTCACGCAGCTCCTCGTGCGCCACCCGCGACCAGATCTCGGAGTTCTGGACCCGCATCCCGAAGTCGTACACGTGCAGCAGGACACCGTCGGACCGCATCACCTCGTAGGGCTGCTCATCGACGACCTCCACACCCATGTCCGTGAAGATCGGGAGGATGTCGGTGAGCGAGAGGGGGTCGACGCGGAACAGCTTGAAGCGTCGGATGTTCTCGGGTGAGTCGCTGGGCCGGTAGAGCGCGACGCTCGTGCGCCGCCCGTCACCGAGGCGGTCGAGGTGCTGGAGGTCGGCGACGCCCTGGACGACCGAGAACGTCTCCTCGTAGCTCGTCGGGAAGCCGCGCCCGAAGCGGTCGAGCAGCCGGTCGCCCTCGACCTCGCCGAGGCGGTCGCGCAGCCCGTCGCCGAGCCGGTCCGCCCAGGTGCGGCTCACCTCGACGAGCCGGCGCTCGAGGTCGGAGCGCTGCTCCTCGTCGAGGTGACGGACCCGCTCCCCCACCGGGACCCGCACGACGAACTGCAGGCGCGACAGCGCCCGCTCGCTGACCCGGGCGGTGAACTCGACGCTCTCGCCGCCGAACGCGTCCTTGAGGATGGCGGCCATCCTCGTGCGCACCCCGGTGTTGTAGCGGTCGCGCGGGATGTAGACCAGGCAGGAGACGAAGCGGCCGAAGTCGTCCTCGCGCAGGAAGAGCTTGGTGCGGCGGCGCTCCTGGAGCTGCGCCACGGCCATCGCCGTCTCGAAGAGCTGGTCGGGCGAGGCCTGGATGAGCTCGTCGCGGGGGTAGGTCTCGAGGACCTCGACGAGGTCCTTGCCGGTGTGCGAGTCCGGGGCCAGCCCCGAGCGGTCGACGACGGCCTTGACCTTCTCGGCGACGACCGGGAGCCGCAGCACGGACTCGGTGTAGGCGGTGGAGGCGTAGAGCCCGAGGAAGCGCCGCTCCCCCAACGTGGTCCCGTCGGCGGCGTAGCTGCGGATGCCGACGTAGTCGAGGTATGCCGGCCGGTGCACGGTCGAGAGCGAGTTCGCCTTGGTGAGGACGAGCACCCCCTTCTCGCGCGCCTTGCGGCTGGACTGCGGCGAGAGCGGGATCAGCTTCTTGTCCGCCGGGGGGTCCTGCCGCAGGACGCCGAGGCCGGTGCCGCCGAGGGGCCGGATGACGTCACCCTCCGGGGTCTCCTCGAGCGCGTACTCGCGGTAGCCGAGGAAGGTGAAGTGGTTGTCGGCCATCCAGCGCAGGAAGGCGATCGCCTGCGTGACCTCGTCCTTGTCGACCCCGCGCGGCGGTGCGCCCTCGAGCTCGGCGGCGATGACGAGGCAGCGGGTGCGCATCGTCGGCCAGTCGGTGACGGCTCCACGCACGTCGGCGAGGACGTCCTCGAGGGTGGCCGCGAGCTCGTCACGCGCGGCTTCGTCGCCCAGGCGGTCGATGGTGAGGAGGATCCACGACTCCGAGAGCACGTCCGGCGCCTCGGACACCGGCCCGGCACAGTCCTCGTCGCACGTCTCGACCAGCTCGCCCGACGCGTCGCGGCGCACGCGCAGCTGCGGGTGGACGACGAGGTGGATGTCGAGGTCTCGCTGGACGATGGCCCCGGTGACGGAGTCGACGAGGAAGGGCATGTCGTCGGTGACGACCTGGATGACGGTGCGGGAGCTCGACCACCCGTCGCTGTCGGTCGTCGGGTTGAACACGCGGACGGCCGCCTGGCCGGGCCGGCGCGACTGGGCCAGCTCGAGGTGCGACTTCACCGCGCCGGCGAGGGTCCGCGGCGGTCGCGCGCTGAGCTCCTCGTCGGGGACGTGCCGGAAGTAGCGGCCCACGACGACCATGCCGTCGGGCCGTGGGTCGAGGGCGGCGAACGCCGTGTCGATGGCGGCGAGCGTGGCCGATCGGGGCTGGACCGATGACTCCGTCATGTGCGCTGCAGATCCTTGCGTCGCGGCGTCGCCGATGCCTCGGCGGGACACGTCCCTGTGTCCTCCACCGAGACTACCCACCCCCGCGGGACTGTGGATGAGGGACCGGAGCTGTGGCGGGTGAGCACTAGAGTGACGACGTGCGACGGCCGGTGGACACCCAGGCGCTCGCCGCGGTGGGTGCCGACCTCGGGGAGGTCGGCCAGGGCCTCGCCGGCGCCGAGGACGACCTCCTGTCCTGCCTCGTCGTCATGGGCGAGCCCGACCCGCAGCGCGCTGTCGACGCCTGGGTCGACCAGGTCGCCGACGTGCTCCGGGCGGTCGACGAGGTCGTGGCCCAGCACCGGTCGACCATCGCCCGATCCGCCGCCCGCCACCCGGTGGTGGACGACGGACCCGTGAGGACCGAGCAGCGATGAGGCTCCCCGTCCCCGGGGACCCCGCCTCCCTGGCCGCGGCCGGCGCGACGGCCCGTCGGGTGGGCCGCGAGCTGGCGGTGGTCGAGGGACGGGGCAGGACGGCATACGCCTCTCTGGGTGAGATCTGGGGCACGTCGACCTCGGTGCGCACGCGCAAGCAGGGTCGGCGGGCGATGGCCGCGCTCACCGACGTCGGGCGCCACACCGAGCAGGTGGGCGAGGCGCTCCAGACGTATGCCGCGGAGCTGAGCGAGCTCCAGGCGCGGGCCCGGGCGGTGGTCGACGCCGCCGCCGAGCGCGGGCTGGTCGTCGCCGAGGGCCGGGTGCTCCCGGCGTGGGGGGTGACCGGCGAGGCCGACCCGCGCACCGTGGGCGAGCGCGATGCGCAGGTGCGTGCCCTGCAGGCCGAGCTCGACGCCGTCGCCGTCCAGCACCGGCGACGGCGTGACCGGCTGCTGGCCCGGATCGGCGAGTCACGAGAGGACCTCGAGGTCCTCGCGGCGGCACTGCGGCTCGGGTGAGCCGGTGCGGTGGCAGGATCGGGGGTCCCACCACGTGAGGAGCCCTTCGTGAAGTTCACCCACCGAGCCGAGTACCCCGCCTCCCCAGAGGCGGTGTTCGCCGTGATGAGCGACCCGGCCTTCCAGGACGAGAAGTGTGACGCCACGACGACCGGCCGGTGGAGCGCCGACGTCACCATGCGGGGTGACCGCACGGTGATCACCACCGAGCGCCACCTCCCCGCGGACGGGTTGCCCGAGTTCGCCCGCTCGTTCGTCGGCGCCACCCTCACCATCGTCGAGGTGCAGACCTGGGGACCGGCCGACCCGGACGGTCGTCGGGTGGCCGACCTCAACCTCCACGTCAAGGGCGCACCGATGACGCTGAAGGGCTGGATCCGCCTGTCCCCCACCGACTCTGGCAGCGTGCACGAGCTCGAGGCGGACCTGCGGGCGGGTGTGCCCCTCATCGGTGGGCGGCTGGAGAAGGCCGGCGCCGAGCCGCTGACGTCAGCGGCGGACATCGAGACCCGCCTGCTCCACCGGCGCCTCGGCTGACCCGCCCCGACTGATTGCGCACGGCGTTCACCCCGGCTGACCCCCCGACTGATTGCGCGTGGCGTTCACCCCGGGTGCCCCCCCCGACTGATTGCGCATGGCGTTCACCCGGGTGGGCCCTCGGCCGGCGGACGTGACCGCCATGCGCCATCAGTCGGACAACGGGCGTCAGCCCATGTGCGGGTAGGTGTGCTGCTTCGGCGGCACGAACGTCTCCTTGATCGAGCGCGGGCTCGTCCAGCGCAGGAGGTTCTGGGCCGAACCCGCCTTGTCGTTCGTGCCCGACGCGCGTCCACCGCCGAACGGCTGCTGGCCGACGACCGCGCCGGTCGGCTTGTCGTTGACGTAGAAGTTGCCCGCCGCGAAGCGGAGGCGGTGGCTCGCCTCGGCGACGGCCGCGCGGTCCTGGGCGATGATCGAGCCGGTGAGGGCGTAGGCCGAGGCCGAGTCGATGGTGTCCATGACCTTGCCGAACTGGCGGTCCGGGTAGACGTGCACCGAGAGCAGCGGACCGAAGTACTCGGTCGTGAAGATCTCGTCGTGCGGGTCCTCGCCGACCATGATCGTCGGCCGGACGAAGTAGCCCTCGGAGTCGTCGTAGCTGCCGCCGGCGACGACGTCGATGCCGCTCGTCGCCCTGGCCCGGTCGATGGCCGCCTTGTGCTTGGCGAACGCCCGGTCGTCGATGACCGCGCCCATGAAGTTCGACAGGTCGGTGACGTCACCCATGGTCAGGCCCTCGGTGAGGCCGACGAGGTCGTTCTTGATGACCTTCCAGATGCTGCGGGGGATGAACGCGCGTGAGGCCGCCGAGCACTTCTGGCCCTGGTACTCGAACGCGCCGCGGATCATCGCGGTGCGGACGACGTCGGGGTCGGCGCTGGGGTGGGCGAGGATGAAGTCCTTGCCGCCGGTCTCGCCGACGATGCGCGGGTAGTGGCGGTAGCTCGTGAGGTTGGCGCCGATCCGCTGCCACAGCTGCTGGAACACCCGCGTCGACCCGGTGAAGTGCAGGCCGGCGAACTCCGGGTGGCCCAGCACGACGTCGGAGACCTCGGTGCCGTGGCCGGCAACCAGGTTGATGACGCCCGGGGGCATGCCGGCCTCCTCGAGGATCTCGAGGAGGAACTGGGCGGCGAGCTGCTGGCTGTGCGACGGCTTCCACACGACGGTGTTGCCCATGAGCGCCGGGGCGGTCGGGAGGTTGCCCGCGATGGCGGTGAAGTTGAACGGCGTGATCGCGTAGACGAAGCCCTCGAGGGAGCGGTAGTCGGTGCGGTTCCAGATGCCCGGGGAGTTCGCCGGGGGCTGCTCCTCGAGGATCTGGCGGGCGAAGTGGACGTTGAAGCGCCAGAAGTCGATGAGCTCGCAGGCCGCGTCGATCTCGGCCTGGTATGCCGTCTTGCTCTGTCCGAGCATCGTCGCCGCGTTGACCTTGGCGCGGTACGGGCCGGCGAGGAGGTCGGCCGCCTTGAGCAGGATCGCGGCCCGGTCGTCGAAGGACATGTCGCGCCACGCGGGGGCGGCGGCGGTGGCGGCGTCGACCGCCGCGGTGGCGTCGGCCTTCGTGGCGTCACGCAGGGTGCCGAGGACCTTGGCGTGCGCGTGGGGCTGGCGCACCGTGATCTTCGTGCCGCGACCCTCGACGCGCACGCCCCCGATGGTGTGGGGCAGGTCCCAGCGGGTCCCGCCGACCTCGAGGAGCGCCACCTCCAGAGCGGCGCGCTCGGGGCTGCCCGGCGCGTAGTCGCGGACGGGCTCGTTGGTGGGGGCGGGGACGTGGGTCACAGCGTCCATCGGTTGCTTCCTCGATTCCGTGGGTGGCGGGTTCGCCCCCATGCTCCCACGCCCTCCCGCACCC
Source organism: Knoellia aerolata DSM 18566 (assembly GCF_000768695.1). Taxonomy (GTDB): domain Bacteria; phylum Actinomycetota; class Actinomycetes; order Actinomycetales; family Dermatophilaceae; genus Knoellia; species Knoellia aerolata. The sequence goes on from NZ_AVPL01000042.1 coordinate 28,055, forward strand.
CCTCGCGCCCCCGGCTGCCAGCGTCCGCAACCTTGGTCGCGATCCCCACCATCTTTGCGGACGCTGGCGAAGCCGGGCGGACGCTGGGGGCCCCCCGGCTGCCAGCGTCCGCACCCTTGGTCGCGATCCCCACCATCTTTGCGGACGCTGGGGAAGCCGGGGCGGGCGCGGGGAGGGTGGGCGGACGGTCAGGGGGTGGGGCGGGCGGCGAGCGCGATGACGTCGTCGAGCTCGGTGACGTCGTACCAGAGGAGGTCGGCCGTCTCGCCGCCCGGCTGCTCGTCGATGTGGAACGACGCGATCCGCGACAGCGCGACGACGACGTCGAGCTCGACGGCGGTGTCGTCCTCGTCCTCCCGGCGGACCACGGCGGTGTCGACGTCGGCGGAGGCCACGACGCGGCGACCCCCGTCCGGGGCACGCTCGGCCGCGTCGGCGGCGGCGGCCGACCACGCGGCGTACTCCCGGTCCTCGTCGTCCTTGCCCGACGTGCGGGCCTCGGTGTCGAGGGCCGCGTGCGCGCTGACGGGGACGGGACCGACCTCACCGCGCCGGCGCAGGCCCTCGAGGGCGGCGGGGTCGAGGGGGACGTAGACACGAACCATCGGCACGACAGGTCCTCTCAGCGGGTCCGGGAGCGAGGAGCCTCGAGCAGCTCCTGCAGCGAGTCCACGATCGACTGCCCGAGGACGTCGACGTCCGGCAGCGCGTCGCGGTCGGCGTAGAGCCCGTAGTAGACCCCGCCGTCATAGGACGTGAGCCCGATCGAGAGCGCCTTGGACACCCCGAGCGGCATGACGGGGTAGGTCGAGGCCATCTGCGCGCCGGCGACGAAGAGCGGGTGCTGCGGGCCGGGGACGTTGGTGATGGCGACGTTGAACAGCCGTCGCGAGACCGCCCCGCCGAGCCGGGCGGCGAGGGTGTGCATCGTCGGCGGCGCGAACCCGCCGAGCCCGACGAGGGTGTCGGCGCCCACGGCACTGCCGGCCTCCATCTGCTGGCGCATGGCGAACGCGATCTGGTGCAGCCGCATCGAGGCCCCGGGCTCGCCGACCGGGAGGTCGACGAAGCAGGCGGTGAGGTGGCGGCCTGCGGACAGCTCGCTCTCGACGTCGTGCACGCTCACCGGGACCATGGCCCGGATCGTCGTGGCGCCGTGCACGCTCTCGCCGCGCATCATCAGCCAGGTGCGGAACGCACCGGTGATCGTGGCGAGGATGACGTCGTTGATGCTGACGTCGTCGGCGAACGCGCCCTGGGTGAGGCGCGAGCGCACCTTCTTGTAGTCGTCGAGGTCGGTGCCGACCATGACGTAGCGGCGGGCCCGCCCGACGCGGGCGTTGAGGGGTGACGTGGGAGCCGGGCTCGCCGACGCCCGAGCCAGCGCGGAGACCACCTCGCCGGCCACGCCGAGGACCCGCCCGGCGGTCGTCTTGACGTCGGTGATCCCCGACTGGACCGTCTCGACGAGCTGCCCGGGCGCGCGCACCGTGTCGGCGAGCGCGCTGACGATGAGCTCGGTCTGCGACGGCTCGCGGCTCGGGCGCCACGTGTCGTGGACGCTCTGCGACCCGGGGCTCTCGGAGTCCTCGAGGATGAGGTGGGCGATGTCGACGGCGTTGACCCCGTCGACGAGCGCCTGGTGGGTCTTGGTGATGATCGCGAACCGGTCGTCGGCGAGACCCTCGACGAGGTAGACCTCCCAGAGGGGGCGGCTGCGGTCGAGCGGGCGCGGCTGGATCCGCGCGATGAGCTCCTCGAGCTGCTCGTCACCGCCGGGGCGGGGCAGCGCGGAGCGACGCACGTGGTAGGTCACGTCGAACCGCTCGTCGTCGATCCACACCGGGTTCGCGAGCCGGCCCGGGACGTTGCGGACCCGCTGCCGGTAGCGCGGCACGTAGGCGATGCGGCGGGCGATGATGCCGACCAGGCGGTCGTAGTCGAACCCCTCGTCGGGGGCGTCGAAGACCATGACCGAACCCACGTGCATCGGCGTGGACGGCTCCTCGAGTGCGAGGAAGCTGCTGTCGAGGGTGCTCATGCGGTCGGCCACGTGCCCATCGTGTCAGACGGGTGCACACCCCCGTGCCGGGCACGGAAAGGCCGAGGGTGCGCTCACGCGGACCGGTGTGACCCCCGTCGCAACCGCGTTCGCCGGCCGCGACGAGCGGCCCGACCCGGGGACGCGAGGCCGGGCCGGACCGACTCGGCGATCCGGGCGACGGCCGCGGTCACGGGCGCGGTCGGCGCCTGCTCGACGAGGCTGCGGCCGGCGAGCAGCGCCGCGTCGCACTCCTCCGGGGCCCACGGGACGAAGATCGGGTCCTCGAGCCCGGCGAACCGGGAGAGCACGTCGGCGAGCGCGCGCTCGGGCCTCGGCCCGGTCGCCGAGGCCCGCACCTTGTTGACGACGACGGTCGGCACGGGCGAGGGGACGACCCCGACGTCCTGCACGGCCCGGACGAGTCGCTGGAGCCCGATGGGATCGGCGGCGCCGACGGCGACCAGCGAGTCGCTGCGCTCCAGCGCGGTCAGCGTCGTCGCGTTGCGGCGGGGTGCCGCCGTGTCGTAGCTCAGCTCCTCGTCGTCCTCGAGCGCGAACCCGCAGTCGACGACGACGTGGTCGACGAGGCCGCGGGCCTGCTCGAGGATGTCCTCGACCGCACCGGTCCGGAGCTCGGGCCACCGCGACGGCGTGGGTATGCCGGTCAGTACCCGCAGCCTTTCCGTCACCTCGGGTGCCACCCGGGACAGCGCGGCCAGGTCGAGCGTCCCCTGCTCCGACGCCCGCGCGGCCGCCGCCACCCCGGGAGCCTCGTCGATGAGGGCGAGGTACTGGGCGACGCTCGCGCCCCACGTGTCGAGGTCGACGAGCAGCGTGCGGACGCCCCGGGCCGCGAGGTGGGACGCCAGGGCCACGGCGATCGTCGTCCGCCCCGGGGCGCCCGTCGGTCCCCACACCGCGGTGACGAGGGCGCGCGCCGGCAGGCCGTCGCCCTCCGCATCGTTCTCCGGATCGTGCTCCGCATCGTGCTCCGCGTCGGCTGGGCCGCCGTCGAAGCCGCCGCTCCGGGTGGGTCCGTCGAGCCAGCGCGCGAGCTCGTCGTCGGTCACCGTCGCCGGACCGCCGCCGCCG